>NZ_JBQEMM010000002.1:0-407173 GCF_053470025.1 Arthrobacter sp. CP30
CTGGTTCTTCGCGGACCCGTCCGGCCCGCGGGGCGGTCCGGCGGAAGGCCCGGTCCCGGACCAGGCGGTGCGGTTCCTCGTCGCGACGTTCGTCGAGGGCAAGGTCTACCTGCTGTTCTCGCTGCTCTTCGGCTACGGCTTCGTGGTGCAGCGGGACTCGACAGCGCCACACACCGTCCGGGTGGTCGGCCGGAGACTCGCCGCCCTGGGCGTCCTCGGGTTCCTGCACGGTCTGACCCTGTTCTACGGGGACATCCTGGTGACCTACGCGCTTGCGGGGACGCTCCTGCTCGCCACCCGCACCATGACGACGAGAGCGAGGTGGGGAACTGCCGCCGCCATCACCGCGGGGGTCTCGCTGCTCATCATCGGATCGGCACTCCTCGTCCTGGCCGCCGGACCTGCGGGAAGCGGGGCGGCCGTCATCGGACCGGGGACCGCGTCGGACACGCCCGGCGAGGCCTTCGTCGCAAACGCCGGCATGTACGGTGCACTCCTGCCGTCCGTCGTCCTGTTCCAGGGGCCCCTCGCCCTCGCCGCATTCCATGCGGGTGCCGCCCTCGCGGAGCGGGGCGTCCTGCGGCCGCACCCACCGTCGCGCCGCGTCCTCGTGCGCGTGGCCGTGGTGGCTCTGCCGCCGGGCCTGGCCGTCTCTGCCCTGCAGGCCCATCTGGGCCGGCAGGGCGGCGAGGGGCTGTCACTGCTCGCCACGGGCCTGTCGGTCGCGGCCTCGCCGCTGGTGACGATCGGATACGCGGCGGCCTTCCTCCTCCTGCTCCGCAGCCGGCCGGGGCGTGCGCTCGGCAGGGCGATGGCCGATGCGGGCCGCATGTCGCTGAGCAACTACCTCGGGCAGTCGGTGATGCTGTGCCTCGTCTTCACGGGCTACGGTTTCGGCCTGGCGGACCGGATCCCCGTTCCGGCGGTGCCGGCGGTCGTCGTCGGGCTCTACGCACTCCAGCTGGGCGCGAGCCACCTCATCCTGGCGCGGTTCGGTACCGGCCCGGTGGAGGCGGTGCTGCGCCGGTTCGTGCGGCGCACCCCGGCGGGCTGAGCACCCGTCGGTGCACGACGGCGACGGCTCCCGATCCGTGGCGGCGGCGTCGGCGATCCGTCGATCTGACGGCGGTGGCAGAGGCGAGCGCCTCCCGATCCGTGGCGGTGGCGGTGGCGGAGGTTCAGCGGGTCAGAGGTTCCAGTGCACGATCGCCGGCGTGCGCTTGTCCCAGCCGAGCGCGCAGACGGCGGCGGTGCCGAGGACGAGGCGGCGTCCCTCGATCGCTCCGAATTGCAGCCACCGTGCAGCGACGATCCGCAGGAAGTGCCCATGGGCCACGAGCAGGGCGTTCTCGATCGGCTTCGCCCCGGGCTCACGGTCGGCGGGAGTACCGCAACCGGCCTGGATCCTGGCGATCACGCGGTCAGCGCGCTCGGACACCTGGTCGAGCGTCTCGCCGTTCGGCACGCCGTCGTCCCAGATGAGGTAGCCCGGATTCTCCTCGCGGACCGTCGCGCTGTTGCGGCCCTCGTTGTCGCCGTAGTCCCACTCATGGGCGAACGGAAGGATCTCGGCATCGGGGAAGCCGGCGAGCTCCGCCGTGCGGGTGGCGCGCTGGAGCGGTGACGTGACCACGAGGTCGAAGTCGACTCCCTCGAGATGCCCACGCGCGGCCAGGGCCTGCTCCTCACCGTGCTCGGTGAGCGGGAGATCCGTCAGGCCGGTGTAGCGGCCGTCCCGGGACCATTCCGTCTCGCCGTGCCGGAGGAGCCACAGCTTCGGCAGGGGCGTCCCGGCCGGGGTGAGATCCGGTGCTGCTGCGCCTGTCATGGGCTTCATGGTGTGCTCTCCTGGGATTCGGGCTGCTCGCTCCACCACCGGCGGAGCTTGGTCTCGGCGGCGGCCGGGTCGTGGGGGCCGTGCTCCATGCGTTCCTCGAGCAGGAACCGGTAGGCGCGGCCCACCACGGGTCCGGGCCGGATGCCGAGCAGATCCATGATCTGCCCGCCGTCGAGGTCGGGGCGGATGGCGTCCAGCTCCTCCTGCTCGGCCAGCGCGGCGATCCGGGTCTCGAGGTCGTCGTAGGCGAAGGCCAGGCGCTCGGCCTTCCGCCGGTTCCGTGTCGTGACGTCGGAGCGCGTCAGGCGGTGGAGGCGCTCCAGCAGGGGGCCGGCGTCGCTCACGTAGCGCCGCACCGCGGAATCGCTCCAGCCGGCCTCTCCGTAGCCGTAGAACCGCATGTGCAGCTCGACCAGACGGGACACGGCCTTGATGGTGTCGTTGTCGAACCGCAGCGCGCGGAGCCTCTTGCCCGTCAGCTTCGCTCCCACGGCGTCGTGATGACGGAAGCTGACCGCACCGCCCGGCTCGAACTTGCGGGTGGCGGGCTTGCCGATGTCGTGCAGGAGCGCGGCGAGGCGCAGGACGACGTCGGGTGCGGGAACCGGTCCGTCGTCGTCCGTCTCCAGCTCGCAGGCCTGCCGCAGCACCGTGAGGGAGTGCTGGTACACGTCCTTGTGGCGGTGGTGCTCATCCGTCTCGAGGCGCAGGGCCGAGACCTCCGGGAGGACATGGTCCGCCAGGCCGGTGCCCACCATGACGTCGATCCCCTCGTCCGGTGCCGCCCCCCGGATCAGCTTCACCAGCTCGTCGCGGACCCGCTCCGCCGAGATGATGGAGATGCGCTCCGCCATGGCGGTCATCGCCTCGGCCACGTCGGGTGCGACGGTGACGCCCAGCTGAGACACGAAACGCGCGGCGCGCATCATGCGCAGCGGGTCGTCGGAGAACGACGACGAGGGCGCGCCGGGTGTCCGGAGGATCCCGGCATGGAGATCACGGACGCCGCCGAAGAGGTCCACGAGCTCCAGGGACGGCAGGCGGAGGGCCATCGCGTTGATCGTGAAGTCACGCCGCACGAGGTCCTCGTCCAGGCTCGTGCCGAAGGCGACGGTGGGATTGCGCGACGCCGGATCATAGGCCTCGGCGCGATAGGTGGTGATCTCGATCTGGAAGCCGTCCTTGCGGAGACCGATGGTGCCGAAGGCGCGGCCGATCTCCCAGTAGGCGTCCGCCCAACGCCTGATGAGGGCGATGGTGCGGTCGGGGTCGGCGTCCGTGGTGAAGTCGAGGTCCGGTGACACGCGGCCGAGGAAGAGGTCCCGCACGGGCCCGCCCACGAGGGAGAGTTCGTGACCCGCAGCGTCGAAGAGCTCGCCGATCTCGAGGACAACGGGAGGAAGCGGTGCGGTGAGTGTCGAGGTGTCCAGCAGGTGCGCCATAGTCCCCTAAGGGTGCCAGATGGGGCGCGGTTTCCCACACCGTGGGCGGGTCCGCGACAGCTGCGGCCCGGGCTCGCCGGCGGCTTCGCACCGGGCTGCGCCGTCATCGCCTCCGCTTAAAGATCGTTAGAGTGGTCGGTATGGACCGGCCCGTTCCGAGTGCTCCGAAGCGCACCCCGTTGACAGTGTCAATGGGAACCACGGGTATGCCTGCCGTGCAGCACCAGCTCCCCACGGTGGAGGAGGTCTCGGCCGGCGGGATCGTCATCGACGCCTCCAGGGAGACCCTCGACGTCGCCATCATCGCCCGGCTCAACCGCGGTGGACGGCTCGAATGGTGCCTGCCGAAGGGCCACCCGGAAGGTGTGGAGAACAACGAGGAAGCGGCGGTCCGCGAGATCGCCGAGGAGACCGGCATCGAGGGCAGGATCGTCTCGGCGCTCGGGAGCATCGACTACTGGTTCACCGTCAGCGGTCACCGCGTGCACAAGACGGTGCACCACTACCTCCTCATCGCGACCGGCGGGTACCTGACGATCGAGAACGATCCGGACCACGAGGCCGTCGACGTCGCCTGGGTACCGCTGCAGGAGCTGGGCCGCCGGCTGTCCTTCCCCAACGAGCGCCGCATCGCCGACCTCGCCCGCGAAGTCCTTCCCGAACACCTCTGAGTCAGCCGCGCCCATACTGCCGCTCCCTGGCGACCCGCCGCGCAGTCGTCGTGCCCTGGGGTGAGACGATGGGAAGCGATGTCTGACACGAACACCGCCTCGATCCCCCTCCAGGACGCCGGAGAGCCTGTCCGCGACGATCCGTCCGCCCCCCGCAGCGGCTCGACCGCCCGGTCGAGCGCCATCATGGCCGCCGGGACGCTCGTCTCCCGGATCCTCGGTCTCGTCCGGGTGGCACTGCTCGCGACGGCCATCGGCGCCTCGGGCCAGGTCTCGGACCTGTTCACCTCGGCCAACAACCTCCCGAACTTCCTCTACCTCATGCTCGCCGGCGGCGTGTTCAACGCCGTCCTGGTCCCGCAGATCATCAGGGCCAGCCGCCAACCAGACCGCGGCGCGGACTACGTCAGCCGGCTCCTGACCCTCGCGGCCATGGCGCTCCTGGTCCTCGCCGTCGTCGCGACCCTCGCGGCCCCCGTCATCGTCGGGGTCACCACGAGCTTCACGGGTGAGAAGCTCGCCCTCGCCACCACCTTCGCGTTCTGGTGCCTGCCGCAGATCTTCTTCTACGGCATGTACGCGGTGACGGGGCAGATCCTCAACGCGAACGGATCCTTCGGTCCGTACATGTGGGCGCCGGTGGTCAACAACATCGTGTCGATCGCCTTCCTGGTGGTCTTCATCCTCCTGATGGGGAGCGAGCAGGCAGAGCGGCACAGTCCCGACACCTGGACGTCGACGCAGACCCTGCTGCTCGCCGGCGGCACCACCCTCGGTATCGTCATCCAGGCCCTCGTGCTGTTCATCCCCCTCAAGCGGCTCGGTCTCGGGCTGCGGCCGAAGTTCGGCCTGCGCGGAACGGGGCTCGGCCGCACCGGCAGGCTCGCTTCCGTCACGATCGTCACGATGCTGATCGGCAACGGCCTCTACCTCGTCAACCAGCGCGTCGCCACGATCGCCACCGATGCCCGCCCTGCCCTGCTCGCGCAGGATCCACCCGTCGAGATCGCCGGTCTGACCAACCTCGAGTTCGGCTCCATGGTGTACCAGCTGCCGCACGCGGTCATCGCCCTGTCCCTGGCCACGGTCATGTTCAACCAGCTGTCCTCCGCACACGCGGACGGCAACCTCCCCGCGGTCCGCGCGACCCTGTCCCAGGGGCTGCGGATCATCGGCGTCGCGACGGTGTTCGGGTCGGCCGCACTGCTGGCCTTCGCGGGACCCCTCGGCGTCCTCTTCAGCGAGTCCGCCGAGAGCGCCGCCCTGAACGGTGTCATCATCGCGATCCTTGCGATCGGGGCACCGTTCCTCAGCGCCAATTTCTTCCTCACCCGGGTCTTCTACGCCGGCGAGGACGTGAAGACTCCCCTGAAGATCCAGCTGGTCCTCTCTGTCGTCGGGGTGGTGCTGGCCCTCGTCGCCGGCATGTTCGACCCACGGCTGATTGTCCCCATGCTGGCCGTCGCCTACTCGCTGGGCAACGTCATCGCGGTCGCCGTGAGTCATACCTTCCTCACGCGGTCCATCGGCCGCTACGGTGCCGGGCACGTCTTCGACGTCCATGTCCGCCTGGCCGTCGCCGGGATCGTCGCCGCAGTCGCCGGTACGGCGCTGTGCTGGGCGTTCGGCGGCTACGACGCCGACGGCTTCCTCTGGCAGTCGAAGCTGAACGCCCTGCTGGTGCTCGCGATCGGCGGTGTGCTGATGGGAGTGGTGTACCTGGGCATGCTGAAACTGCTCCGGGTCCGCGAACTCGACGAATTCGCAGGCCCTCTCCTCGCGCGTTTCCGCCGGAGCGGCGCCTGACCCAGCCGCCCGGAAAACGCCGGGCTGACCGGTAGCATGGGTAAAAATCAGCCATGCTCGCGGGAGGAACACGTGCCAGAAGCAGTAGACGTCGGTTCAGTGCTGGGCGGCCGGTACAAGGTGACCGCCTACGTCCTGGCATCTGCTGAGAAGGATCTCGTGCTCGACGGCGTCGATCAGGTCCTCAACCGGCCCGTCAGTATTCTCGTCGCCTCCTCCGGCAACGCCTCGCAGGTGGCGGCCAGCGCTCGCGACCTGGCCACCGGTGACAGGAACAGTGCCATCCAGGTCCTCGATCTCGGCATCACGGACGCCGGCACCTACCTCGTCACCAACCGCACCCCGGCAGCGGACATGCTGGACCTGATCGTCCAGCAGGATCCCCCGCGGGAGGACCAGCCCTTCGTGGAGCCGTTCTTCACGGACACCCTCGGCTCGGAGATCTTCGGTGGCCCGCGATCCACCGAACCCGAGTCCTACGACGACGACCACGAGGACGACCACGACTCCCGGCACCAGCGAAGGCCACGTCTCTCGGGTCTCCGCGAACGCTTCGCACGCCACGGCGCGGAAGAATCCCGGCAGGACGACACCTCGGACCTTCCGCCCGTCGACGCGGAGCCGGCACCCGACCACCGACCGTCCTCCCACCGCGTCCCGCCGCCGCCGAACCGCCGCCCGGGAGGATCCTCCGTCGACGAGCCGCACCGGCGATCCGAGGACGCAGACCACCCATCGGGCGTCGGAGGAGCAGGTGCCGGAGCGGGAGCGGCAGGCCTGGCAGCCGGAACGGCCGCGGCCTCCTCGTCGCCGTCGTCGTCAGCCCGCGCGGCTTCCCTCTTCCCGCTCTCGGGCGACAGGGATGCCAGGGACGACAGGGACGACAGGGACGACAGGGACGGGCGCGACGGGAGCGACGGGAGCGACGGGAGCGACGGGTACGACGACACCGGTCGGGACGAGTACGACGACGAGGACAGCAACGGCCGCAGGTTCACCCGGGTCCTCGTGGGCGTCGTGCTGACCGTGGTCCTCGTCGTGGCGGTGGTCCTCGCGGCGACGCAGCTCGGATCCATCTTCAACGGCAACCCCGTCGCCGACCCCGCGACGGAGCGCTCCAGCGCCGCTCCCGCTACGGAGGACGCCACAGCGCCGGCCCCGGCAGAGACTGCCACCGCCGAACCCACCCAAGCTCCCGTCACTCCCGTCATCACCGGCATCACCCGTGTGGTGCCCGACAACCCGGGACTCGACGCGGCCAATGATGTCACCCTGCCGTCGATCATCGACGGCAACCCGGCGACCTTCTGGGGCAATCAGGTGTACGCGAGCGACAGCTTCGGCGGACTGGCGACCAATCTGGCACTGGTCGTCCAGCTCGAGGAGGAGTCGACCATCTCCCAGGTGACCATCGAGCAGCTCAACGGAGCGGGCGGGAGTTTCTCCGTGCTCGTCAATGATCAGCCGACGCTCGAGGGAGCGGAGCAGATCGCCCAGGGCGGATTCACGTCCCCTACCGTGTCGCTGCCCATCCCCTCCGGAGCAGACGGACCACCCACCGGACAATTCGTCATCGTGAACTTCACCCAGCTGCCGCGCCTGTCGAACATCCAGGCCCAGTATCCGTTCGGCCTCAGGATCGCCGAGATCCGGGTCAGCTGACCGCGGCGAGCACCGGACCAACCGCTCCCGACAGGGAACCGACGTCGAGCATCGGCCGGCGTCGTCGACGGAATAAGCGTATGTGTGGTTCCGTTGAGGGAAGTGTCCGCAGATGTGACCGGACCGGCCGTATCAGCGATGGAGAAGACAGAAAGGTCTTTCGAGAACGTGACAACCCACACCGAGGTCCAGTTGGACACGCCCACCGCTCACAGCACCGAAGGCGAGCAGAAGATCCACGACGTCATCATCGTCGGGTCAGGACCGTCCGGATACACGGCGGCCGTCTACACGGCGCGTGCGAACCTGAAGCCCGTGATGATCGCCAGCTCCGTCAAGGCCGGCGGTGAACTGATGAACACCACCGATGTGGAGAACTTCCCCGGGTTCCCGGAGGGTGTCATGGGCCCGGACCTCATGGAGCAGTTCGAGAAGCAGGCCCGCCGATTCGGCACCGAGATCCTCTACGAGGACGTCGTGAAGGCCGAACTCTCCGGAGACGTCAAGAAGCTCACCATCGCCACCGGCGAGGAGTTCCTGGCCCGCTCGGTGATCATCTCCACCGGATCCGAATACCGCGAGATCGGCCTGGACGACGAGAAGCGCCTGTCCGGTCACGGTGTCAGCTGGTGTGCCACATGCGACGGCTTCTTCTTCCGTGACCAGGACATCGCCGTCGTTGGCGGCGGTGATTCAGCCATGGAGGAGGCGCTCTTCCTCACCAAGTTCGCGCGGTCCGTGACGGTGGTCCACCGCCGCGACACCCTCCGCGCGTCGAAGATCATGCAGGACCGCGCCTTCGCCCACGAGAAGATCTCCTTCCTGTGGAACTCCGAGGTCGTCGGCATCCATGGATCCGACAAGGTCACCGGACTGAAACTGGCGAACGTCGTCGATGGTACGACGAGCGATATCGACGTGACCGGTGTCTTCGTTGCTATTGGTAACGATCCTCGTGTCGATCTGGTGAAAGACCAGCTCGAGTTGACGGTCGAGGGCACCATCGCGGTCCAGGGCCGGACGTCGAAGACCTCGGTCCCCGGCGTCTTCGCCGCCGGCGATGTCATCGACCCGACGTATCGCCAGGCAATCACCGCATCCGGCAGCGGATGCGTGGCCGCTCTCGACGTCGAGCACTATCTGGCAGACACCGTGAGCGCGTCCCAGACAGCGGCGCGCGTACCCACGCCGCCTGCAGAGGCCGTGTCCGAGAACGTTTCCCTCTGATCGATCAATCACAAGGAGTAATGCAATGAGCAACGCAAAGGATGTGACTGACGCGTCATTCGACGCCGACGTCCTGCAGGCGAGCAAGCCCGTCATCGTGGATTTCTGGGCAGAATGGTGCGGCCCGTGCCGCATGCTGTCGCCCATCCTCGACGACATCGCCGCCGAGCACGCTGAGAAGATCGATGTCGTCAAGGTGAATGTCGACGACAACCCCGCCATCGCTGCGAAGTACGGAATCACCTCGATCCCCGCCGTGTACGTCTTCAAGGGAGGCGAGGTCGCGGCGACTTCCATCGGCGCCAAGCCGAAGCAGGTCCTCGAGCAGGAGTTCGCGGCCTTCATCAACTGATGGCCTGAAGTACCGAGGGACCCGCCGACAGGCGGGTCCCTTTTTCATGCTGCGGAAGACAAGAGGCGTCACGGATGGCTCTCGAGACATACCGTCCACCCTCATCTAGCAGGACCGCCCTGGTACGCCGTCACCTGCCCCGACCCTCGATCGTCCACGTCGTTCACGCCACGCCGCACGTGGTGACAAGAAACCGTCCCCGAGCACGCGAGGAGTGGGGAAATCGGGGAGGGGTGGCGATCAGGAGGGCTAGGCATCCATGCCGACTCGTGGCGACTTTCGGCTCTCCCAGCGCAGCGTTTCATAGTCCATTTCACCCTCGTAATACCCCGGCCATGATCCTTCGTCGGACTGTCCGGTCCGAGCGTGACTGATCCTCCCGCACGAAACTTCCAGCACGTTGAAGACCCTGCGTACGGAGGAACTCGGCTCATGACCCGATGCGAACCCGGGAGAAACGGGCGGTATCACTGTCTCGCACACGTCAGTGCCCTACGCCGATTGCAGCCTCATGGGCCCAATACGGCGATCGCTGAGCCACGTCGATACGGGTCCCTGTCACGACCTGGACAGAGGTTCGTCGGCGGTAATGCTTCAAGATTCTTCTGCCCTGGGAGGCTTCACCACGTAAGGGCCGGACATCGCACTTCTTTCCCACCTCCTGATCGCCTCGAACTCAACACAGCTGTCAATGTTTCACGTGGAACGCATAGGACAGTCACTCGGGAGGAGAACATGAGGAGGTAGTTGGGCACTTGACAACTCTTTTTGTTTTCACCCGGGTATGAGGACGGCCTTCACAGGGGAGAGTCCACGCTATTCCAGCTGTAGACAGGACGTTCTCGTCCCCGACCGCACTCTCACTACAGGGAAGTGCACTGGTAGCGTCGCACCGCTCCACAAGAAATCCGGACTACTCCCACCACTGCATACCGCGACTCCGCGCAGTCGAACCTAGCTCGGAACCACCAATCAGCGTGTACGTTTCACGTGGAACAGAAACGCCCGAGGGCAGCCGATCTGCGTCGTGTCTTCCCTGACGACAGCTCCCGTGGTCTTGTTGACCACGAGGCGCCGTCCTCCGCCGAAGCGGTGCCGCTCTCGACCGGTTGGCCGGCAGCGAAGCCCTGCGAACTTCGGTTTCTCGATCTCACGGTGTCGCGGTCTGACCATTTCGGCTTCCCGCCCCCTCGTTTTCTCGCCCCGTCATCCTCTCGCCGGCTCGCTATCTCACCCCCTGGTTCTCCCGCGCTGTCACCCTATCGCCGTCTCAGACTCTCGACCTGTCACCCTCTCGCAAACTCGCCACCCTGCGAACTCCCAGACTCCCGGACCTACGAACGCTCGGACTCTCGAACTCTCGAACTCTCGAACTCTCGAACTCTCGAACTCTCGAACTCTCGAACTTGCACGAGCCATCCACGCGCGCCGTGCCCCATCATTGGAACCCTTCGCACGGATCGCACGGCGGCGCGACCGACCACTCGACGCATCGACCAAAGGAAAGTGAGCGCAGTCTGCTGAATTGGCGATGAAAAACGACTGCTGCACCACGCACCAAGACCCCCGCAACGGTGTGTGGCCACATCATCAGTCGGATGAGTTCCACCGGCCCTGTTCGTCGACAGTTCGACTCTCGGCTTTCGGCCGTCGTTTCACGTGAAACCGGGGGGCCATAGAAGACAATTCAAGGAGGCGAAGTCCCCAAGGACGTCAGCAGAAGCGCCTCCGTGTCACGTGAGAGACCATGCAGGCCGCAGCTGCCGCGGTCGCGCCTCCAGCGCAAGAGCAACCATCCTGATCAAGCCGACTCGGGGCCGTTGCTCCGCTCCCAGAGGACGAAGAGCTGCGGACCTTTGGCCCACTTCAATCGACTGTGTCATCCTGCAATGGCTGGAGCGCAGCTTCCGAAGCGCCGGCGCCAGCTTCGGTGACGAATAGGCCGCAGAATCGGACATGGATCGGGCTTCGGCGGCCGGAGCTGCCCGACTGCGCCGGCATCCGACGGTATGCGGATCGCTGACCACAGATAGGTGAACGCCCCGAATACCCGATAGTGAGCTGACTTGGAGCCGAGTAAGCTCGTTGTAACTACTTATGCTCCTCGTTTCACGTGAAACACAGCAGTGATGTGGCCTCATAGCAGGACGATCGCGCCAAATGGGGCTCGGCTCCCCTCCAGGTCTTCAAGATGCCAGCGGGGGTCGACCGTGAGCCCTTCCAGCGGGCTCTTCCGCCGTAGGCATGGCGCAGTGTATGGCCGACAGACGGAGATGGTCCCTGCCTCAGCCCGGCGTGGTGACCTTCTGAGCGGCACCCCACACGACCCGACGCTTCCTGACCAGGGCTGTCAGCACGAAATCCTCTTGGCGCCGAAAGGTGTATGAGACCTGCGGACTGATAGGGCTGGAGAAGCCCGGTCGGTCGAAGGAACATTTCTACGATCGCACGATAAAGCTCCTTATGTTCCACGTGAAACGAGGAACACACCCGGCTAACTCCGTCGGGTAGTACCTGCAGACCTGCATGATGCGTGTCCTCGGCTGTACAGGTGACCAGGGTTGAGGCGACAATCAGGCTGTACCACAGCCTGAACGGCGGGGCGAGCCGTCTGCCGACCGGGAGCACGAGGTCTGGAGCCTCTTCCTCCGCATGACTGTTCTCCTATTTCATACTGCGCGGAATCTCAGCAGCCGCCCCGGTGCGAGCAGCTTGTGAGGAGCCCAGACAACGGCGAATGCCGAGCAGCACCTGGTCAGCTCACTTCTGCACTCGCCGTATCAAGCAGAACGAATCCACAGCGCACGGGCTGAAGCCCGGTGCGGATTCTCCAGCGAAAGAACCACCGCCTACCCAAAGATCCGCCCCCCGATGATCGGTAACGGTTCTCCGGCGACGGCGTTTCACGTGAAACACCGCGCACCGCTATCGAGGACCTCGAGCGCCCGTGATTGCGCCGCGCAGATCATCGAACCTGCGACTCAGGGCGGGCGACCAATGCCTACTCAGGAGCCGGGGCGAGAACACCGATAATCCTGTTCAGGTCATCTACACTCGCGAACTCGATGCTGACGCGGCCCTTCTTGGCGCCCAACGTGATCTTCACACTGGTGTCCAACCGATCAGCGAGGGAGGTTGCCAGGTAGTCGAGCCGTTCGTGACGAGCGCTATCCTTCGGCATGGAAGGCTTCGAAGCGCGCCTCAAACCGCCACTGAGGGCAACGATCTCCTCGGTGGACCGAACAGACAACCCTTCGGCAACGATTCTCTGAGCCAGCTTCTCCATATCGGCAGGATCTGCAAGGCCAAGCAGTGCACGGGCGTGACCTGCTGAAAGAACTCCGGCAGCCACCCGACGTTGGACGAGCGGAGGGAGCTTCATCAGCCGCAGTGTGTTGGAGATCTGAGGACGGGACCGTCCCAGACGTCCTGCGAGTTCGTCATGCGAGCACCCGAAATCATCGAGAAGCTGCTGGTACGCCGCTGCCTCTTCCAGTGGATTCAACGCGCTCCGATGAAGGTTCTCCAGAAGAGCATCCCGCAGGAGGTCGTCGTCGAGAGTGACACGGATGATGGCGGGGATCGTGTCCACACCGGCTTCACGCGAAGCTCGCCACCGACGCTCACCCATCACCAGTTCGTACCGGGGTTCTCCTGGCTCCTGCGACGGCCTGACGACGATCGGCTGCAGAACGCCGATTTCGCGGATCGAGTGAACCAGTTCCGAGAGCTCGTCCTCGTTGAACTCGACGCGGGGCTGCTTGCGGTTCGGGTGGATCGCGTCCAGCGGCAGGTCCGCGAAGGTCGCGCCAGGTACCTCGACCAGACCCGCACCCACATCAGCCCCAGCCACGACATCGGCGCTGACGGAACCGGCGGACCGACCGCTACCGGTCGTTTCACGTGGAACAGGGGTGGCAGCTGCGGCGCGACCGCCGGGAACCGATCCCTCTTCCCGGCCAGCGCTTGGTGTGGCCGCCTGCGCCGACCGCTGGTCGTCGTGCGCATGTCCCGTGACCTGGGATATCGTCGTGTCCGTTTCATCGGGGGCATCCCGCTCCGAGACATCGCCCTGTTCCCGGGGCTCAGCCGGCGTTGACATCGATTGCCCGGGGGCCGCGGCCGATGCGGCGTCGTCTCCCGCCTCTGACGTAGATGACCTCTTCGCTCCACCGGACGCAGCTTTACGGGACGTCTTACCAACGCGCTTCGTTTGCGCATCTTGGACATTCTTGTTGATCCCGCTGCGCAGCGCGGAGGAATACGAACGTGGCTGCTCTGCCACGTCTTCCTCGGTCACGCGTTCGAAGAACAGATCGACAGGCCGGCTACCCTGCTTGCGATCACTGCTGTCCGTCTGAGGGACGTCACGGGACGCGCCGACCGGCTCCACTGCAGGCAGAACCTCTGGCTCCTCCTCAGCGGGTGCACTCGGAATCAGAGCACCCAGTCCTCGACCCAATCCGCGCCGTTTCTCAACCATGTCATTCCTTCCGGGTGTGGACCCATGCCCACCAGTACTGTTCAGGGGTTCGGATCACCCGGACCCACAACTCCTATGAACGCGAGGCTATTTCCGCGGCAGCTTCCTGATAGGACAGCGCCCCACTCGAGGACGGATCGTAGGTCATGACGGTCTGCTGGTAGCTGGGGGCTTCGGAGATCCGCACCGAGCGGGGTACCACAGCCTTCAGCACCTGCTCGGGGAAATGCTCCCTCACCTCAGCCGCCACCTGGGCCGCGAGGTTCGTTCTCCCGTCGTACATGGTCAGGAGGATGGTCGAGACGGCGAGATCCGCGTTGAGATGCTTCTGGATCATCTCGATGTTCTTCAGGAGCTGGCTCAGCCCTTCGAGCGCGTAGTACTCGCACTGGATGGGGATGAGCACCTCCTTCGCCGCGACGAAAGCATTGACGGTGAGAAGGCCGAGACTGGGGGGACAGTCGATGAACACGAAATCCAGCCGCGGCTGACCCTTCTCCTCCCGTTCCTTCGCGTAGACGTCGATGGCACGGCGGAGGCGTTGCTCCCTTGCGACCAGGGACACCAGTTCGATCTCAGCCCCAGCAAGGTGGATCGTCGCCGGCGCACAGATGAGGTTGGGAACATCGGGGCAGGGCGCCACCACGTCACCGAGCGGGACGTCGTCGATGAGAACGTCGTAGATGGAATCCACTTCAGCGTGGTGGTCGATGTTGAGTGCAGTGGAGGCGTTGCCCTGAGGGTCGATGTCGATCACGAGAACCTGCAACCCCGCGGTGGCCAGCGCGGCAGCGATGTTGACCGTCGTCGTCGTCTTGCCGACCCCACCCTTCTGGTTGCTGATGGTCATGATGCGGGTACTCCGCGGCTTGGGAAGTTCCTTGCCCAGCAGCTTCTCCCGACGCTTCACCTCGTTCGCCAGCTCCCGGCCGAGAGGCGAGGAGTCGTCCATCGTCTCCATCACGCTTCCGCCCCTGGCCGTCTTCTTCGTCGACGTGTCGACCGCATTGGCTGTCTTGCCACGCGCTGACAGGGCTTCACGTGGAACGACACCTGTATTTACTGGATCTGCAAACTTTCCCGGTTGTATTTCACGCAAGCCGACCGAGGGAGGGTTGCCGAGGGCGCGATGGCCCTCGACCTTCTTCACGGGGGCGTCCTTGATGGTCACTCGGTTGCTCACTCTCACATGCCAGACGTCGTTATCTACAAGGGTAGCCGGAACGCTGCGGGACTCAGCCGCCATCTGACGGGGACGGCAAGGAGCCAACGCGGGCAGGGGAATCAGGATCAGCGGATCCGCACCGGGATCCGCACCACCGTTGTGGGTTCCTCCAGTACTGCATCTCCGATCACGATGATCTCCGGCGTCCCGCCGCCCAATGTGCGGATGACCTTCTTCGCTTTCTCGATCTCCTCCGACGCCCCTCGCCCTTTGATCGCGAGTACCTCTGCGCCGGGACGAGCCAGGGGGATGGTCCATCCTGCCAGCGTCGTGAGGGCGGACACCGCGCGGGCCGTCACGTAGTCACCGGCGACATCGCCGACCAGCTGCTCTGCCCTCGCACGGTGCACCGTCACGTTGTCGAGGCCGAGATCGCGGACGACCTCGTTCAACCAGATGACCCGCCGCTCCAGGGGTTCCACCAGGTGCAACTCGAGATCCGGTCTGGCGATGGCGATCGCGAGACCGGGAAGACCGGCACCACTGCCGACGTCCACGACCGTCGTATCCACCGCCATCAGGTCGGCGACCACCGCACAGTTGAGGACATGGCGTCCCCACAGTCGGGGCACCTCCCGTGGCCCCAGGAGACCCCGTTCGATACCCGACGACGCAAGATGGGCGACGAAGGCGCGGGCGGTCTCGATCCGGCCCCCGAAGATACTCTCGGCGGCGGCGAGCTCGTGCCGGCTCGGCTCAGGAATCGCTCCCGGCGCCTGATCCGGGCTGTCAGTCATCGCTCGGCGACACGACGATGTGTCGCGCCTGACCTTCGCCCTCGGACTCACTGACGAAGCCGAGATCAGCGACGACGTCGTGCACGATCTTCCGTTCGTAGGCGGACATCGGAGCAAGAGCGACATCCTCGCCGCTCTCCTTCACCCGGTCGACGGCTTCCTGCGCCACAGCCGTCAGCTCCCGCCCACGCCTGTCGCGGTAGCCGTCGACGTCCAGAACCAGTCGCGACCGGGCGTCGGTCGCGGTCAGCACGCTGAGTCGGGTGAGCTCCTGCAGCGCCTCGAGAACCTCTCCGTCAGCACCGACGAGGGCACCGAGCCCGGTGTCGGCGGAGCCCTCGGACAGGATGGAGATGTAGGTGCGGCCACTCCTCACCTCGATGTCGATGTCCCCGTCGATATCGGCGATGTCGAGGAGTTCCTCGAGATAGTCCGCTGCTACATCGCCCTCCTCGTCGAGTCTCGACGACCTCGATCCCGCCGGACCGTCGGTCTCCTCGGCAGCATCCGCCTCAGGGGCGTCGACCTCCGGGCCGTCCGCCTCTCCGGGACCGCTCTGGTCCGTCCCGTTCGGGTCGAGCTCGGGAGTCTGCTCTTCGTTGTCTACGCTCATCGCTTCTTCCTCTTCTTGCGCTGGGGCTGGACGCGCTGCACCCGGGCCTCGGGAACCGCCTCGATGGCAGGCTCGGCCTTCCGCTCGCCGAGGAGCGGGACCATGGGCAGACCCTTCTTGGCGCGGCGATCGGCCAGTGCCTTCGCAGCGGGCGATCCCGGCGTCGGCATCCTCCGGATCACGTAGAACTGCTGAGCCATGGTCCACACGTTGGTGGTGGTCCAGTACACGAGGACACCGATCGGGAAGTTGATCCCGCCGATGCCGAAGACCAGCGGGAGGATGTAGAGCATGATCTTCTGCTGACGCATGAAGGGGCTCTGCATGGCCTCCTCGGACATGTTCTTCGCCATGATCTGCTTCTGCGTGATGAACTGCGAGGCCGTCATCGCGATGATCATGATGACGGAGAGGATGATCACGCTGATGTTCCCGTCGGCTCCGAAGCTGCCGAGGAAGGTGGACGAGAGGGGAGCCCCGAAGATGGTGGCATCGTCGAACTGGCGGACGGACTCCGGCGAGAGGGCGCCGATCTCGATGCCCTCCTCGCTCGCGCGGGAGATCCCGTTGAGGACCGTGAAGAGCGCGAAGAAGAACGGCATCTGGATGAGGATCGGCAGGCAGGCAGCGAACGGGTTCGTCCCGTGCTTCTTGTAGAGCGCCATCTGCTCCTGCGTCATGGCCTGGCGCGAGAGCTGGTCGGTCTTGCCCTTGTACTTCTGCTGCAGCTTGCGGAGATCCGGCTGCAGGGCCTGCATCCCGCGCTGCGCCTTGATCTGCTTGACGAAGACCGGGATCAGGGCGGCACGGATGACGACGACGAGTCCGACGATGGAAAGCACCCAGGTCCACCCGGATGCAGGGTCCATCCCGAGGAACGAGAAGCCCTCGTGGAACATGAACATGATCCACGACACGAGCCACCTGAACGGCGCCAGGATCGTCTCAAAAAAACCCACAATCAGTTTGCTCCTCGAGCCGCCGGGCGGCTTTCGTCATCGGCCGGGATGACCGGGTGGTTCAACACAACAATCGAAGGGACCTTCCCGTCCGGAAAGATCCTGGAACCCTCGGGTACGTGATCCACGCCGCCGTCGTTCCATGGGTGGCAGCGGACCACCCGCCGTGCGGCGAGCCACGTTCCCCTCAGGAAGCCGTGGACCGTGACCGCCTCCAGCGCATAGGCGGAGCAGCTCGGGTAGAAACGGCACACCTGGCCGTACAGCGGAGAGACGACCTTCCGGTACGCGATCAGGAGCCAGATCGCAGCGAGACGCGGCAGACCGATGAGGAAGGCCAGCACAGCGACGGCGACCTTCTTCACGATACTCTGCCTTCCTTCTCCGGGACCTGCGACCGCTCCAGCTTCCGAACCACCGCTGCGAGCCCTCCCGTCACGTCCCGGTGCACGTCCTGCCACTCGGCGCCTGCCGATGCGGGAAGTGCGCGGACGACGACGTCGAAACCCTGCGGGTGTGTCCGGATCCACTCCGCCATGACATGGCGAAGCCTTCGCTTAACGAGATTCCGCGCGACGGCGTTCCCCACGTTCTTGCCGACGATGAAACCGACCCGGGAGGGGGCATCCGACGACGTCATGGCCCCGTATAGCACGACGTTCCGGCGCCCTGAACGGACACCGGAACGTACGGTACGTGCGAAATCCGCCGCTGCTCGCACCCGATGGATCACCGGGAGCACAGGTCGGACCAATCCACGGAGGGGAGAGGAGAGCCTGCGCCGGCGCGATCACCCGAGGGCTGCATGGCGGGGAGGGAACCGCTTAGGCCGAGAGTTCGGTACGGCCCTTGCCGCGGCGCGCCGACAGGATGGCGCGGCCTGCGCGGGTGCGCATGCGAAGACGGAAACCGTGCTTCTTGGCACGACGGCGGTTATTCGGCTGAAAGGTCCGCTTGCTCACTGTAGTTACTCCAGAACGATCTTGAGATGCGTCCGGCCCATTGCAACAAGGGGGAAGAACAGACTGACGCGATGAAGGTGTACATCCGACATTCGCGGGAGAGCTGTCACATCCCGAGGCCACTTCGTACCCGGGAACATCTGTGATGGCATGCGAAATGCAGACATGTTGGACTACATCACGTTAGGGGACGCGGCTCAGGGGCGTCAAACTCGCGGTCGGTCGGCTGTGGACCATACTTCTCTACAACCTGTGGACAACCGGTACCCGACCAACAGTACACGGCCACTCCCGAGGCTCCCGTGAAGGTCTCCGCGCCCCCGTCCAGGCCCCGCAGGTCCGCTATCTTCTGTACTTTCCATCCTCTAGTCTTGCCATGGTCCGTTTATCCACGCCTTGTGTACAAGTCTGTGGATGACGGACCTTTTCGAGGGTGGACTGCAGAGCCAAGAGGGGTTTTCCGTGGGTACAGATGAGGTAAACGACGTCGGGAGTTCCTGGCGCAAAGTCATCCGGACCCTCGAGCAGGACGATCGTGTCACTCCCCGGCAGCGGGGCTTCATGGTGCTCGCCCAGGCCCAGGGGCTCATCGGCACCACCATGCTCATCGCTGTTCCGAACGAACTCACCCGTGAAGTCCTGCAGACGCAGTTGAAGAGTGCGCTCGACGAGGCCCTGCACGACGTCTTCCGTGAGGACATCCAGTGCGCCTTCGTCATCGATCCGGAGCTGACCCCCGTCAGGGAGGAGGAACCGGATCCCGAACCGGAGGAATCCTCCCCGGAACCCAAGGGCGAGACGAAGCCGTCACCGACGCCACCGAGCAACTCGCACGAGTTCGGCCGGCTGAACCCGAAATACATCTTCGACACCTTCGTCATCGGATCCTCCAACCGCTTCGCCCACGCTGCCGCCGTGGCCGTCGCCGAAGCACCGGCAAAGGCCTACAACCCCCTGTTCATCTATGGCGACTCGGGCCTCGGGAAGACACACCTCCTGCATGCCATCGGGCACTACGCCCGCCACCTGTACACGGGGATCAGGGTCAGGTACGTGAATTCGGAGGAGTTCACCAACGACTTCATCAACTCGATCCGGGACGACGAGGGGTCGAGCTTCAAGCAGACCTATCGCAACGTGGACATCCTCCTCATCGACGACATCCAGTTCCTCTCCGGCAAGGACCGGACGATGGAGGAGTTCTTCCACACCTTCAACGCGCTGCACAACCACAACAAGCAGGTCGTCATCACGTCGGACCTGCCGCCCAAGCAGCTGATCGGGTTCGAGGAGCGCATGCGGTCCCGCTTCGAATGGGGCCTGCTGACCGACATCCAGCCACCCGAGCTGGAGACCAGGATCGCGATCCTGCGGAAGAAAGCGATCAGCGACAGCCTGAGCGCACCCGACGACGTCCTTGAGTACATCGCCTCGAAGATCGCCACGAACATCCGGGAACTCGAGGGGGCCCTGATCCGGGTGACGGCGTTCGCCAGCCTGAACCGGCAGCAGGTCGACGTCAACCTGGCGGAGATCGTCCTCAAGGACCTCATCTCCGACGACGGCGCCCGGGAGATCACGTCGACGGTGATCATGGCGCAGACGGCTGATTACTTCCAGATCAGCCTGGAGGAACTGTGCAGCAAGTCGCGGACGCGCACCCTCGTCACGGCGCGGCAGATCGCGATGTACCTGTGTCGGGAGTTGACGGACATGTCGCTTCCGAAGATCGGTGCCGAACTCGGCGGTCGTGACCACACCACGGTCATCCACGCGGACCGGAAGATCCGTGAACTCATGGCCGAACGCCGTGCGATCTTCAATCAGGTCACGGAACTGACCAACCGGATCAAGCACAAACAACGCGAAGCCTGAGCACCGCGGACGAGTTCGGCCGCATCCCGTCAGTAATTAACAGGTGTGGACACAGCTGTGGATAAACCCCTCCCTCAGCACGGTCATCCTGAGGACAAACCCCCCTCGCCCTGTGGATCGCTGGAACTACAAGGATCTTGCCCACAGGGGACTCCTGCCGGCCGTTCCGCCGACCCACACCTTGTCCACAGGTCACTTCAGTGCAACCCCGCGGCCGCAGTGGGTTATCCACAGAATCCACAGCAGTTATTAACACTACGAACCTTAAACTTCAAAAGTTCTTCAGATAACATTCCACGTCCCGCTCCGCACCGATCCCCCGGACCTCCGCCCCGCTTCGCGGACCCGATGTCCGGCTAAGCTTTCACCCAGTAGGGTTGTAGTTCCCCGTGCCCGGGCCCCTCCGTGGACGACGTTGGACCCATCACCCGCCGGCTCCGCCGGTGGCTGTTTTTTTGAAAGGCGGCACTGCTCCGTGAAATTCAGAGTTGAGCGGGATGTACTGGCAGAGGCTGTCTCCTGGACCGCACGCTCGCTGTCTCCACGGCCGCCGGTGCCCGTTCTCGCAGGACTGCTGATCAAGGCCGAGGCAGGAACACTCAGTCTTGCGAGCTTCGACTACGAGATCTCCGCGCGTCTCGAGATCGCGGCCGATGTCCTGGAAGAAGGCACGATCCTCGTCTCAGGCCGACTCCTCGCCGACATCTGCCGTAGCCTTCCGTCCGCTCCCGTGGAGGTCGCCACCGACGGCTCCAAAGTCACCCTCACCTGTAGGAACAGCCGCTTCAACCTCGCCACCATGCCGGAGGGTGAGTACCCGGAGCTACCGAAACTCCCCGACGTCAGTGGTGTCGTCGACGGCGACGCGTTCGCCCAGGCCGTCTCCCAGGTGATCATCGCCGCCAGCCGTGATGACACCCTGCCCATCCTGACCGGCGTCCGCATGGAGATCGAGGACGATCTCATCACCCTGCTCGCAACGGACAGATACCGCCTGGCGCTCCGTGAAGTGTCCTGGAGACCGACCACTCCCGGAATCTCGACCAGCGCGCTCGTCAAGGCGAAGACACTCAACGAAGTAGCGAAGACACTCGGTGGGGCCGGAGACCTCAACATCGCCTTCTCTGCGGACTCGGAACTGATCGGCTTCGAATCAGGCGGTCGACGGACGACCTCGCTGCTCGTGGATGGCGACTACCCGAAGATCCGTTCGCTCTTCCCGGAGAAGACCCCGATCCACGCGACGGTCCAGACCAGCACGCTGGTCGAGGCTGTACGTCGTGTCTCCCTCGTCGCCGAGCGGAACACCCCGGTCCGTCTCGCGTTCACCGATGGTCAGGTCACGCTCGACGCCGGCACCGGCGAGGACGCACAGGCATCCGAGGCCATCGAAGCGACGTTGGACGGCGATGACATCACCGTCGCCTTCAACCCGCATTACCTGAGTGAGGGTCTGGGTGCCTTCAGCAGCCCGTATGTGCGTTTCTCCTTTACCTCACCTCCGAAGCCTGCGGTCATGTCCGCCCAGGATGACGTCACGGGTGAGGACAGGGAAGACTACAGGTACCTGCTGATGCCCGTGCGGCTTCCCAACCAGTAGGCCGCCCCCAGGCACAGCGATCGGCCCCACCCTCGGCCGAACTCACCGTCAGAAGGAGAATCTCATGCATATCGGCCTCATCGGACTCGGAAAAATGGGTTTCAACATGAGAGGTCGGTTGCGGGAGAAAGGCATCGAGGTCACCGGATTCGACCGGAGTCCGGACCGCACCGACGTGCCGAGCCTCGAAGAGCTCGTCGCGGCGCTCCCCATCCCGCGGATCATCTGGGTGATGGTTCCCGCGGGGCAGATCACCGACGCGGTGGTGAAGGACCTCTCCGAACTCCTGAGCCCGGGCGACCTGGTGATCGACGGCGGCAACTCGAAATTCACGGACGATCAGATCCACGCGACCCTGCTCGCGCAGAAAGGCGTCAGGTTCCTGGACTGCGGCGTATCCGGCGGGGTGTGGGGCCTGGAGAACGGCTACGGACTCATGGCCGGCGGCACCCAGGAGGACATCGAGCTCG
Organism: Arthrobacter sp. CP30; assembly: GCF_053470025.1. Lineage (NCBI taxonomy): Bacteria > Bacillati > Actinomycetota > Actinomycetes > Micrococcales > Micrococcaceae > Arthrobacter > Arthrobacter sp. CP30. The sequence continues at coordinate 21,922 of NZ_JBQEMM010000002.1, forward strand.
CCATGCCGATCTTTGATGCGCTGCGTCCCGAGGGTGAGCGTTCCGAGAGCTTCGTCCACGTGGGGGACGTCGGTGCCGGTCACTACGCCAAGATGGTCCACAACGGGATCGAGTACGGACTCATGCAGTCGTACGCCGAGGGCTACGAGCTGCTCGAGGCCAAGGACATCGTCAAGGACGTCCACGGCACCTTCGCCGCATGGCAGAAAGGGACCGTCGTACGGTCCTGGCTCCTGGACCTCCTCGTCAAGGCGCTGCAGGAGGACCCGGGACTGTCCAGGATCGCCGGCTACGTCGAGGATTCGGGCGAGGGCCGCTGGACGGTCGAGGAAGCCATCGCCAACTCCGTCCCCGCACCCGCCATAACGGCCGCCCTGTTCGCCCGCTTCGCCTCACGGCAGGACGATGCACCGGCCATGAAAATGGTCGCAGCACTCCGCAACCAGTTCGGCGGCCACGCCGTGAAGCCCGCCCAGCCGACAGCGGAGTGAGTGGTGCCCGGTGTACGTTGAGCACCTCTCGCTCACCGGGTTCCGCAGCTACCCCCAGCTCGACGCGGAGATAGGCCCCGGGACGACGGTCTTCGTGGGACCGAACGGTGTCGGCAAGACCAACATCGTCGAGGCCGTAGGGTATCTGGCCTCGCTCTCCTCCCATCGGGTCAGTACCGACCGGCCCCTGATCTCCTTCGGCGAGGACAGGGCGATCATCCGCGGACGGCTGGTCCGTGGGGACCAGCGGACCACCGTCGAGGTGGAGATCAATGCCGAGACCGCGAACCGTGCCCGGATCAACCGTTCCAACCCGGTAAGGGCACGTGATGCCGCCGGGATCCTGAAGACCGTGCTCTTCGCACCGGAGGACCTCGCACTGGTGAAGGGAGACCCTTCCGGCCGACGACGGTATCTCGACGACGTCATGGTCTCCCTGCTTCCCCATCAGTCGGCCCTCCGCGCCGATTACGAGCGTGTCCTGAAACAGCGGAACGCCCTCCTGAAATCGGGCCGGACCGCCGGGCGGTTCTCGGCCGCCCACGAGTCGACCCTCGACGTCTGGGACCAGCACCTCGCCGAGGCGGGGGCACGCCTGCTGTCCGCTCGGCTGGTGCTCGTCGGGCAACTCCGACCGCTCGTCCAGCGGGCCTATGCGGAGTTGACGGACGGATCGAAGACCGCGGAGCTCGCCTATGCCTCGAGCGTCTCCGTCTCGCCGATGGGCGACTCCGGCGCCGACGACGACGTCCCGATCGCCGTACCCGGTGACGGGACGGAGAACACCCTGCGGGGGCTGGACGCCCCCGCACTGACCCAGCTGTTCGTGGATACCCTGCTGCGGCACCGGAAGAAGGAACTGGAGCGCGGACTCTCCCTCGTGGGACCGCATCGCGATGATCTCGGTTTGGTGCTCGGAGCCGTGCCCGCGAAGGGATACGCCTCCCATGGCGAGACCTGGTCCATGGCACTCGCCCTGAGGCTTGCCTCCTACTACCTGTTGTTGCAGGAGGACCGGACACCCGGGGGTGGTCCCGTCCTGATCCTCGACGACGTCTTCGCGGAGCTGGACGCCGAGCGGCGCCACAGGCTCGCATCGATCGTGGCGCCCGCCGAACAGGTGCTGGTGACCGCCGCCGTGGGCGACGACATCCCCGATGCACTGGTCGGTCGACAGATCCGCGTCGTGTCCGGCGGGATCGATGCAGGGGACGCCCGCCGTGCGTGACCCGGAGCCCGCTGACGATCCCGAGAACATATTGCCGTCGGCATATTCCGATACAGGTATGTCTCTCGGTGATCGCGGCGCTTCGGCCGATGTCGGTCCGGGCGTTGGATTCCCTGAACAGGATGCCCCCCAGGCACTGCTCAATCGCCTGCGGAACGCCTCCGCTTCGCGTGGTACTCCTCGCGAGGCCTCCACACGGAAACCGGCGAAGACGGCCCGGAGGCGCTGGTCCCCGGACCCGGTCTACGGAGGGCGTGATCCGGAGGGACTGGGGAACGTCTTCTCCCGCATGCTCGCCGAGCGGGGGTGGAGGTCTCCGGTCGCCGTCGGATCGGTCCTCTCACGCTGGGACGAGATCGTCGGTGCGGACATCGCGGCCCACTGCGTGCCGGAGAGTTTCGACGCGGACACGGTCCTCGTGAGATGCGATTCGACGGCCTGGGCCACACAGTTGCGCCTCATCACGCCGCAGGTCCTGCAGCGGTTCGAGGCGGAGCTGGGGCCCGGGGTCGTCACGCGCCTCTCCGTCGTCGGGCCGGCAGCGCCCAGCTGGCGCAAGGGCGGGCGGACCGTGAAGGGCCGCGGCCCGCGCGACACCTACGGATGACACGCGGCGAGTTCTGCGTCCTCTGAGCGGGCTGTAGGGCAATCGGGGGTGCCTCACCGGTATCGGTCCTCACGGGACGACCCGCTGTTCGCTCTGACGCCCGTTCAGTGGCCGATGAGGGCCTGTTCGTGCGCGATTGTAGCCCTCCTCAGGGTAGAATGGGGTGAGATTGTTGTTGTCCACCCAGTTGAGGAGCCGTTTGCGCCTGTGGCACACGAGAACGAGTTGAACGCAAGTGATGTGGTAATCGGCGAGGGTGAGTCCCCGATCCTGGAGGCAGCGACGGAGCACGCGTACGGCGCGAGCGAGATCACGGTCCTCGAGGGCCTGGAAGCCGTGCGGAAGCGGCCTGGGATGTACATCGGCTCGACGGGTCCGCGGGGGCTCCACCACCTCGTGTACGAAGTGGTGGACAACTCCGTCGATGAGGCACTGGCCGGGTACTGCGACCACATCGAGGTCACCCTGCAGGCCGACGGCGGCGTGAAGGTCGTGGACAACGGCCGCGGGATCCCCGTGGACATGCACCCTACGGAGGGTCGTCCGACCGTCGAGGTCGTCATGACCATCCTGCACGCCGGCGGGAAGTTCGGCGGCGGCGGCTACGCCGTCTCCGGTGGTCTGCACGGCGTCGGCATCTCCGTGGTCAATGCGCTGTCGAAGCGCGTCGAGACCGAGGTTCGGCGCCAGGGACACGTCTGGCGCCAGACCTTCGCGGACGGTGGGAAGCCCGTCGGCGAGCTGCGCAAGGGCGAGGAGACGAACGAGACGGGGACCACGCAGACGTTCTACCCGGATGCTTCGATCTTCGAGACGACCGAGTTCGACTTCGAAACCCTCCGGGCGCGCTTCCAGCAGATGGCCTTCCTCAACAAGGGCCTCCGTATCACCCTCACGGACGAGCACGCCGACGAGGTCGAGGACGAGGTCACCGCCGAGACCGGCGAGGACGCCACGCCGAAGCACCGCGAGGTCCAGTACCTGTACGAGAACGGCCTGCTCGACTACGTGCAGCACCTGAACTCGTCGAAGCGCGTCGAGGTGGTCCATCCCGATGTGATCGCGTTCGACACGGAGACCGCTGACCGCACCATGTCCGTGGAGATCGCTCTCCAGTGGACCTCGGCGTATTCCGAGAGCGTCCACACGTACGCCAACACGATCAACACGCACGAGGGCGGGACGCACGAAGAGGGCTTCCGTGCTGCCATGACCACCCTGATCAACCGGTACGCGCGCGAGAAGAACATCATCAAGGAGAAGGACGACAACCTCACGGGTGACGACATCCGCGAGGGCCTGACGGCTGTCATCTCCGTCAAGCTCTCCGAGCCCCAGTTCGAGGGCCAGACCAAGACCAAGCTCGGGAACTCCGAGGTGAAGGGGTTCGTCCAGCGCGTGGTCACGGATCAGCTCGGGGACTGGCTGGAGCGCAACCCCGGCCCGGCCCGTGACGTCATCCGCAAGTCGATCCAGGCTTCCCAGGCACGGCTCGCTGCCCGGAAGGCACGGGAGTCCACACGGCGGAAGGGGCTCCTCGAGTCCGGCGGTATGCCGGGCAAGCTCAAGGACTGCCAGTCCAAGGACCCGTCGCGGTCCGAGATCTACATCGTGGAGGGTGACTCGGCAGGCGGTTCCGCGGTCCGGGGGCGCAATCCCGAGACCCAGGCCATCCTGCCGTTGCGCGGGAAGATCCTCAACGTCGAGCGTGCGCGCCTCGACAGGGCGCTCGGCAACAGTGAGGTCCAGGCGATGATCACCGCGTTCGGCGCCGGTATCGGTGAGGACTTCGATGTCGCGAAGGCCAGATACCACAAGATCGTGCTCATGGCCGATGCCGATGTCGACGGGCAGCACATCACCACCCTGCTCCTCACCCTGCTCTTCCGCTACATGCGCCCGCTGATCGAGAACGGGTTCGTCTACCTCGCGCAGCCGCCCCTGTACCGGATCAAATGGTCCAACGCGAAGCACGACTACGTCTTCAGCGACCGGGAGCGCGACGAGGTCATCAAGATGGGCCTGGCGCGGAACCAGCGTCTCCCGAAGGACAACGGGATCCAGCGGTACAAGGGTCTCGGCGAGATGGACTACACAGAACTGTGGGACACCACCATGGATCCTGATCACCGGACGCTGCTGCAGGTGACCATGGACGACGCCGCCGCAGCCGACCAGGTGTTCTCGGTGCTCATGGGCGAGGACGTCGAATCGCGACGCAACTTCATCCAGCAGAACGCCAAGGACGTGCGTTTCCTCGATATCTGACGGGTCGCACCGGCGTTCTGCCGGCGCAACGACCTTCGCTCGTTCCTCGCGAAGATCACAGCGCCTCCACGGAACGCCGGGCCACCCTCGCTCGGATTCGCCAGTACTGCGGGTAAAACATGACGAACGGAACTGATTCATGAGTGACGACATCACCGGCAACGGACCGGACGAGCCCATCGAGGGTGAGGTCCTGACGGACCGCGTGGAGCAGGTCGACCTGCAGACGGAGATGCAGCGGTCCTACCTGGACTACGCCATGGCCGTCATCGTCGGCCGGGCCCTGCCCGACGTCCGGGACGGACTCAAGCCCGTCCACCGTCGCGTGCTCTACGCGATGTTCGACGGTGGCTACCGGCCGGACCGTTCGTTCAACAAGTGTGCCCGCGTGGTCGGTGAGGTCATGGGGCAGTACCACCCCCATGGCGACTCCGCGATCTACGACGCCCTCGTCCGGCTCATCCAGGACTGGACCATGCGGTATCCGTTGGCGCTCGGGCAGGGCAACTTCGGTTCGCCGGGCAACGACGGCGCCGCCGCGCCGCGGTACACCGAGACGAAGATGGCGCCGCTCGCCATGGAGATGGTCCGCGACATCGACGAGGAGACCGTCGACTTCCAGGACAACTACGACGGCAAGAACCAGGAACCGACGATCCTCCCGTCACGGTTCCCGAACCTGCTCGTCAACGGGTCTTCGGGGATCGCCGTCGGCATGGCCACCAACATCCCGCCGCACAACCTGCGCGAGGTCGCGGATGGCGTGCAGTGGTATCTGGAGAACCCCGAGGCATCGAAGGAGGAACTGCTCGAAGCGCTGATCGCCCGGATCAAGGGCCCCGATTTCCCGACCGGTGCGCAGATCCTCGGTCACAAGGGCATCGAGGACGCCTACCGGACCGGCCGCGGCTCCATCACGATGCGCGCCGTCGTCAATGTCGAGGAGATCCAGAACCGCACCTGCCTCGTCGTCACGGAACTTCCCTACCAGGCCAACCCGGACAATCTCGCCATCAAGATCGCCGAGCTGGTCAAGGACGGCAAGGTCAGCGGGATCGCGGACCTGCGGGACGAGACGTCGGGCCGTACGGGGCAGCGCCTCGTGATCGTGCTCAAGCGCGACGCCGTGGCGAAGGTGGTCCTGAACAACCTCTACAAGCACACGCAGCTGCAGGACAACTTCAGCGCCAACATGCTGGCCATCGTCGATGATGTGCCGCGCACGCTGAGCCTCGACGCCTTCATCCGGCACTGGGTGACGCACCAGCTCGAGGTCATCGTCCGTCGCACGCGGTACAGGCTGCGCAAGGCCGAGGAGGAGGCGCACATCCTCCGCGGGCTGCTCAAGGCACTCGATGCGCTGGACGAGGTCATCGCCTTGATCCGTGCGTCGTCGACCACCGAGGAGGCCAGGGACGGACTCATGGGTCTGCTCTCGATCGACGAGCTCCAGGCCACGGCGATCCTGAACATGCAGCTCCGCCGCCTCGCGGCCCTGGAACGGCAGAAGATCCAGGACCGCCATGCGGAACTCGAACAGATGATCACCGAGTTCAACCGGATCCTCGCCTCCGAGGACGTCCAGCGCGGGATCGTCAGCACCGAGCTGTCGGAGATCGTCGCCAAGTTCGGTGACGACCGCCGCACGGAGATCCTCATGGGCTATGACGGTGACATGAGCATGGAGGACCTGATCCCCGAGGAGGAGATGGTCGTCACCATCACCCGCGGTGGATACGTCAAGCGCACGCGCAGCGACAACTACCGTCAGCAGGCGCGCGGCGGCAAGGGGATCAGGGGAGCCCAGCTGCGAGGTGACGACGTCGTCGAGCACTTCTTCGTCACCACGACGCACCACTGGCTCCTGTTCTTCACCAACCTCGGCCGCGTCTACCGCGCCAAGGCGTACGAACTGGTCGAGGCCGCGCGGGATGCCAAGGGTCAGCACGTGGCGAACCTCCTGGCCTTCCAGCCCGACGAGACGATCGCGCAGGTGCTGGACCTCCGGGACTACCAGCAGTCGCCCTACCTGGTGCTGGCCACCAAGCGCGGACTCGTCAAGAAGACGCGGCTCGAGGACTACGACACCAACCGGACGGCCGGCGTGATCGCCATCAACCTCCGGGACAACGACGAACTCGTCTCGGCGCAGCTCGTCTCCGGGGACGATGACATCATGCTGGTTTCCCGCAAGGGTCAGTCGCTGCGGTTCACGGCGGACGACGACGCCCTGCGGCCCATGGGACGTGCCACCTCCGGAGTGACCGGCATGAAGTTCCGCGATGACGACGACCTGCTCGCAGCCAACGTCGTGAGCGACGACTCCTTCGTGTTCATCGTGACCGAGGGAGGATTCGCCAAGCGGACGAAGGTCGAGGACTACCGCGTGCAGGGCCGCGGAGGCCTCGGGATCAAGGTCGCCAAGCTGGCCGAGGAGCGCGGTGACCTCGTCGGTGCCCTCGTCGTCCAGGAGGAGGACGAGGTCCTCGTGGTCATGGGTGGCGGCAAGGTGGTGCGTTCGGCCGTGGCGGGTGTTCCCGCGAAGGGCCGCGACACCATGGGGGTCATCTTTGCGAAGCCGGACAAGACCGACCGCATCATCGCCGTCGCGAGGAACAGTGAGCGGAGCGTCGCGGTGGAGGAAGGGTTGGTCGACGATCCGTCCGAGGCGAGTCCCGATGTCGACGTGATCGATACGGTGACGCCCCAGGAGGAACCTGCGCAGTTCACAGCCGATGAAGTACGGTTGTCGACAGAGGAAACGGCTGAGCCTGACGCTGAGTCGCCCGAACACGGAGGTAGCGAGTGAGCTCGGCCAACACCAACCCGCGCTCGTCGAGCGGACAAGTCCGCACGTCCGGGGCGCCGCCACGGGTGAACGCCCCGGCGCGTCCGACACAGCGTCCAGCCTCCGCAGGCAGCCAGCAGAGCAGGCCGCCGCAGCGTCCCGGGTTGGTCAGGCCGGCCCCGAAGGCCAAGGCCCGCAAGGCTCGGCTCCTCGTCAGCAAGGTGGATCCCTGGTCCGTCCTCAAGATGTCCTTCCTGCTCTCGGTCGCGCTCGGTATCGTCACCGTCGTGGCGTCCTTCGTGATCTGGACCGTCCTCGACCTGACCGGGATCTTCGACGGCGTGAACGAGTTGCTGCGTGAGATCGCCGGCTCGGAGAGCGGTGGGTTCGATCTGCGGCAGTTCGCTTCGCTACCCCAGGTGCTGTCCTTCGCGACCATCATCGCGGTGGTGAACGTGGTGCTCCTGACGGCACTCGCCATGCTCTCGGCCGTGCTCTACAACATCTCCTCGACGCTGGTCGGTGGCATCGGTGTGACCCTGACCGACGACTGAAGTACCGGCCTCTTCGGACCCCCGGGTGCGATTTGAAGAATGCCGAGACACTACTGTAAAGTCGTATCTCGGCCCGAAGAGGTATCGGGGCGTATAGCTCAGGCGGTTAGAGCGCTTCGCTGATAACGAAGAGGTCCCAGGTTCAAGTCCTGGTACGCCCACGGATCCACCACTCGCAGGGAACTGCAAGGAGATTGTCGTGAAGAAGGTGCTGATCGCAGCAGCAGCTGCAGCCGGTCTTCTCGTGTACAAGCGCTGGCAGGATTCGGAGAAGAGCAAGAGTGTCTGGAGCAACGCGACGGACGATGTGATGTAGAACCGCCGGAGGGCGCGACCGTAGAGGTCCACACTCCGATTCGGGGGCATGGCGCAATTGGTAGCGCACCTGCTTTGCAAGCAGGGGGTTCGGGGTTCGAGTCCCCGTGCCTCCACCGAAGGAAAGTCCCGGTCCATGACCGGGACTTTCTGCGTGGAGGGGTCAGGAGCGACGGAGCATGCGGTCATCGGAGCACGTCCGGTGCCATAGTGTTGCCGGGTGATCATCTTCCTCTCGATCCTGGGCGTGATCGGTGTGTCCGCATCCGGCCCGATCATGGCCGCTACGGCGGCGCCCGTCCTCGCCATCGCGTTCTGGCGGAACCTGATCGGCGCGGTCCTCATGGGTGGCCCTGCTGCCGTCTCGAAGCGGGCGGAGTTCGCCGCACTGCGGGGTCCCGACGTGCGTCGGCTCACGATCGCAGCTGTCGCCCTCGCTCTCCACTTCGTCTGCTTCATCTCCGCCCTCAAGCTCACCTCGGTAGCGGCCGCCACCGCCCTCGTGTGCCTGCAGGTCGCGTGGATTGCCCTGTTCAACGCCCTGCTCGGCTCCCGGCCGCAGGGCGCCGTCGTCGCCGGGCTGGGCGTCGCATTCCTCGGCGTCGTGATCATCACCGGCTTCGATCTCTCCCTGTCTCGGGACGCCCTGCTGGGTGACCTCCTGGCGCTGGCAGGAGGAGCACTCGCAGCCGTCTACCAGATGGCCGGCGCAGCAGCCCGGAAGACCATGTCCACGGGAACCTACACCAGCCTCTGCTATGGTGCCTGCGCCGTGATCCTCCTGGTCCTGTGCGCAGTCACGGCGCAGCCGGTCACAGGGTTCAGTCCAGGTGCGTGGGCGGGAATCCTGGGGGTGACCCTCATGGCGCAGATCATGGGTCACTCGGTCTTCAACCACTTGCTGGCCGTGATGAGTCCCCTGGTCGTCTCCATGATCATCCTGCTCGAGATTCCCGGTGCCGCCTTCCTCGCCGCTGTATTCCTGGACGAGAAACTACCCGCAGGGACGTATGGCGGGCTCGTCCTGATCCTCGTGGGGTTGGCGGTGGTCATCAGAGGTCAGCAACGACGCCGGGGGCGTCGTCCGGTCTCCGGATCGACCATCGAGACGCAGCCTCCCGCACTCGGCGGTGATTAGTGTCCGACCTATTTATGTCCAAGAAGGAATGTAACGGAAGGGCACGAAAAAGCCCCCGGGTCTGACCGGGGGCTTCTGCGTGGTGGGGTCTGGATCAGGCCTTGGGCTCATCCGTCGACTTCGCCGCATGCTTGGCAGACTCGGTGACGTCCTTCGCCTTGTCGGCGACCTTCTCGGCGGCTGCTGCCGTGCCGGTCGTCGCCTTCGCCGTCGCGTCCGAGCTCGCGGCACGGTCAGCGGCTTCCTTGATGGTCGCGACGACCTCCTTGGCCTCCTGCGACTTCTGGCTGGAGACGGGAGCGGGAGTTGCCTTGATCGGAGCAGGTGTCTTCCATGGATCCTCGACCGGCTTGGACGCGCGCCACGCGGCTACTCCGGCCACGACGGCGGCTGCGAGGATGCCGAAGATGAGCCAGCCCTTACCCGACCTGCGGGACTGGTTCTTCCTGAGCTCCTTCGATGCCTGGAGAGTGGCGGCCGCGAGTCGCTTCTGGGCCTTCTTCACCGCCTTCTTGTCGCCGGTCACCTTGGTGACGGCCTTTTCCACGACGGGGGGCACGGAAGCGGCCGCGAGGGACCGGGAGGCTGTATCCGCAGCCTCACCGAGACGGTGGGAGAGGGCCGGCAGGTAGCCGTCGACGACCTTCTCCTTCGCCGAGGTGAGTGCAGGGGCTGCCTTGTCCAGCGTTCCCTGAATCTTCGGCGTGGTGTCGTCGATGACCTGCGTGATGCGTGGTCCGACCTTGTCGAGTCCGTCCTGGATCTTCGGGGTCACCACGGCGATGCCGCCCGAGATCCCCTCCGCGGCCTTACGATAGGTGTCCTGAAGAGCGGGACCAGCGGTCTCCACACCCTTCTCCCAGCGGGGCTTCGCCCAGTCATAGGCGTGGGCGACGTGGGGAGTGGCCCAGTCGCGGGCGGCCGCTACTCCCGCAGCGACATTCTCCTCGAGCTCGTGGGTGACGCGTTCGTTCTTCTTCACAAAAACCTCCAGGGGATGGTTACTCGTTTTCCTCAGCCTACGTTGCGTGGCGCGGCGGATGCCATCCACGGGCTCGGCACGGGCCGGTTTGACCGCGCGTTTCACTGTGCGCGGAATGCGTCTCCCCCAGCTTATTGTCAGTACCCGCGTGGAAGAATGACGAGATGACTGCAATTCCGACCGCAAAAGCGACCATCCACACCAACCAGGGCGACATCGAGGTGAACCTCTTCGGCAACCATGCTCCGAAGACGGTGAAGAACTTCGTCGGTCTCGCCACGGGCGAGATCGCCTGGACCCACCCCCAGACGGGTGAGGAGTCGAACTCGCCCCTGTACAGCGGCACCATCTTCCACCGCATCATCAAGGACTTCATGATCCAGGGTGGGGATCCCCTCGGCCAGGGGATCGGTGGGCCGGGCTACAAGTTCGACGACGAGATCAACCCCGACCTCTCCTTCACCGAGCCGTACAAGCTGGCCATGGCCAATGCCGGCCTGCAGGGCGGTCGTGGGACCAACGGATCCCAGTTCTTCATCACCTCGGTCCCCACCACCTGGCTCCAGGGCAAGCACACCATCTTCGGTGACGTCACGGACGAGGAATCCCGCAAGGTCGTCGACAAGCTGAACTCGATCCCGACCGACATGAGGGACAAGCCCCTCGACGACGTCGTCATCGAGAGCATCACCGTGGAACAGCTCTAACCGGATGTCCTACGGAGTCCCCGCGCCCGACGCCGGCAGCCAGCAGGCGCCGGTGTGTCCCCGCCATCCTGATCGCATCAGCTACGTGCGGTGCCAGCGGTGCGGACGACCGGCGTGCGCCGATTGCCAGAGGCCTGCACCCGTAGGCTTCCAGTGCGTCGACTGCATCCGCGAACAGGCAGCCAATGCTCCTGTCCGCAGGAATGCTTTCGGAGGCATCGCGCGCGGGGGCTCACCCATGGTGACCTACACCCTGATCGGTGTCTGCCTGGTGGTCTTCCTCTTCCAGCTCGTCGTTCCGGGCGTCACCCGGGCCTTCTCCTACGCGCCGATCTATACCGCGGGGGCCGGCGGGATCATTCCCGCGGAACCCTGGCGCATGGTGACCGCCGCATTCCTCCACTCGCCGTCCTCCCTCCTGCACATCGCCTTCAATATGTACGCGCTGTACATCCTCGGGAAGGTGCTCGAGCCATCGATGGGGCGGGCGAGGTTCCTTGCGCTCTACCTCGTCTCGGCCGTCGGCGGTTCCGTCGGGGTCCTGCTGCTCAGCAATGTCCAGCAGTCGGTGGTCGGGGCTTCCGGGGCCGTCTTCGGTCTCTTCGGGGCCCTGTTCATCGTCCAGCGCAAGCGCGGCGGTGACGTACGCCAGATCGTCGTCCTGGTCGCCCTCAACGGCGTCCTGGGTTTCGTGGTGCCCGGCATCGCCTGGCAGGCACACCTGGGCGGGCTCCTCACGGGCGCTGCCTGTGCCGCTGTCATCGCCTATGCCCCGAAGGGCGCCCGGCAGGCGGGGCTCCAATGGGCAGGCCTGGCGGGTGTCGTGGTACTCCTGGGCGTCCTGACCTTTGTAGGGGTCACGCTTCTTCCCGTGTGAGGACAGCAGGACGAGGAAGGGCCGATGCTGCAGCATCGGCCCTTCCTCGTTGTCCACAGGACTTGTCCACAGCGGGGATAACTTACACACATGTAATTCCACAGCTGTGGATAAGCGTGGCCCGGATTTCCGGGCTCTTCCGTGAATCATCAACAATTCTGTGCACACCTGTGGATAACGTCATGCACACCGTGTGTACAGCCGCCGGAGATCTCGGACGGCAGGTCAGCTGTGGGTGGAGCAGACAGGATCTGCCCCTCGTCGACGGGGGAGGGCGAGGGAACAGCGGCGATCGCGATCGCCCCCTGACGCAGCATCGCCGCGAACCCGGGTCCGCGGCGATGCTGCTCTGCCCGATGATCGCGGGCTACTGCTCCTCCTGGGTGTCAGCGCCACCTGGTGGTCATCAGGAACCCGATGATCGCGATGCCGAACCCGACCAGGATGTTCAACGAACCCCAGGCCTCCACGGGCAGGGTGGACTCGGAGATGTAGAACGTGATGATCCAGAGCAGGCCGACGATCATCAGGCCGAACATGACGTACTTGTACCAGGCCGGATTCGGCTTGGGCTGCGAGGACTTCGCGGCAGGCGCCGTGGTGCTGGCTCTCTTGCGGGGCTTCGACTCGGGCACGGCTTCTCCTCGACGGGGCGCAGCCGCGGATCAGCTGCACCGATGGTCTCGCTGGCCGCCCGAAGGTGCCGGGCCCCGCAGGATACCCTGAGGGAGAAGCGACACCCGGCGGCCCGGTTCTCCGACGATTCTAGCCAAGAACCGTGGCCGATCAGTGCATCCCGAGCGGCAGGAGCGGCAGTGGCCAGGTCTACGCTCGACGCCGCTCCCATGGCCCGTACCGATCGCGGATCCGTGCGCCGTCGTCGTTCGCCCGTGCAGCTGGTCGTCCAGATCGTCGGTGAGCTGCTCATTACGGCCGGGCTGGTGCTGCTGCTGTTCGTCGCCTGGGAGGTGTGGTGGACGAACATCGACGCGGACATCAAACAGGACCAGGCGCTCGAGGAGTTCTTCTCGGAGGTCCCGGTCCCGCCGGCATCGAGCGGACCTGCCCCGTCGACCGGCTCCGTGCCTCCGACCGGTGAGGACTTCGGGGAGCCCGCCGTGCTCGAGCCGGACGCCCTCACGGGGACGTTCGGTGTGGCCTACATCCCCCGCTTCGGGGAGGACTATTCACGCCCCATCACCGCGGGCGTGGGGACGGATGTGCTCGACAATCTGGGATTGGGCCACTACCCGGGGACCGCCGCTCCCGGCCAGGTGGGTAACATCGCCCTTGCCGGGCATCGTCAGACGCACGGTCAGGTGCTCGACCAGATCCACACCCTCGTCCCCGGGGACCGCATCTACCTGCAGACCCGTGCCGGGTACTACACCTACGTGTTCCGCAACACCGAGATCGTCCTCCCGGACCAGGTCGACGTGATCGCCCCCGTACCGACGGAGCCGGGCGCCGAGCCGGTGGACCGGATCCTCACGCTGACCAGCTGCAATCCGCGTTTCGGGGCGCAGGAGCGTATCATTGCCTACTCGGTGATGGAGTCCTGGCGTCCGACGGAGGCAGGTCCCCCGCCCGAGATCGCGGAGCAGGTCACCCGCACCGCAGGACGTGGATAGGGCTCATGTACGGACTGATCTTCCGGGCACTCCCCGGCCCGCTGTGGATGCGCATCCTGCTGTCGGTGATCCTCGTGGTGGCGGCTGTCGCCGCACTCATGGTCTTCGTCTTCCCCTGGTTCTCGCAGTTCAACCCGCTCACGGATTCAACGATTGGTTCCCCGTAACTCATGGCTGACACCACCCGCATCCTCGTCGTCGACAACTACGACAGCTTCGTCTACACGCTGGTCGGCTACCTCCAGGAACTGGGCGCCGAGACCACCGTGGTCAGGAACGACGACGTCACCCTGGCGGAAGCCGAGGACATGGCGGCCTCACGTGATGGCGTGCTCATCTCGCCGGGCCCCGGCACGCCGTCCGAGGCGGGCGTCTGCGTTGACCTCATCCGCTGGTGCGGCGAGCAGGCGAAGCCGATGCTCGGCGTCTGCCTGGGCCATCAGGCACTCGCGGAGGCGTACGGAGGCCGGGTCACCCATGCGCCCGAGCTCATGCACGGGAAGACGTCGCTGGTCGAGCACGACGGTACGAGCGTGTTCCGCGGCCTGCCGTCGCCGGTCACGGCTACGAGGTACCACTCCCTCGCCGCCGTCAGTGACGACGTCCCGGCGGACCTCGCCGTCACGGCGCGGACCGCCAGCGGCATCATCATGGGCCTCGAGCACCGGACAGCGCCCCTGACGGGTGTGCAGTTCCACCCCGAGTCCGTCCTCACGGAGGGGGGCTACCAGATGCTGGGAACCTGGCTGGAGTCCCTCGGTCTCGAGGGCGCCGCCACCCGGGCCGCAGGGCTCAGTCCGCTCATCGCCCGTTAGGGGCGTAGCGGTCTAAGTGCCGTCCTCCGTGGGGCGGGTCTCGGATCCGCCGTCGTCCGGCCCCTCCGTGGGTTGCCCGCTGGGCTGATCCGTCGGAGTGGGACGCGGTTCCGTCGGTTCCGTCGGTTCCGCCGTCGGGGCGGGGGGCGCCGTGGCAACGGTCAGGATGATCTCCGTCCCCTGGTCCACCTGCGACCGGGCCTCGGCGGACTGCTCCGTGACGATGCCCGCCGCCACCACGCTGTTCTCGGCCTCACGGACGGTGAACGGCAGCTGGACAGCCGGATCCGCCAGAAGGGCCTCCGCCTGCTGCACGGTCAGGTCGGTGAGGAGCGGCACCACCACCTTGCCGTTGGAGAGCACCAGGTCCACGGCACTACCTGCCGGTACCATCTGTCCGGCCTGCGGACTCGTGGTGAGGACCCGGCCCTGCGCGACCTCCGCGCTCGTCTCCTCCGTCACAGTGCCACCCCGCAGGCCGAGCTCCTCGAGCTGGTCACGGGCGGAGGCTTCGGTCAGTCCGGCGAGCGAGTCGGGTACCGCGATGTTCGCGGGTCCCTGGGAGACCGTGATGTTCACGCGTGACTCCGGATCCACGGAGGCGCCCCCGGACGGATCGGACGAGATCACGGTGCCGGCCTCCACCGTGGCGTTGTACTGCTCGTCCGAGGAGGGCACCAGCCCGGCATCGACGATGGCGTCCGTCGCGTCCTCCTCCGTCATCCCGACGAGATCGGGCACGACGACGGTGGTGGCAGTCGGTTCTGTGCGATTCTCCGAGATCGTGGTGAGCAGGGCGTAACCGCCGGCGAGCACCAGCAGCACGGCGACGAAGAACACGGTGAACCACGCGGCCCGGGAGGACCGACGTCGGCGGTCCCCGTGGCGGTCGGGGTCGTTCCCCCGGTCCAGGACGTCGAAGTGATCGTCCTCGGAGTCCTCCACGGTCGCGGTGCGGTCGGGAAGGCCGCGCTCGGCGGGAATGCGGTGCAGGGTCCGGGTCCGCGGGTCAGGGGTGGCCGCCGATGCACCCGCGAGCGACGCTGCGCCGGGACCGGCGGCGGTCGCCGTTCGTCGGGTGACGTCGAGGGCTTCGGTCCGCAGAGTGCCGGTCGCCGCGAGGACGATCCCCCGGCCGGCATCCAGCAAGGCCCTGCGGAAGGCGGCGGCATCCTGGAACCGGTCCTCCCGGTTCTTCTGCAGTGCCTTCGCCAGGACGGAGTCGAGGGCAGGCGTGAGAGCGGGGTTGAAACTGCTCGCCGCGGGTGCCTCCTCACGGACGTGCTGGTACGCCACGGAGACCGGACTGTCACCGACGAACGGTGGCCGTCCCGTGAGCATCTCGAAGAGCAGGCACCCCGCCGAGTACAGGTCGCTCCGCGTGTCGACGATCTCCCCGCGAGCCTGTTCGGGTGAGAGGTACTGGGCGGTCCCGAGGACCGCCTGGGCTTGCGTCATGGTGGCCTGGGAATCAGCCATCGCACGGGCGATCCCGAAGTCCATGACCTTCACGTCGCCATCGGGCGTGATCATGACGTTGGCCGGCTTGATGTCGCGATGCACGATGCCGGCCTTGTGGCTGTACTGCAGTGCGCCGAGCACACCGGCGAGATACGTGATGCTGTCCTCGGGCGTGAGGTCGCCGGCCTTCACATGGTCGCGGAGGGTCCGGCCTTGCACGTACTCCATGACGATGAACGGCACCCGGACCTCGTGCTGCGGTCGGTCCGGGATCTCCTCCTCGCCGGTGTCGTACACGGCGACGATGCTCGGGTTGTTCAACCCGGCGACCGCCTGCGCCTCCCGACGGAACCGCGACTGGAACAGCGGATCCCGCGCGAGGTCCTTGCGGAGCACCTTGATCGCGACGGACCGCCCGAGCCGCAGGTCGCGGCCGAGGTGGACGTCGGCCATGCCGCCGCGGCCGATCAGCTCGAGCACCTCGTAGCGCCCGTTCAGGATCCGGTGATCGGTCATGAGCCGCCGTCCTCCCGGCGACGGTCCGCGGCACAGGTCATGATCCCGAGGCCGCCGTCTCCGTCGGAGCCGGCGTCGAGGTGGCCGGCGCCGGTGTCGTCGGAGCGGGTTCCGGCGCGGCCGGGGGGCCGTCCGAGACCACGTAGTCGACCTGCGTACCCGGATCGAGGGCGGCTCCCGCGCCCGGATCCAGGCGGAGCACGGTACCCGCCGGCTGCTGCGATTCCTCGCTGCCGACGTTGACGGGCCTCAGCCCGAGCTCGACGAGGATGCTCTCGACCTCCGCGGAAGGACGACCCTGCAGGCCACCGGGGACAGTCACCTGTTCGACCGGCTCAGGACCTCGGGAGACGGTCAGGGTGATGTCCGTCCCGGGTCGCTGGAGACCACTGGGATTGATGGCGATGACGGTACCGGGGTCCTGGTCGGCAAATTCCTCCTCGACATTGACGCCGAATCCGAGAGCGATGAGGCGCTGTGTGGCGTCCTGCTGGGATCGTCCGAGGAACTCGCTCGGCGAGATGGTCACCGCTTCGTCGGCCTCGGCCGTACTGGGAGAAGGGGACGCAGAGGTGGTGCTCGGTGTCGCCGACGGGGACCTGCTCGGCGTCCGCGCGGGCGTGGCGCTCGCCGACGTACTGGTGGTCTCGGCGGGGACGTTCTCGGCATCGTCCCCGGCCAGGATGGGCTGCAGGACGAGGAACGCGATCGCTGCAAGGGCGAGCAGCAGCAGGACGATGAGCGGAATCAGCCAGGGGCTGCGCCGGTTCTCCTCCTCGCGGTAGGCCGGGACGGGGTCGACGACGTCCGGGTCCTCCTCCGACCAGTCCTTCGACGCCGCGAGCGCTGCGGCTGTGCCGGCAGCGGCGGGGGCGGCGACGGTGGGCAGGGGCGAGGTCGTGGGCGGCGGGACCGCCGTCGTCGCCCGGGTGTCCTGCCGCGGTACCGCGGCGGTCGGGGTGTCCGTGCCGGCCGCGAAGGCGAGCATGCCGGGTACGGCCGTCTCGGCGGCCCGGACGTCACCGGACCGGATGGCGTCCACGGCGCGCGCCAGCGATTCGGCATCACGCGGCCGGTCGGCGGGATCCTTGGCGAGCATCGAACCGATCAGGGCACGTACGGGCCGCGGGATCGATTCGGGCAGGGGCGGCGGGGCGTCGTTGACCTGCGCGAGGGCGATCGCGATCTGCGACTCGCCGGAGAACGGCCGGCGCCCGGCCAGCAGCTCGTAGCCGATGACGCCGAGCGCGTAGATGTCGGACGACCCCGTGGCCGGCTGTCCCGTGGCCTGCTCGGGAGCGAGGTACTGCGCCGTGCCCATGACCTGGCCGGTCGCGGTCAGAGGGACCTGGTCCGCCAGGCGGGCGATGCCGAAGTCGGTGATCTTCACCCGGCCGTCGGGCATGACGAGGATGTTCCCGGGCTTCACATCGCGGTGGACGAGGCCCTGGCGGTGGGCGACGGCGAGGGCCAGGGCGGTCTGCCCCACGATGGAGAGTGTCCGGTCCGGTGAGAGCACCTGCTCCTTCTCGATGACCGCGGACAGTGGCTGCCCGGGGACGAGCTCCATGACGAGGTAGGCCGACCCGCCCTCCTCGCCGTAGTCGAAGACGTTCGCGATCCCCTCGTGGTTCAGCAGCGCCGTATGGCGTGCTTCGGCGCGGAAGCGGTTGAGGAAGGCGGGATCCCCGGAGTACTCCTCCTTGAGGATCTTGATGGCGACGACGCGGCCGAGGATCTGGTCGCGCGCCTTCCAGACCTCGCCCATGCCGCCGATGGCGATGCGATCGGTCAGCTCGAACCTGCCGCCCAGGGTGATTCCTGTGGTGGGCCTCATCTGTTCAACACCGCCTCTATGAGTCTCTTGGCACTGGGTGAGGTCAATTGCTGACCAGTGGGGATGTCCACGTTCTCCATCACGATCGATATGGCCACCTGCGGATCGTCCGCGGGAGCGAAGCCTGTGAACCATGCGTTGTCCCCGACGTCGGAGAACTCTGCCGTTCCTGTCTTGCCGGCGACGGCGACACCGGGGACCTGGGCCCCGGTCGCGGTGCCGTTGTCCACGACGTTGACCATCCAGTCGGTGAGCTGGTCCGCCGTCTCCTGGCTGACCGACTGCTGCATGAGCTCCGGTTGCGGGGACTCGATGAGCTCGAGGTCGGCCGCGCGGATGGACTTCACGAGCTGCGGCTTCATGAGTTGGCCGTCGTTCGCGATGGCTGCCGCGACCATGGCCATCTGCAGGGGCGTCACACGCGTGTCGAACTGTCCGACGGCGGACTGCGCGAGCTCCGGTTCGGAGAGGTCCGACGGGAAGCTGCTCGCCACCACGTCGGTCGGGATGGCGAACGTCTCGCCGAAGCCGAACCGAGCAGCCTGTTCTTGGATGGCCTCCTCGCCGAGATCCAGGGCGATCTGCGCGAACGCCGTGTTGCAGGACTGCTCGAGTGCGAACTCCAGGTCCGCCGTCGGCCTGCTCGCACAACCACCAGCGACGAAGTTCGGCAGGGAGTACTCGATGCCCGGGAACTCGAGGGCGGGCGGATTCGGGATCTGGGACTCCGCGTCGTAGCGGCCCGATTCCAGGGCAGCTGCGGCGTCGATCAGCTTGAACACCGAACCGGGAGACACGAGGGACTGCGTTGCAGGATTGGTGTAGAAGGACAGTCCGGGCTGTTCGGACAGTGCCGCGGCGTTCTCCGCGATGACGCCCGTGTCGTGACCGGCGAGCAGGTTCGGGTCGTACGTCGGCTTGGAGGCCATCGCGAGGATGTTGCCGGTCGACGGTTCGAGGACCACGATCGACCCACGTTGGCCCTCGGGGATGAGATCGAAGGCGAGCCGCTGGATCTCGGGGTCGATCGTCAGCTCCACGTTCGCGCCCTGGGCATCCACACCGGAGAACAGGCGCACCACGCGGTCGTAGAAGAGGGAGCTGTCCGTCCCGGAGAGGATCTCGGTCTCCGCCAGTTCGAGCTGCGACGACCCGAGCGAGAGCGAGTAGTAGCCCGTGAGGTGTGCGTACAGATCCGGTTCGTTGTACACGCGCTGATAGTTGAACTGGTCGTTGGACGGGACGGACTCCGCGATCGCCCGACCGTCCACCAGGAGGGCGCCGCGCTGGCGGCCGAACTCCTGGTAGAGCTGGCGGCTGTTCCACGGATTTTCCGTCAGATCCTCGGCCTGGAAGAACTGCACGAAGGTCAGGGACCCGAGCACGAGGGCGAACATGCCGATCGCCACGACCCATGCACTGCGGATGGCCTGGTTCATCGGGTGATCTCCTTCGCCGACTTCTTGGGCTTGCCGCTGACACCGAGCGCCTCGGGGAACGAGTCCTTCATCGGAGCGCTGGGTGCGGGCCGGCGTGCTGTCTCGGAGATGAGCAGGATCAGCGCCACGATCAGCCAGTTGGCCAGCAGCGAGGAACCACCCGCGGACATGAAGGGCGTCGTGAGCCCGGTGAGGGGGATCAGTCGCGTGATGCCGCCGATCACGACGAAGCACTGCAGGGCGATCGTGAAGGACAGGCCGCAGGCGAGCAGTTTGCCGAATCCGTCCTTAGTGCCGAGGGCGGCGCGGATGCCACGTGAGACGAGCAGCACGTAGAGCATGACGATCGCGACCACGCCGATCAGCCCGAGCTCCTCGCCTAGAGCTGCGATGATCATGTCGCTGTTGGCATATGTCACCAGGTCCGGGCGTCCTGCCCCCAGTCCGGTGCCGATCAGTCCGCCGTTCGCGAGGCCGAACAAGCCCTGCACCACCTGGGCGCTGCCGCCGGGAGCCCGGTCGTAGACCTCGGGTGCGAAGGCGTTGATCCAGGAGTCGAAGCGGAGGGCCACATGGCTGAAGAGTTCGAGGGCGACGAAGACTCCGACGCCGATCATCGCCAGGCCGATGAGTACCCAGCTGACGCGGCTCGTGGCGACGTAGATCATCACCATGAAGAGTCCGAAGAAGAGGATCGAGGAACCGAGGTCGCGCTGGAAGATCAGCACGCCGATGCTCACGAGCCAGGCGGCCGCCATGGGGGCCAGGTCGCGGAAGCGGGGCAGCTGGAGGGGCCCGATCTTCTTGCCGGCCAGCAGGATCAGATCACGATTGGTCGAGAGGTACCCGGCGAAGAAGATGGCGAGGGTGATCTTCGCGATCTCACCCGGCTGGAACGTCCCGAATCCGACGGAGATCCAGATCCGCGCACCGTTGATCTCGAGGCCGAGCGGGGTCAGCGGCAGCAGCAGCAGGATGGCACTGACGATCAGGGAGATGTAGGTGAACCTGCGCAGGATCCTGTGGTCGCGCAGGACGATCAGCAGGATCGCTGCCGAGCCCATCGCCACGGCGGTCCAGAGCACCTGCTGCGGTGCAACCTGGACGAAGTCGGGGTTCACCTGCGCGGCCGAGAGATCGAGGCGATGGATCATCGCCAGGCCCACCCCGTTGAGGGCGACGACGATGGGAAGGATCACCGGATCGGCATACTTCGCCTTGACCCGCAGGATCAGGTGGATGAACAGGCTCATGACGCCCAGCGTGATGGCCTGCGACCAGAAATAGTCACCGAGCGGTTCCTCGCGCCCGATACCCGCGAGGTAGTTCGCGCCGACGGCGACCGCGAGGGCCAGGAGCAGCAGGAAGAGCTCGACGGTCCGCCGGGACCTCGGGACGGTCAGGACATCACTCATTGGCTGCACCTCCGCAGTCGACGGGGGCCGGAGCCGCGCCCGCGGAGGCGCCGGGGGAAGGGGTCGCGGCAGTGCTCGGGGACGTGCTCGGGGACGCGCCCGCGCTGCCGCCCGCGGTTGCGGTGGCGGAGGGAACCGGCGACGCACCCTGGGAACGCGGCCCGGAGGACGGCGAGGCCGTCGCCGTGGGCCGCGGACCAGCAGGTTCGGACGGCGTCGTGGCTGCCGATCCCGACGGGGAGGGGACGGGCGCCGATCCCGACGGGGAGGGGGCCGGGGTCGAGGGCGATGCCGTACCTGTGCCGGCGGGATCGCAGGACACGGCGCGAAGTTCTCCGCGGAGATCGCCGATGATCCGCTGGGCCTCCTCGAGGCCCGCGGCCGGAAGGGTGTTGGCGACCTGGGACCGCTGGTACTCGGGGAGGTTCGAGACCGGGATGTCCGTCGTCTCGTAGAGCGTGCTGAGGCTGATGGGACCGATCCGCTGGGGGACGCCGGTGAAGATGGCCACGCGGTTGTCCGCCTCGGCGACGTAGTACCGCGTCTGCGTCCACGTGTAGCCGAGGCCGAGGACCGCGACGAGGATCAGGGTCATCAGGGACAGGAAGGCCGGGACGAGCCAGCGCCGCTTCCGTACCGGCTGCTCGTCCTCGTCCTCCTCCACGGCGGCACTTCCGGCACCGTGGGTCAGCATCATCGCGGCCCGGCGTTCGGTGGACCGCTGCGTCACGATCGGGATCTGGCCGGTCTCGGTCGCCAGGGCCGCTGACCCGACGAGGACGTGCGGCCTCGTGAGGAGGTCCTGGCGGATGACGTCGGCCCGGATGGCCGTTCCCGGCAGGTCTCCCTGCGCGTCGATCGCGCGCGAGGCAGCAGCGGAGGAGCCGTCCCGCTCGCCCGCTGCCTGGCGTGCGGGCGGGATGGAGGTGGGCGGCGCGACGTCGCCGTCCGCCTCTGCCACCTCGATGACGGCAATGGTGATGTTGTCCGGGGAGCCACCCGCGAGGGTGAGTTCGACCAGCGTGTCGACGCAGTAACGGAGGTCGGTGGTCTCGCGCATCACCTGCTCGACGACGCGATCCGAGAGGACGGCGTTCAGCCCGTCCGAGCAGAGCAGCCACCGCTCGCCGGGCTCGGCGTCGAACGCGTGGAGGTCCAGTTCCGGGCTCGCATCGACGTCACCGAGGACCCGCATCAGCACGTTCTTGTGCGGATGGACATCGGCTTCCTCGGGCCTGAGGCGGCCCTCGTCGATCAGCCGCTGGACGAAGGTATGGTCCGTGGTGATCTGCTCGAAGACGCCGTTCTTCAGGCGGTAGGCGCGGGAGTCACCGATGTGCGCCAGGTTCAGCGTGCGGTCCTCGAGGAGGACGGCCGTCACCGTGGTGCCCATGCCGGCCAGCTGTGGATTGGTCGCCACGAGTTCGGAGAGCAGCGAGTTCGCGGTCTGGATCTCGTCCGCGAGGTGCGTCCCGGCGTCGCCGTCGTGGCTGCCGTGATCGAGGTGGACGAGATCCAGGACGGTGGACGCGGACGCGACGTTGCCACCTGCGTGCCCGCCCATGCCGTCGGCGACGACGGCGAGGTAGCGGCCCGCGTAGGCCGAATCATCGTTCTTCGCCCGCACCATGCCCACGTCGGAGCGGGCAGCGAACCTCAGGGCAAGCCGCACTCCTACGGCCTCAATTCGATGACCGTCTTGCCGATCCGGATGGGGACGCCCGGTTCGACGGGCAGCGCACGCGTGAGCTGGGCACCGCCGAGGTACGTCCCGTTGGTGGATCCGAGGTCTTCGATGAACCAGCGGCTGCCCTGCGGGAACAGTCGTGCATGGCGGCCGGATGCGTAGTCGTCCTCGAGGACGAGCGTCGCCTCCTGCGCCCGACCGAGCAGGATGGGGCTTGCGGCGAGGTCGAGGGTGGTTCCCGTGAGCGTTCCCTCGGTGACGACCAGTCGATGGGCGGCGGCCCGCGCGGGTGGAGGTTCCTCGACGAGCTCCGGGTTCTTGCGGATCTCCCGAGCGGTGGGCGTACCGACCTTGTTGCGTCGGCCCACCACGAGATCCCGCCGCAGGGCGCCGACCGAACTGAGGACCAGGATCCAGAGGAGGATGAGGAACCCGAAGCGCAGGAGCGTGACGGTGAGCTCGCCGGCTTCGCTCATCGCTGGCCGCCCTCGCTCTGTGCCTGGACGAGCCGGAAGGTCAGACGCGACCGCCCCATGGTGATCATGGAGCCATCCGTCAGTTCGGCCTGGCCGTCGACGCGCTGGCCGTTGACGTAGCTCCCGTTCGTGGATCCGAGGTCGACGGCGTAGGTGCGGCCTCCCTGGCTGCGGATCTCGAGGTGGCGCCGGGACACACCGGTGTCGTCGACGAGGATGTCCGCCTCTGACGAACGTCCGAGCACGATCGACGGGGAGTTGAGGGAGTAGCGCCGGCCGTCGACGTCGAGGACGGCCTGGTATCGGGTGGGCTGGCGCCGCGGCGCGGCCGGAGCGGACGGGGCGACAGGCCGCCGCGCAGCCGCCTCCTTCTCGATGGAGGAATCGATCTCGAAGACGCCCGCCTTCAGATCCTGGTCGTGCTCGAACGAGACGCGGACCGGACCCTGCAGCGTGTACTGCTGACCGTTGACGTGCGCGATCACGACGTCGCACAGTTCCTCGGCCAGGGCCGAGCCCCACTGCTGTGCGCGTTCGAAGTCGGAGTCGGAGAGGCGCGCGGTGAAGACGTTGGGAGCCAGTGTTCGGCCCTGCGCGAGAACGAGGGAGCGGGTGTCCAGTTCCTTGCGGAGCGCACTCGCGATCTCGAGGGGCTGGACCTGGGACTTGGAACCCGTGGCGAAGGCACCGCGGACCAGCTTTTCGAGCCCGCGCTCCACGTTGTCCAGAATGCCCATCGTCCGCCTCCTCCCCTGTGCCGCTCTGTGGCCTCGGCCCTGCCAGCGGTCTGCTGGGGGCTTCACCCGGTCCTTCTGACGGCAGTGTCCAGCCGGGCATGTTCCCTCCGATACTACTGGGAGCCTCCGGGAATGGGCTCCAGGGTGGCGGTGCCCGGATCACTTTGTCCTAACGATCGCCCGGCGCGCGCTCGGGCCCGGTGTCGCCGTGGTTCTCCCTGCTCCGTGCGGTTTAGGTGATTGCGGTGGCGCTCGGCTATGCTTGTCTCTGCTGTTCACAACACCTGCGCCTGGCGCACGGAGTTGGAATCTCGAATTGCGCGAGTGGCGGAACGGCAGACGCGCTGGCTTCAGGTGCCAGTATCCGAAAGGGTGTGGGGGTTCAAATCCCCCCTCGCGCACAGTGCAGTGGTACATCGGGAAGGGCCTCCGCTCAGCGGGGGCCCTTCCTGCGTTCGGGCCAGTGGCCGAAGTCGGCGCCAAGTTGATTGACACAAGCAACGGTCGGTTGTTCACTGAGTGCATCGCACCCACTCAGGAGGAGCTCGATCATGAAGACATCCAGAACAGTCGCCGCCCTGTCGCTCGCAGCGTTGCTTGCGTCCGGAGCTGCCGCCGCTCCGGCGGTAGCCGTCGGTGAAGGCCCGAACTACGGTGGCAACGAGACGATCAACACGTCGATCCTGCGCACGTACGACGAGATGGTCGCGGAACTGAAGAAACAGGATGCACGCCAGCCGGCCATGGAGCTGGAGGTGATCGGGCAGTCGGTCAAGGGACGCGATCTCTATCTCGCGAAGTACATCTCCGACCCGGACAATCCCACCATCCTCTACCTGACCCAGCAGCACGGGAACGAGCAGCTGACCACGGAGGGGGCGCTCGAATACATCAAGCACCTCGGGACCGGCAAGACGAAGGGCGTGCTCGACGGCGTCAACATCCTCGTCGTCCCGATGCTCAACCCGGACGGGGCGATGGGCGACGTCGACTTCCCCCTCGACGGGTACATCGCCGACGGTGGCAGGACCCTGACCCGCGCCAACGCGACCGGGACGGACCTCAACCGCGACCACGTGGCGAAGATCCAGCCGGAGACGCAGGCGCTGCACGAGAACGTGATGGGCGTCTACGGCATCGACTACATGATCGACCTGCACCACCAGGGCACGCAGAGCGAGCGCGACGGCGAGCTGGTCTCGGGGTCGATCCTCTTCCCCACGACGCCGAATGCCGATCCCGACGTGGTCGAGGGGTCGAAGCGTCTGGGCGCCGTCGTGTTCGATGCCGTGGATTCGACGGGCTGGGGCCACCTCGGCCGCTACGTGGGCGGTTCGGCCGAGACGATCAGCCGCAACGGCATCGCCGTCGAGTACGGCATCTCGACGCTGCTGTTCGAGATGCGCGGCATGTCCGACAACACGAACGAGTCCGCGGTCCTCGGGCAGAAGAGCAACGGCTACCTCATCAAGCAGACGGTGACCACGCTCGATGCCACGGCGCGGGCCATCGCTGACGGCTCGATCGACACGGCGGACACCTCGTTCTGGGACACGCTCGCCGAGCAGACCACGCGCGACACCGAGTAGCGGTCCTGCCCCGCGGCTTCCGCCGACCTGCACCGGTCAGCGGAAGTCGCGGGACTTCGTGGTCGCCTTCAGCTGCAGCACCTCGATGCGGTCCGCCACGATGTTGACGATCCCCTCCGAGGACCGCTCGAGCACGCCGCGCACGATCACGCTGCTCGCCTCACGGGCCACCCTGCGGTGCCGCTGCCAGACACCGACCGAGCAGATGACGTTGACCAGGCCGGTCTCGTCCTCGAGATTCATGAAGGTGATGCCGCTCGCCGTCGCGGGGCGCTGCCGGTGCGTGACGACACCCGCCACCTCGACCCGCCGTCCCGACTCGGAGGTCTTCAGTTCGACGGCGGTCAGGGCACCCCGGCGCTTCAGCCGTTCCCTGGCATGGCGTACGGGGTGGTCGTCAGGAGTGATGCCCGTGGACCAGAGATCCGACCCGACCTTGTCGATGTCCGAGAGCTCGGGCATCAGCGGGGGCTGGATGTAGACCGCCGTCCCCTTGATCTGGCCCTCACGTTCCGTGGAGGCGGGTCCGGCGTTCCAGAGCGCCTCCCGGCGGGTCAGACCCATCGAATCGAAGGCGCCCGAGGCAGCAAGGGCCTCGAGCTGGCCCGCATTCGCCCCGGTCCGCCGCGCGAGATCCGGCATGTCCTCGTAGGGCCCGTTGAGCTCCCGTTCGGCGACGATCTTCTCTGCCAGCTTCAGCCCGAGCGTCTCCACGCTCGCGAGCCCCAGGCGGACCGCGTAGTTGCCGTCACGGCGGTGCGGGGTCGAGTCGAAGGGCGTGTCACGGTCGAAGTACCCGACCGGGGGCTGCTCGTCCTCCGTGCAGCAGTCCATGCCGGTGGTCCGCTCCCGGGGGTCCTCCGGCGGCTCGTACCCTTCCAGCGGCTCGAGGTCGGCGTGGACGCCCGAGTGCAGGATGTCCGGGCGCAGGACGACGGCACCGTGCCTCCGCGCATCCGCCACGAGGGTCTGGGGTGAGTAGAACCCCATGGGCTGTGCACGCAGGAGCGCTGCGAGGAAAGCCCCCGGGTAGTGGAGCCGGAGCCAGGCGCTGACGTAGACCAGCAGGGCGAAGCTGATCGAGTGGCTCTCCGCGAAGCCGAAGTTCGCGAAGGCGTGGATCTTGTTGTAGATGGCATCGGCGACGGGGCCGGTGATGCCGTTGGACTCCATGCCCTCGTACAGCTTGGCCTTCAGGGAATCGATCCGCTCCTCGCCGCGCTTGGACCCCATGGCCCGGCGCAGGAGATCGGCGTCCGCTCCGGAGCAGCCACCCACCACCATGGCCATCTGCATGAGTTGCTCCTGGAAGAGGGGCACCCCGAGCGTCCGTTCGAGCACGGGCTTGAGGTCGGGATGGATGTACCGCACCTCCTCCTCGCCCATCTTCCGCTTGATGTAGGGGTGCACGGCACCGCCCTGAATGGGTCCGGGCCGTACGAGTGCCACCTCGATCACGAGGTCGTAGAACTGGCGTGGCAGCAGGCGCGGGAGCATCCCCATCTGGGCGCGGCTCTCCACCTGGAACACCCCGACGGAATCCGCGAAGCACAGCATGTCGTACACGCCCTGCTCCTCCTTGGGGATGGTGTGCAGCTCCCACGTCTCACCGAAGTGCTGCTCCACGAGGTCGAAGTTGTACTGGATCGCAGCGAGGATCCCGAGGCCCAGCAGGTCGAACTTCACGAGTCCCATCCAGGCGCAGTCGTCCTTGTCCCACTGCAGGACGGTTCGGCCCTCCATGCGCCCATGCTCGATAGGGCATACTTCTCCCACCGGTCGATCGGTCAGGACCATCCCGCCCGAGTGGATGCCCATGTGGCGCGGGAATCTGAGGACCTCCTGGGCCAGGCCCACCACCGACTCCGGGATGTCGTGGTCGTCGCTCGAAACGAGCCCGCCCCAACGCTCGATCTGCTTGGACCATGCGTCCTGCTGGCCCGGGCTGTGCCCCAGGGCCTTGGCCATGTCGCGGACCGCGAACTTGGGACGGTAGGTGATGACGTTGGCCACCTGTGCGGCGTTGAACCGTCCGTACTTCCGGTAGACGTACTGGATGACCTCCTCGCGGCGGTCCGAATCGAAGTCGACGTCGATGTCCGGTTCCTCGTCCCGCATGCTGGAGAGGAACCGTTCGAACGGGAGCTGGTACTTGATGGAATCGACAGCCGTGATCTCGAGCAGGTAGCAGACCGCCGAATTGGCGGCCGACCCCCGTCCCTGGCAGAGGATCCCGTTGCGACGCGCGTAGTGCACGAGGTCGTGGACGATCAGGAAGTACCCGGGGAAGTTCTTGTCCTCGATCACCTCGAGCTCGCGCTCGATCCGTTCCCGGACATCCGCACGGTTCCCGTAGAGCTTGTCCGCCCCCTGCCAGACGAGCTCGCGCAGGTAGCTCATCTGGGTATGGCCCTCCGGCAGGTCGATGTTCGGCAGACCGGGTTTCACGCTGCGGAGCGTGAAGGAGAGATCGGCGGCGATCTCCACGGTGCGCTCCACCGCGCCGGGATAGGCCCTGAAGCGGCGCGCCATCTCGACCCCGCTGCGCAGGTGGGCGGCCCCTGCTGCGGGAAGCCAGCCGTCCATCTGGTCCAGGCTCCGCCGTGCGCGGACCGCGGCGAGGGCCGAGGCAAGACGGTGCTGCTTCGGCGTGGCGTAGTGCACGTTGTTGGTGGCCACGGTGGGCAGTGACAGCCGGGCGGCCATCGAGGCCAGCACGTCATTGTGGGCCGTGTCCAGCGGATTGCCCTGATCGGTCAGTTCCACGGCGACGGACTCCTTCCCGAACAGGTCCACGAGCAGCCGGAGCTCCGCTTCTGCTGCGGATTCCCCCGCCGCGACGAGGGCTGAACGCACGGTCCCCTTCCTGCACCCCGTGAGGATCATCCATTGGCCGGCGGCATGGCCCGCAAGGCTCTCCAGGTCGTAGCGGGGCTTGCCCTTCTCCGCATCGGTGGCGAGTTGTGCCTCCGTGATGGCCGTGGACAGGCGGTGGTAGCCCGCGGATCCCCGGGCCAGGACCAGCAGGTGGCGTCCTTCGGGATCGGCCTCCCCGTTCTGCGGCCTGGACAGTTCGAGGGAGAGTTCCGTCCCGTACATGGTGGAGAACCCGGGATACTTCTCGGCGGCCTCGGCGAAGTGGACAGCGCCGTACAGGCCGTCGTGGTCGGTCAGCGCCATGCCGGACAGGCCGAGCCGCTGCGCCTCCTCCGCGAGGTGTTCCGGGCTGGACGCACCGTCGAGGAAGCTGAAGTTGGAGTGGACGTGCAGTTCCGCGTAAGGCACCACGGGACCCTCGGGAGCGGAGGCCTCCACCGGTGAGGTGTAGGGCTGGCGTTTGCGGGACCAGGCGGGGCTGTCACCGCCGTCGGCCCCGAGGGGTGGAGCTCCCGGACGCGTGTCGGACAGGTTCCGCTCGAAGTCCGACCACGGGATGGGTGGGTTGTTCCAGCCCATGGCGTCCCCCTGTCCCGGCTGTGCGTGCTGTGCGTGCTGTGCGTGCTGCGTGGTGTTCTTCGTTGTGGTGCCCCGCCATGCTCCCGCTGGTGTCCGAGGCAGGGCGGGCCGTCAGTCGTAGCCGGCCTCGACCCACCAGGCATGGTCCTCGAGGAGCAGCAGCCAGGCAGATCCTGACTGGTCCACCAACTGGAACCGGTCGAGCACCCGGCCTTTCCGGTCCCACCAGCGTTCGTTGATGGGCCACGGTCCGGCCCAGGAGTGCACCGCGTGCCGGCCGCCGTCCGGACCTGTGCTGAAGAAGGCGGGGTCGGCGCTCAGGAGTCCGCGGGCGTCCACGTCCACCGGGTTGCCGCGGGAGTCGACGACGACCGCGGGAACCGGCTCGGCGTGCACGGTGGCGGGGGCGGGCCCTGGAAGACGGCCGGGCCAGGGCTGATTCCGATCCTTCAGGGGGACTGCGGCCGCCTGCTGCTGACCGGCGGGTGCATCCCCCCAGGGGACGAAGACCCGGCGGTCGGCCAGGAGACGCCCGCCGGCGACGATCGCGGTGAGCACGGCACCATGGCCCAGCATGCTCTGCACCCGGGCCAGGCCGTGATGGATCCCCTCGTCCGGGCCCGTACCCCAGAGCCCGTCGGCGTGGTCGCTGAGGTTCTCCACGATCTCGGGGACGACCTGCACGCGGGTGATGCCGGAGGTGAGGCCGTGGTCGGAGGCATTGGTCCCCTGGAGCTGCCAGCGCACGCGGTCCACGACGTCGTCGGCATCGAACCAGCGCGGGTGCTGCCAGCGGCGCTCGGAAGCCTCACCGGATTCGGTGTGCAGCGAGACGTGCAGCGCGGTGCAGACGAGCCCGGCCTCGCGGAGGGTGTCGACGAACTCGCCCGCCCGTGACCGGAAGGCGAAGGCGAGCTGGTCGATCCGGGCGAGGGGAGGCTCGAAATCAGCAACGGTGTCCAGGTGGGGAGGTGGTGTGCGGGCCACGACACTGCGGTGGTCGAGCCCACTGGCCTGGCGGTGCGCGAGGGCTCCCTCGATGCCGAAGCGGTTGCGGACGTCGGAGGCCCTGAGGGCCGCGAAGTCACCGAGCGAACGGATGCCGAGGCGTTTGAGCAGCACGGTGAGCTTGGGCTGTTCGAGGATCTCCAGCGGGTAGCTGCCGAGGAACCAGGCCGAGCGGCCCGCTGGAATGACGACGAGCTGCTCGACGTCGTCGTCCAGCTGATCGGTGGCCTTGGCCGCCTGTTCGGCAGCGAACGGCCCATCGGCGATCCCGATCCGCACGTCGGTGAGTCCCATGGCGGCGAGGGTCCGGAAGACCACGCGTGCAGCCTCGGACTCGCTACCGTAGTACCGCGACGGGCCCTTGGCCCTGACGGCGCAGAGTCCCGGGCGGACGACCTGGACGCCGGGCATGATCGTTTCCACCGCCGTGGTCACGGGTTCGAAGGTGCGTTCATCGAGCGAGGGGTCGTAGGGCAGGGGGACGAGGTTCGTGCTGCGGGCCTGGGCCTCCCTGATGCGCAGTCCCCGTTTCACGCCGTCCTGCCGCGCGGCAGGGGAACATGCGAACACCTCACCACGGTCCACGAGGGCGAGGGGCGTCTCGGCGGGCAGGGCGTGTTCACGCAGGGCCGCGGTGATGGGCCAGTCGGGGCACCAGAACATCAGGGTCCGGGTGGCGTGGGCCGAACCGGCGGGCAGGGCTGGGAGGGCCGATGTCACGAGGACCTCACCAGCTGGGGTTCGAAGAGGGTGTGGGTGCCGGAGTCCGGTGCTCCCGGTGCTCCCGGTGCTCCCGGTGTGTACGCGGCCGAGGGCGCGGATCCGCCCGTCGGAGTGCCCTGCAGGTCGGCCAGCCCCACATAGGCGTGGCGCAGCCGGCCCGAGGGCTGTGTCGCGGTGATCTTCATGCGCCGCGACCTCAGGTGTCCCGTCCCCGAGCCCAGGCCCTCCCAGGCACTCTCCGCCACGCCGAGTGTCGAATCGCTCTGCTTCCAGGACCCCAGGGTGATCAGTGCTGCGCCTCGCTGGCGGAGCCGTGCCTTCAGCCTGGCCCATTCGGTGGGGGCGAGGTGTTCCGGCGCCCTGGTCAGGACGATCGAGACGACGTCGACGAGGGCAGCCGTGACGGTGAGCCACTGTGATCCCGGGTCCGGCACCAGGATGAGGCGTTCGAGGTTGATGCCGAAGCCCTGGGCCGCCTCGACGCTGAAGTCAGGCAGGCCGATGACGCTGCACCAGGCGCCCGTCGCGGACGGGCCGGCGAGCAGGGCCATGGCGAGGGAGGTGGAGTTGCGGACGGCGTAGGAGCCGCCGGACTGGAGACCTCCGCCCGGCAGGATCCGGGCGAGGGCAGGAACCGTGGGCAGCCGCCGGGAATCGAGCGTGACGGCCTGCATGCTGTTGATGCGGGACTGGAGCCCGAGGGCGATCTCGGCCGCGGACCCACCCTGACGGCCGGTGGGTTCCGGACGTGACGGTCCCCCGAGGTCGGGTGAGGGCTCATCCCATTCGAGGGCATGGCCGGCAGGTGGAGGCGTCACCCGTTAATATTCGAATACGTGTTCGATTAAGTCAATCGGCGCGCCTCCA
Organism: Arthrobacter sp. CP30; assembly: GCF_053470025.1. NCBI lineage: Bacteria > Bacillati > Actinomycetota > Actinomycetes > Micrococcales > Micrococcaceae > Arthrobacter > Arthrobacter sp. CP30. Next base: position 53,534 of record NZ_JBQEMM010000002.1, read on the forward strand.
TGGGAATGTGCCTCTCCTATGGTAGGCGCGACTCTCCTCGGGAACGGGTCGGGCCTCCTCGGCAGGGAGGTCCGCAGCGGTTCGGCGGAGAACTCGATGGTAGGAAGGGCCTCTGACGATCCTGCGTCGGCGGCACCCGGGAAGGCCATGGCGACCGTCCGGAGCCGCAGGACAGCAGGACGAGCAGGACGCGCTCATGGGGCTTCCGCTTCCGGAGGCAGAGGGCAAGCGGTCGGGCACGCAGACAGGCAAGCGGTACGAGGTCAGGCGGACAGGCGCCCGGGCACGTAGACAGGCAAGCGGCACGCGGGCAGGCACGAAGGGCAGGCAGGCAAGCGGCACGAGGCCAGGCGGACAGGCGACCGGGCAGGTACGAGGGCACGCAGATGAGCGGGCGAGCAGGAGTCAATGGGCTTCAGCCGACCTGCACCCGATGGCTGGCAGCCATGCAGGCTGGGCAGCCGGGCGGCGTTCGATCCTCACTCCTGGGACACGCCAGGGTCAGGCAGGGCCGCGGTGGTCCCCGCAGGAGGGTCAGGCGTCGGAGGCCGTGCGCGCGGCGTCGCGCTCCTTGACCCGTGCCGCCTCCGCACGCACCGCCGCCTGCGTGGACCGCTCCGAGACCAGCCAGGCCGGCGGCTCCTGCAGCAGGGCGGTGATCTCCTCGCTCGTCAGGGGGTCGGTGATGCCGCCCCGGGCGAGTCCCCCGATCGAGATGCCGAGCTTCTGGGCGACGACGGGGCGCGGATGCGGCCCGGTGCGGCGCAGTTCGGCCAGCCATTCAGGGGGTGTCTGCTGGAGCTCGTTGAACTCCGCGCGCGTCAGCTCGGTCTCCTGGAAGTCCTGGGGCGCGGCGGGCAGGTAGATTCCCAGTTTCTTGGCCGCGGTGGCGGGCTTCAGGGTCTGGGGCGTCTTCGCGGGAGTCATGGATCCAGCTTAACGGTCGTGCGGCAGGCAGCCATGATCGGCCGCTCCCGCCACGCGCTACTGTGATCAGGTGTCCACCGATCAGCCCCGAAACCTCTCCGTGGGCTTCGTGCCGGGCGTCACGCCGGGCAAGTGGGTGGCCCGCTGGCGTGAGCGGCACCCGGCCGTCCCCCTAGACCTGCACCAGCACGACGACGACGCCCTGGTGGCACTCCGGGAGGGGGCCGACGACGTCGTGTTCGTCCGCCTGCCCGTGGACAGGGAGGGGATCCACCTGATCCCCCTGTACGAGGAACAGCCCGTTGCCGTGATGTCCCGGGAGAACGAGCTGTCCCTCTACGAGGACATCCCCGCCGGGGAGCTCGACGGGGAGACCCTGCTCGACGTCGCGGAGTGCGGCGGTCCGAGGACGGCGGTGGAGGTCGCGGCCTCGGGCGCCGGCGTCGTGATCCTCCCGATGTCCCTCGCCCGCCTCCACGCGCGGAAGGACGCCGTGCACCGCCCGGTGGAGGGCGTCGCGACCACCACGATCGGGATCGCGTGGCGTGTGGAGGACGAGTCCGACGACGTCGAGGAGTTCATCGGGATCGTCCGCGGCAGGACGGCCCGCAGTTCCCGCCAGCCATCCCAGCGGGAGGCGCCGAAGAAGTCGGCGTCCAAGAAGGCCGCTGAGAAGTCGGCGAAGAACGCCGGCACCGCCTCGAAGACCACCGGAGGGGGAACGGCGCGGAAGGGCGGGTCCGTGCAGAAGGGCGGCAGGACACCGCAGAACAAGCAGTCCCGGCCATCGGGCTCCCGGGGGAAGCGCCGCTAGCAGGCGGGTCCGCCCCGCTCCCGGTCAGGCCTGCGCGGGCTGTCCGTTGCTGGCCATGGTGCCGCCGTCCACCGGGAGGACGACGCCGGTGATGAACCGGGCGTCGTCACTCGCGAGGAAGGTGATGGCTGCTGCCACCTCGTCAGGGAGCCCTCCGCGCCCGAGGGCGATGCGTCGGGCGAATTCGTCGTCGAGCTCGTGCGGCTCGCCGTCCTCGCTGGTGAGCTCCGTCCAGACGAAACCGGGGGCCACGGCATTGACGCGGACGCCGTCGCGCCCATGGTCGAGGGCCACGGCGCGCGTGAAATTGCTGACGCCTCCCTTGGCGGCGTTGTAGGCGCTCATGCGCCAGTCGGCGGCGAGTCCGGACACGGAGGAGACGTTCACGATGCAGCCCCTGCTGTCGAGCAGGTGGGCCAAAGCCGCCTTCGTCCCGTAGAACACGCCGGAGAGGTCGGTACCGAGCACGCGGTGCCAGTCCTCGACGCTCGTGTCCTGCACCGTGCCCTGCGTGATGGTCCCTGCGTTGTTGACGAGGACGTCGAGCTGTCCGAAGCGATCCACGGTGGCCTGCACCATGGCCGCGACCTGGTCGTAGTCCGAGGAGTCCGCGGGAAGTGACACCGCCCGGCCCTCGGGCAGCGAGGCCACGACGGCGTCGATCTTCTCGGCGACCGAATCGGTGAGCACCACCCGGGCGCCCTCGGCGACGAACCGCCGTGCCGTCGCCTCGCCGATGCCGGATCCGGCCCCGGTCACGATGACCACCCTTTCCTCGAACCGCTGCATCGCGGCTCCTGCCCCCGGTGCATCCATGGGTCATCCACTCCTCGTCCGCTCGTCACGCATCGGCCACCGGTCCGCCGTCGGGATCGCTCCCGCCCAGACCGTACGGGTCCTGATGACCCGTCATCGACGGTGGCAGCCGTCCGTCCACGCGCACAAGGCGTCGATCCGTCCCCCGATCCGCGGTATCACCTGCTACGCGGACGGCACGACGACGTGACAGGGGCCCGCCCGCAGGTCGCGGACGGGCCCCTGTCGACGTCGTTCGCGCGTCAGCCGAGGGAGGCGAGGGAGAAGACCGCTGCAGCGATGGCGAAGCCCATGACGCCGATGGTCGTCTCCATCACCGTCCAGGTCTTCAGGGTGGTCTTGACGTCCATGTTGAGGAATCGGCCCACGAGCCAGAAACCGGAGTCGTTGACGTGGCTCGCCACGACCGACCCGCCGGCCACGGCGACCACGAGGGCTGCGAGTTGCAGCGCGTTGTAGTCGCCGGCGAGGATCGCGGGCGAGATCAGTCCTGCCGCCGTGGTCAGGGCCACGGTCGCGGAGCCCTGGGCGATGCGGAGGATGGCGGCGATGAGGAACCCGGCGACGATCAACGGGATGCCGAGGTCCCCGAGGACGTCGGCGAGGGCGTCACCGATACCGCTCGTCCGGAGTACTCCACCGAACATGCCGCCGGCCCCGGTGATGAGGATGACGGAGCAGACGGGACCGAGTGCGGCCTCGAGCGTGCTCTCGAGCACCGTCTTGTCGATCCCGCGCCTGCGCCCGAGGACGTAGGAGGCGACCAGCAGCGAGATGAGCAGGGCCACGGGGGTCTCCCCGATGGTACGGAGGACCTGGAACCAGGCCTGGTCGGTGAGGCTCTCGTCGAAGGCGCCGGAGCGGGCCGCCGTATTGAGTCCCGTGTTGAGGAAGATCAGGACGAGTGGGAGCAGGAGGATCCCCACGACGGTGCCGAACTTCGGGGGGTTCGCCTCGGCGTGCTCGTCCGCGGTGCCGAGGAGCTCGGGCACGGGGAGCACGTACTTCTTCCCGGCCCAGATCCCGTAGAGGTAGGAGGTGACGTACCAGGTCGGGATGGCCGCGACGAGGCCCACCATGATCACGATGCCCACGTTCGCTCCGAAGAACTCGGACGCCGCGACCGGTCCCGGGTGCGGCGGCACGAAGATGTGCATCACGGAGAAGGCACCCGCTGCGGGCAGGCCGTACCGCAGGACACCCCCGCCGAGCCGGCGTGCGACGGAGAAGACGATGGGCAGCATGACCACGAGCCCGGCGTCGAAGAAGATGGGGAAGCCGAAGATCAGGGAGGCGACGCCGAGCGCGAAGGGCGCACGATTCTCGCCGAAGACGCGGATCAGGTAGTCCGCGAGGACCTTCGCCCCGCCACTGGTCTCGACGAGGCGGCCGAGCATGGCGCCGAGTCCCACGAGGAGCGCGACGGCGCCCAGGGTCGAGCCGAAGCTCCCCACGAGGACGGTGACGATCTGCGAGGTGGGGATCCCGGTCGCGAAGGCCGTCACGAGGCTGATGATGATCAGCGAGACGAACGCGTGGATCCGGAGCTTGATGATCAGGAACAGCAGGACGACGATCGCGGCTGCGGCGATCAGGAGGAGTGGACCGGCGGTGAGGCTCTGGGTCCAGCCTTCGATGGGCATGGTGGTTCTCCGTTGAACGGGGTGGGTGGGGGACTAGGTGCTGTGCAGGTCGAGCCGGGTGATGACCTCGGCGACGACCTCGGCGGGCGTGCCGGTGTTCTCGATGCGCACGCCCTGCTCGTCGGGCTCCAAGGGCTCGAGGGTGCTGATCTGCGAGGGCAGGAGCGACTCGGGCATGAAATGGCCGCTCCGCGTCTTCATCCGATCCAGGATCAGGTCGGTGTCGCCGAGGAGGTGCACGAAGCGGACGTCGCCGTCCGCCCCGGTGAGGACGTCACGGTAGGACCGTCGGAGGGCCGAACAGGTCACGACGGTGCTCAGCCCCGCGTGTGCCTGCTCCGTCAGCCATGCCCGCATCGACTCGAGCCACGGCCAGCGGTCCTCGTCGGTGAGCGCGGTGCCCGACGTCATCTTCGTGATGTTCGCTGGTGGGTGGAAATCATCCGCCTCGGCGAAGACCCAGCCGAGCTGTTCGGCCATCCGGGTGGCGATGGTCGTCTTGCCGGATCCGGAGATCCCCATCACGACCACGTGGTTTGGGTGCGCGTCCATACTGACTCCCTCGTCGATGCGGTGCGGTGCGGTGCGGTGCGGTGACCTGCTGTGCGGCTCCGCCGCGGCGAACCCTGGCGAGCCGTGTGCGGCAGGTCACGGCTCCGCGTGGTGCACAGCAAAGGTAACACCTTTGGGCGAGTAAAGGTACTACTTTTGTTCGGTCGTGCGCTCTAGAGTGGGACGACCGGCGGAGCCGCCGGAGCACATCGAGGAGGACCATGACGGCGCAGCCGGTTCCGGCCGGGAGGAACGCGGGTGCGGCGACCGTCCTCACCACCCACATCATCGACGCGCTCGGACAGGACATCACCGACGGCGTGCTGGCCGAGGGCGCCCGACTGACCATCGAGGGTCTCCAGCAGCGGTTCGGCGTCTCCCGCACCGTCGTGCGCGACTGCATGCGGGTCCTGGAATCGATGCACCTGATCGTGCCGAAGCGACGGCTCGGACTCGTGGTCCAGGCTCCGGCGAGCTGGAACGTCTACGACGCCAGGGTGATCCGGTGGCGCCTGAACGGACCGGGCCGCGCCGGCCAGTTCCGCTCGCTGACGCATCTTCGCCGCGCCGTCGAACCCGTGGCGGCAGCGCTCGCGGCAGAGCATGCCTCGTCCGACCAGCGGCTGCGACTCCTGGACCTCGGACGCGACCTGCGCCGCCTCGGCGAGAACGGCGACCTCGAGGAGTTCCTGGCCGTGGACATCGAGTTCCACACGCTCATCCTGGAATCCAGTGGCAACGAGATGTTCCTCGCCCTCCAGGGGGTGATCGCGGAGGTGCTCTCCGGCCGGACGCATCAGGGACTCATGCCGCACCATCCCAAGGAACATGCCCTCCGGACCCACGAGCAGGTGGCCGAGGCGATCAGCAGCGGTCATCCGACCGCGGCTGAGACAGGAATGGCGTCGCTCCTGGCCGAAGTGCGCAGCGCCATCGAGTAGGGCCTCGATCGGGGTCGATTTCGATCGAGACCGATGCGGGCACGAGGTCCGGACAAAAGGACGCCGGACGGGCCTCGGACGGCGGACCCTCACGGGTCGAAGTGGGTCTTCGGTTCCACCTGCCCGATCGAGGCGACCACCGAGGCGGCGATGTCCCGGACCTTCTGGTTGCGGCTGCTGGACACCGCCGTCAGGATGGCGAAGGCCTCCGCCTGGCTGCACCGGTTCTGGGCCATGATGATGCCGATCGCGATGTCGATCGCCGTGCGGGACTTCATCGCGGACTTCAGGTCGGACACGGAATCGGCGTGCTGCGCGAGCCGCACCGCAAGTGTCAGCGCCTTCGAGGTCTGGGCGACGAAGGCCTCGGCCGTCGCGACGTCCTCGGCTGCGAAGCCGCCCCGGTCCGCCGCGTACACGTTCAGCGCGGCACGAGCACCGGATCGGAGGGTGAAGGGCACGGCCAGGATCGAACCGACGCCCCGCCCTGCGGCCTGCGCGAGATAGTCGCTCCACCGTTCGTCGGTGCTTGTATCGGCGACCAGGACGGTCCGCTGCTCGTCGCAGGCCGTGAGGCAGGGCCCTTCACTGAACGAGGCCTGGAGTTCGTCGAGTTCCCGGGCCTGCGCGTTGCTGCTCGCGACGGTGCCGGCATGCTTGTTGCGGAGCAGCGTGATGCCGCACGGGGTCTCGGCGGCTCCTTCGAACAGTCGGGATGCCGCGAACCGCGTGAACTCGCTCAGGAACTCCTCGACGTCGTCGCTGACGAGGAGGAGGTCCTGGAGGTGATCGGTGAGGTTCTGCCCGGCGACCTGGTCGGCCATGGATTCTGATCCCGTTTCGTCCAGCCACCGGGCGGCATGTGCATCGCACCCGTCGAGGGCGTCCGGACGACCTCCGGAACCGAGACACAGCCCCAGGGCATGTGTGATCGGCCTTCTGCTAGACCATTAGTCAGCCTACATAGTACAAGAGGCAGGCCCCCGCGCCCCGACAGGGGAGGGGAGGCACCGATGGGTGCCTCCCCTCCTGACGGGACCGGGTCCTGCGGGTCAGACCGTGGCGTGATCCGTACCGACCGGCGTGACGACCTCGGCGGTGGGTTCCATGTTCTCGGCGTCGACCATCCACGCATACTGCTCGAGCTTGGCGATGAAGCCGTGCAGCAGGTCCGCGGTGGTGGGATCCTCCTCGTCGATCTGGTCGTGCACATCGCGCATCGTCTTCACGGAGGCGTTCAGCATGCGCACCACGAGACCCACGGTGTCCTTCGTGGAGACGAGGCCGGCCGGGAAGGGATCGATCTTGGTACCCTCGGCGACGGCGACGCTGCGTCCGTCGGGAACGGCGTGCAGCGCACGCATGCGCTCCGCCATTTCGTCGGCGAAGGCGCGGGCGTCGTCGATGATCTCGTCCAGCTGCAGGTGGAGGTCGCGGAAGTTCTTGCCGACCACGTTCCAGTGGGCCTGCTTGCCCTGCAGGTGGAGCTCGATGAGGTCGACCAGGACAGCCTGCATGTTGTCTGTGAGGGTGGGTGAAGCCTTCATGAATCCTCCAGTGCTAGAGAAATATCCGCCTCCCGCAGGCGCATCGGACGTGCCGATTCCTGCCGGGTGGACTCCTTTCACACTAGCCCCGCGCGTTGGCCAAATCCAACCGATCTGCCTACGCTAAGGGAACTTACGGTTCGGCCGTGCGCTGTACCCGAAAACGGGTTATGCACGGCCCCCGGAGTCTACGAAGGAGGAACGCTTTGGCTTCAGTGCAGGAATCTATCGACGTAGCAGTACCGGTCAGCACGGCCTACAACCAGTGGACGCAGTTCGAGAGCTTCCCGCAGTTCATGGGGGGCGTCGATTCCATCACGCAGACCTCGGACACCCACACCCACTGGGTGACGAGCATCGGCGGCGTCAAGCGCGAGTTCGACGCGGAGATCACCGAGCAGCACCCGGACGAGCGCGTGGCGTGGAAGAGCACCGACGGCGAGTCCCATGCGGGTGTGGTGACCTTCCACCGCCTCGACGAGAACACCACACGCCTCATGGTGCAGATCGACTGGCACCCGGAGACCTTCACCGAGAAGATCGGTGCGGTGGTCAACGCCGACACCGCGCAGGTGAAGGGTGATCTCAAGCGCTTCAAGGAGTTCATCGAGAAGAGCGGCGGCGAGACCGGCGCATGGCGCGGGGACGTCGAGGCTCCGCCCACCGGCGGGACCACGGACGCGATCCCGGCGAACAGCACGCTGCCGGACACGTCCACGAACGACCCGGATTCGGGCGGCCCGCGCGTCGGCTGATCCGGGAGGACGGCCGCAGGAACTGCGGTGCTGCACGGCGAAAGGGCGGATCCCCCGGGGGTCCGCCCTTTCGTGCGGCTAGGGGATCTCCCCGACCTCGATCGTGGCGATGGCCTCGGTGGCCTGCCGCGACAGCTCGGCCGAGAGCGGGGAGCTCTTCGCGGCCTCGGCGGCCTCGGCCTGGCCCTCCGGACTGACGGCGTACGTCCCGAAGGCGCGCACGACATCGGCGGTGGCCTGGTTCTCGTAGCGGCTGCAGTACACGTGGTACGAGACCAGGACGAGCGGGTAGACACCCGCGGCGGTGGTGGTGCGGTCGAGGTCGAGGGCGACATCGTGGTCGGCCCGGCCCGGGACGCGTGCGGCGAGGTCGACGGCGGCGGCCGCGCCTTCCGCACTCACGGGGACGTAGTCGTCGCCGACCTTCAGCGCCACTCGGCCGAGCGGAGCACCGACGGAGGAGTCGTCGGCGTAGGTCACTGCACCGACGGTCCCGGCGACGGTGCTGACCACGCCGGCGTTGCCCTTGGCGTTCTCGTTGTCGAGTCCCGAGGGCCAGGCGCCGTCCGGCTCGTCGGTCCAGATCCCGGGCACCACGGCGTGCAGGTAGTCCGTGAAGTTCTCGGTGGTCCCGGAGTCGTCGGACCTGCTGACGGCGGAGATCGGCAGGGACGGGAGGGCGACGTCGTTCTGCGCGGCGATCGCCGGATCGTCCCAGGTGGTGATCTCCCCCCGGAAGATCCGTGCCACTGTGTCGGCGTCGAGGTCCAGCTGGGTGATGCCGGGCAGGTTGAAGCCGATGCTGATCGGGGAGACGTAGGCGGGGATGTTGAAGGCTCCTTCCGGACCGCACGCCTCCACGGAGTCCGCGAGCTCCTCGTCGCTCAGGTAGGCGTCGGAGCCGGCGAAGCCGACGGCCCCCGCGAGCAGTGCACCGCGGCCCGCACCCGAGCCGTCCGGGGAGTACTGCACCTGTGCCTTCGGGTAGAGCGTGGCGAAGCCCGAGCGCCAGGCGTCCATCGCCGGTCCCTGCGCGGAGGACCCGGAGGCGGTCACGGCGCCCTGCAGGCTCGCATCCCCACGCTGCGCCGCTGCTTCCTGCTCCGCACCCAGCGGGTAGTCGGAACCGCAGGCGGCCGATCCGACGACGACGGCGACGGCGACGATGGGCAGGGACATGGCGCGGCTTCTCACCGGAGCTACGTTACAGGTGGCGGGAAGGTTGCCCCAAGGTGGACGGCAGGTGGACGGGGAGGTCGACCGCGGCCCTCCCGGGGCGTCAGCCCCGGTGCAGCCGGTAGCCGTCGGCCCGGTGAACGAGTCGTCTTCCGGCGCCGTCATTGAGGTGGATCCAGACGATGGAGGCGTCGTCGGTCCGCATGTCCAGGACGCCGCGGAGCTGGGTGCCCGCCGGGTGGTGCAGGGTGATGCGTTCACCTCGCCTGAAGCCGGACCAGTCCTGGGCCTCGGGCTCGGTGGCGGGGATGGGCGAAGTGTCCATGGCGTGGCCTTTCGGGTGGCGGGATCCCCACGGTAGCCAGGGCCGCTGAACGCGGCATGAACGCACCCTGAAAGTTCTTCCTCCACCTGCCCCTGCGTGGTCAGAGCGTGCGCCACTCCCCGCTGGTGAGGTGTGAACCGGCCTGCGGTCCCATGAGGAGCATCCCGCCGTCCACGACGAACGAGGCGCCGTTGACGTAGCTGGAGGCGCCCGATGCGAGGAAGGCGACGACGTCGGCGATCTCCTCGGGCGCTCCGGGCCGGCCGAGCGGGATACCCGGGCGATCCATGGTGCGGGGGTCCTGGTCCTCGGAATCGTTCATGGGGGTGTTGATCTCGCCCGGCAGCACGGCGTTGGCGGTGATGCCGCGGTCGGCGAGTTCGAGGGCGATGGTCCGGATGAGGCCACCGAGGCCGTGCTTGGAGGCGTCGTACGCGGCTGATCCGACGCGGGGCTGCTCCTGGTGCACGCTCGTGACGGCGATGATGCGCCCGCCCCGCCCGCCGTCGATCATGTGCCGGGCGGCCCGCTGGATGCAGACGAAGGCTCCGTCCAGGTTCGCGCCGAGGGTGCCGCGCCAGGTGTCCCAGTCGGTCTCCATGAACAGGGTGCCGTCGTTGACGCCGGCATTGTTGACGAAGACGTCGAGGCCGCCGAGCTCTCGCGCCAGCTGGTCGACGACGTCCCCGCAGGCAGGTGCATCGGTGGTGTCCAGCTGCGCGACGGCGGCCGTGACGCCCTGCGCCCGGACGAGCCGCGCGGTCTCCTCGGCGCCTTCCTGGTCGGAGTGCCAGGTGACGCCGACGTTGCATCCCGCCGTCGCGAGGGCGACGGCGGTGGCGCGGCCGATCCCCGAGTCGGAGCCGGTGACGATTGCTGAGCTGGGTGTGAAGTTCATGCTCCATCCTCTGCACGGCTGCGGAGGGCCCGCAAGGAGAATCTCCGGGGCGCGGCAGGACACCCGGAATGGTTGCCCGGGGTACTGGGGTGGGGACAGCGAGGTGTTCGCCGGGGACGAACGGGGGTGGATACGCGGAAGACCCGCACCGACGGATCGGTACGGGCCTTCTGCTGGATGTCCTCGTGCCTGCGCGGGGCCTCGATCCCCGGGCCTTCCGCGTGTGAAGCGGATGCTCTACCAGACTGAGCTACACAGGCAATTGGTTCTCCAACAGCTTAGGGCATCGCGGCGTGGCGCCAAATTCCGCCCGGCCCGGCCGCGGCGGCCCGGCGGATGCTGGTCATCGTTCCGGGCCGTCAGTAGCCTGAACAAAAGGCCGGCCGTGCCGGCGCTCCGACCACGAAAGGACTTCACCATGGACGACCAGGACATCCTCCAGCGCATCCAGGCACTCGTGCAGGAGGAGCACGAGCTCCGCGACCAGCCCCAGGACGCCGGTGACGGCGCAGCGCACCAGGACCACGCGACGCGGCTGAAGAAGGTCGAGGAGGACCTGGACCAGTGCTGGGACCTCCTCCGGCAGCGGCGCGCCAAGGCCGACGCCGGGGAGAACCCCGCCGACGCCGATGCCCGGCCCGTCAGCCAGGTGGAGGGGTACCGCCAGTAATGGCCCTGCCCCTCGTGCTGTTCGACGTCAACGGGACCCTCTCCGACATGGGCCGGATGACCCAGCACGTCGAGGAGATCGGAGCGCCGCCGCAGCTGGCGGGGCTGTGGTTCGCCACCGTCCTCCGTGACGGGTTCGCGCTCACGGCGGCGGGGGAGAACCCCGCCTTCCGTGCTGTCGCGGAGGGCGCCCTGCGGGTGGTGCTCGCGGATCAGGTGCTCAACCGGGACGTCGACGACGCCGTGGCCCACATCCTGACCGCGATGCAGCAGCTGCCCGTCCACCCCGACGTCGTCGAGGGCATCCGCGGTCTCGAGGAGGCCGGTCTCGAGCTCGCCACCCTGACCAACGGTGCGGCGGCGACGGCGTCGAACCTGCTCGGGCGCGCCGGTGTCCGGGACGCCTTCTCGGCGGTCCTGTCCGTCGAGGACGGGCCGGGCTGGAAGCCTGCCGCGGGCGCCTACACCCATGCCCTCGCCGCCCTGGGACGGCGCGCGGACGAGGTCGTCCTCGTCGCCGCGCACCCCTGGGACATCGACGGCGCCTCGCGCGCCGGCCTCCGGACCGCCTGGCTGAACCGCGATGCCGCGCACTACCCCTCCGCCATGGTGCCCCCGGATCACGAGGTGACGCAGCTCGCCGATCTGCTGTCGGCCCTCCGCACCTGACACCGGCCTCCCCGCCCGTGGCCGACGCAGCGGCTCGGACCCGGTCCGCATCCTTCGAAGGAGAACCATGAGCGACCTCACCGCATTCGCCCTCGTCTGCAGCCTCACCCCGTCTCCCGAGCCGTCGAGCTCCGACCTCATGGCCCAGCACATCCTGGACCAGTTCGCGGCCCGCGGCATCGGGACCTCGAGCGCCAGGGTGGTCGACCACCACGTGGCGCCGGGAGTCCTGAAGGACATGGGCGACGGCGACGAGTGGCCGGTGCTGCGGGAGAAGATCCTCGCCGCGGACATCCTCGTGCTGTCCACGCCCATCTGGGTGGGGCACCCCTCCAGCCTCGCGCAGCGCGTCATTGAGCGGCTCGATGCGGACATCGCCGAGACGGACGAGGAGGGCCGGCCCGTCATGGCCGGGAAGGTGGCCGTCGTCGCGGTCGTGGGCAACGAGGACGGCGCCCACAAGACGATCGCCGACATGATGCAGGGCCTCAACGACATCGGGTTCTCGCTCCCGTCGCAGGGTTCGACGTACTGGGTGGGCGAGGCGATGCAGGCCGACGACTTCAAGGACCTCGCACACGTGCCCGATGCCGTCGCCATCACGACGGCGGGCGTGGTGCGCAACGCCCAACACCTCGCCACCCTGCTGCGCCGGGAGAACTTCCCGCTCGAGTAGGCGGTATCAAGAACGCGTAAAGAGGCGGGCCGGAGGGACCCGCGTCGGGTTGACTGGGCGACTGGTGCGGAACGTCCGCGGCAGTCCCATGAACCCGGAAGGCCCGAGTATCCCGTGAGGTCGAGCAGAGAGATCCTCAGGGACGCCGCCGCAGTGGTCGCCTCGGGTGCCCGCCCCTTCCTTCGGGGTGCCGCTGCCCGGGCCGCGCAGCTCGCCCCCCGTCATCCGGCCCAGGTGATCGTGCTCGGGTTCGCCGGCGCCGTCCTCGTCGGCACCCTGCTGCTGATGCTGCCGACGTCGAAGGGGGGCGCCGGCGGTGCCACGTTCCTCGAGGCCCTGTTCACCGCGACGTCGGCGGTGTGCGTGACCGGCCTGATCGTCGTGGACACGCCCGTGTACTGGACCGGCGCCGGACACGTCATCATCCTCGCCCTCATCCAGCTGGGCGGTTTCGGCATCATGTCCTTCGCCTCGCTCCTCGGCGTCCTCCTGGCCCGCCGCATGGGTCTCCGGTCCCGGGTGTCTGCGGCTGCGGAGACCCGGAGCGTCGGCTTCGGCGACGTCCGGAACGTGCTCCTCGGCGTCCTGCGCATCACCCTGCTGGTCGAGTTCGTCACCGCCGTGGTGCTCGCCGTGCGGTTCGCGCTCCGCTACGGATACGGCCCGGCCGAGGCGGCGTGGCTGGGGGTCTTCCACTCGGTCTCGGCCTTCAACAACGCCGGGTTCGCCCTCTTCAGCGACAACCTCGTCGGCTATGCCGGGGACCCCTGGATCTGCCTGCCCGTCTGCGCTGCCGTCATCATCGGCGGACTCGGGTTCCCGGTGCTCTTCGAGCTGCGCCGTCACATCAGGTACCCGCGGAGGTGGCACACCACCACCAAGCTCGTCCTGGGCGGCACGGTGATCCTGCTGGTGGTCGGCACCGTCTTCATCACCGCCGTCGAGTGGTCGAATCCGGATACCCTCGGCGCCCTCCGACCCGAGGAACGTCTCCTCGCAGGCTTCTTCCAGTCCACCATGACGCGCACCGCGGGCTTCAACAGCGTGGACTTCGCGCAGCTGAACCCGGTCACGCTGCTCGCGATGGACGTGCTGATGTTCATCGGCGGAGGACCGGCGGGTACGGCCGGTGGCCTGAAGATCACCACCTTCGGCGTGCTGTTCTTCATCCTCTACACCGAGATCAGCGGGGGGACGGCCGTCAACGTGTTCGGCAAGCGCCTGCCACGGTCCACCCACCGCCAGGCCATCTCGATCGTCCTGCTCGCCGTCGGGCTGGTCATCACCGCAACCATGTTCCTCATGCTCACCACCGATTTCGGGTTGGACAGGGTCCTCTTCGAGGTCGTCTCGGCCTTCGCGACGGTGGGCCTGTCGACCGGCATCACCGCGGCCATCCCGCCGGCCGGGCAGGTGGTGCTGATCCTCGTGATGTTCGCCGGCCGCCTCGGGCCGGTCACCCTCGCGTCGGCGCTCGCGCTCCGCTCCAAGCCGCTCTACTTCGAATACCCCAAGGAAAGGCCGCTCATTGGCTAGGCAACGCATCTTCTCCTCCCGGCCCATCGAGGCGATCGCCGCGGCAGAATCCGTCGCCGTGATCGGGCTCGGTCGCTTCGGGGGTGCCCTGGCGCTCGAGCTCGAGGCAGCCGGCACCGAGGTCCTCGGAATCGACGTCGACGAGGACGTGGTGCAGTCCTTCAACGGTCTCCTGACGCACGTGGTGCGGGCGGACACCACCAAGGAGGAGGCGTTGCGCCAGCTCTCCCTGCCGGAGTTCGACCGCGTGGTCGTCGGGATCGGCAGCGACCTCGAGGCGAGCATCCTGACGACGTCGATCCTCCTGCGCTTCGACCGCCCCACCCTGTGGGCGAAGGCCATCAGCGAACCGCACGCGCAGATCCTCTCGCAGCTCGGGGTGGAGCGGGTCATCCGGCCCGAGCACGACATGGGGAAGCGCGTTGCACACCTGGTGCGCGGCACGATGCTCGACTACGTGGAGTTCGAGGACAACTTCGCGATGGTCAAGACCCGTCCGCCGCGGGAGTACTGGGACCGTGAGCTCGGGACCACGGGACTGCGGGCGAAGTACGGCATCACGGTCGTCGCCGTGAAGCGCAAGGGCGGGGCGTGGGACCACACGACGGCGCAGACCACCCTGTACGACGACGACGAGATCATCGTGGCGGGGCCCACGCGCAAGGCGGAACTCTTCAGCGCGCTCCTCTGAGGCGCGGCATCGGGGCCCCGGGCATCCGGCCTCCGGCGGTGACCGGGTGGGCGGTCGGACGAACAACCCGATAGGCTGGTAGCTCTGGTGAGCCGGGAAGTCTGGTCGGCGCTCCCAGGAGCGTGCCCGATCGAAGGACCCCCGGTGAACGACCAGCCAGCTTCCCCGCAGCATCCGGCGCCGCCCGGCAGCCACGTCTTCTCCCGCAGCAGCTACCCGGAACACCTGCGCATCTCGACGATCCTGCGCAAGGAGACGGTCGGCGGGGCACTCCTGCTCCTGGCCACCGTCCTGGCACTGATCCTCGCCAATTCGCCTGCCGCGGACACCTACTTCTCGGTGCGCGACTACAGCTTCGGCTACGAACCCTGGCACCTCCGGCTCAGCGTCGGCACCTGGGCGGCAGACGGCCTGCTCGCGATCTTCTTCTTCCTGGCAGGGCTCGAACTGAAGCGCGAGTTCGTCGCCGGCGACCTCCGGAAGTTCGACCGCGCGATCGTCCCGGTCGCGGCCGCCGCGGGCGGCGTCATCGTCCCCGCACTCGTCTACGTGGCCATCACCGCCACCGCCGGCCCCGAAGCCCTGCGCGGCTGGGCCATCCCCACCGCGACGGACATCGCGTTCGCCGTCGCGGTCCTCGCCGTCGTCGGCTCGTCCCTGCCGAGCTCGCTGCGGATCTTCCTCCTCACGCTCGCCGTCGTGGACGACCTCCTGGCGATCAGCATCATCGCGTTCTTCTACTCGGAGGACATCCAGGCTCCTCCGTTGCTCATCGCCATCGTCCCGCTGGCCCTCTACGCCTTCCTCGCGCAGCGCTTTCCGACGTTCTTCCAGCGCAGGGCCTGGGCGCCCTGGCTCATCCTCCTGCCCCTCGGCTTCGTGGTGTGGGCGCTCGTGCACGAGTCCGGCGTGCACGCCACCGTGGCCGGTGTGCTCCTCGGGTTCGCCATCCCCGTCCTGCCGAAGGGGGCCGGGGTCGGCACGGCCGGAGCGCACGGCGGGGACGCCGTCGAGGTGCGCCCGCTGGCCGGGCACGACGACGACGGGCCGCTCCAGGCGCACGACGTCGCACCGGACGGTCTCGCGGACACCCTCGAGCACCGCATCCGGCCCCTGTCAGCGGGGTTCGCCGTGCCGGTCTTCGCGTTCTTCAGTGCAGGAGTGGCCATCGGGGGCATGGAGGGTCTGGTCAGCGCGATCACGGATCCCATCGCCGTCGGCATCATGGTGGCCCTGGTGATCGGCAAGCCGGTGGGCATCCTGCTCGCCACCGTCGCCGTCACGAAGACCACGAAGGCCAGCCTCGACCCGGACCTGGCGTGGGTGGACATCATCGGCGTCGCGCTCCTCGCGGGCGTCGGCTTCACCGTCTCGCTGCTCATCAGCGAACTGGGGTTCGGGCAGGGCACGCCGGAGGACGACCACGCGAAGGTCGCCATCCTGGCCGGATCCCTCGTCGCGGCGCTCACGGCGGCCGTCCTGCTGCGGCGACGGAACGCCAGGTACCGCGAGATCGAGGAGCAGGACAGGATCGACGCCGATCAGGACGGCGTGCCGGATGTCTACGAGGGGCGCTAGCAGTCCCTGAGCGGCCTCAGGGCTTCCGCCACAGCCAGGACAGCGTCAGGGCACCTGCGCTGCGACGGAAGCCACTCTGCCCGGACACGACCTCGAGGACCGCCCACACCGCGAGGCAGACGGCGCTCGCCGTGCGCAGGCGCTCGCGGTTCTGCTCCTCGAGCGCCATGAACGACGCCGCTCCCAGCAGGGCCCAGCCGAGGATCGGCGCGTTCGGTTTCTGGGCGATGGTCTGGCGTCCGAGGCTGTCGGTGAAGAATCCCATCACGCGCCCTTCTTCCTCGTGGCGGACGCCTTCTTGGCGTCCGCCTTCTTCTCGCGGTTCTTCTCGACGCTGCGGCGGAGGGCCTCCATGAGGTCGAGGACGTTGTCGCCGTCGTCCTCCTCCTCGCTCCTGCCGAAGGTCTCCTCGGTGTCTAGGGTGTCACCCTTCTCGATCTTCGCGTCGATCAGGGTGCGCAACTGGACCTGGTAGTCGTCGGTGAAGTTCTCCGGATCGAAGTCGGTGGAGAAGGAGTCGACGAGTGCTGCGGACATCTCCTTCTCCTTGGCCGAGATGCGGACCTTCTCCTCGAGGGCCGGGAAGGACGCCTCACGCACCTCGTCGTCCCACAGCAGGGTCTGCAGCATCAGGACGTCGCCGCGCACGCGCAGGGCCGCGAGGCGGCTCTTCTGCCGGAGCGAGAACTGCACGATCGCCGTCCGGTCCGTCTCCTGGAGGGTGCGGCGCAGCAGGACGTAGGCCTTGGTGGAGGTGCTGTCGGGCTCGAGGTAGTAGGCGCGGTCCAGCATGATCGGATCGACCTGGTCGCTCGGTACGAACTCCACGACCTCGATCTCACGGCTGCGCTCCACCGGCAGGGACGCGAGGTCCTCGTCGGTCAGCACGACGGTGTGCTCGCCGTCGTCGTACGCCTTGTCGATGTGCTTGAAGTCGACCACCTCGCCGCAGACCTCGCAGCGCCGCTGGTAGCGGATCCGCCCGCCGTCCTTGTCATGCACCTGGTGCAGGGAGATGTCGTGGTCCTCGGTGGCGCTGTACACCTTCACCGGCACGTTGACGAGGCCGAACGCGACCGCACCCTTCCAGATGGCTCTCATGGTCCAAGTGAACACCAAGCAGGCTTACCGGACCAGACCGTGCGGCCCGCCCCCCTCTAGACTTGTGGGGTGACCGAGACCGTAGAGCCCATCGTCAGCAAGACCACCACGGACGACGGCGGGACGGTGCTGCGGCTGGAGTTCCAGTTCGCGTTCCCGCCGACCGTCCTGTGGAAGCACCTGACGGACGAGGGCAAGTTGAAGTACTGGTTCCCCTGCGAGATGGAGTTCGAGCCGAAGAAGGACGAGGAGATCCTCTTCCGGTACGCGGACCAGAAGCCGCTGCGCGGGACGGTGCTGGAAGCCGAACGGCCCTCCGTCCTCGCCTACACGTGGGAGCGGGACACGCTGCGCTGGGAGCTCGCCCGCACCGGCGACAACGGGGCGCAGCTCGTGCTCCTGCTGACTCCGGGCAGCCCCCGCCATGCCGCGACCATGGCCGCCGGCTGGCACCTGACCATCGCCGGGCTCGACGATTTCCTGAACAAGCGCAACCTCGGACAGAACCCGGCGCTGTGGGACGTCTACGTGGAGCGGTACCGCGAGCAGTTCGCGTGACGGACAGGCGTGCGGGGTCCTGCCTGCCCCGTGCTGCTGATTGGTAGTGGAATACCACGGGCATCCGGTCAAGACTGGGTGAATGGCTCCTCCACGCTCCGCACGGCAGCAGACCGTCACCGTGGAAGGGCGCACCCTCCGGCTCTCCAACCTCGACAAGGTGCTCTACCCGGCAACGGGCACCACGAAGGCGGACGTCCTCGCGTACTACGCGGCGGTCGCCCCGCAGGTCATCCATCACGCCGGCCATCGACCGGTCACCCGCAAGCGCTGGGTGCACGGTGTGGGCACTCCCGAGGAACCCGGCCAGGTCTTCTTCCAGAAGAACATCGACGACAACGCGCCCGCCTGGGTGCCGCGGAACGCCATCCAGCACAAGGATCACGTCAACGTCTATCCGATGGTAGACGACCTCGCGACGCTGACCTGGCTGGGACAGATCGCGGCGATCGAGATCCATGTCCCGCAGTGGCGTTTCGGGCCCGACGGCGGGAAGGGCAACGCCGACCGCCTGGTCCTGGACCTCGACCCCGGCCCCGGTGCCGGACTCGCCGAGTGCGCCGAGGTGGCGCTCATGGCCCGCACCATCCTGCAGGACATGGGGCTCGAGCCCTTCCCGGTCACGAGCGGCTCCAAGGGCATCCACCTCTACTGTGCGCTCGACGGACGGCAGACCTCCGAGCAGGTGTCCGCCGTCGCCCACGAACTGGCGCGTGCACTGGAGGCCGACCATCCGGACCTCGCGGTCAGCGACATGAAGAAGGCGCTGCGCGCGGGCAAGGTCCTCGTGGACTGGAGCCAGAACAACGCGAACAAGACCACCGTGAGCCCCTACTCCCTGCGGGGACGGTTCGAGCCGACGGTCGCAGCACCCCGCACCTGGGACGAGATCGAGGGAGCGGGCCTGGACCAGCTGGACTACCGCGAGGTCATGGAGCGCGTCACGCGGCTGGGTGATGTCCTCGCCCCGGCCACCACCGCGCTGCCGGCGCCCGGCGGTGGTGCCGCCGCGCCGCCGTCCGACCGCCTGTCCACCTACCGCGCCATGCGGGACGCCACGAAGACGCCCGAGCCCGTGCCGGACACCGTTGCGCCGGCGGGCGGGAACAGCTTCGTCATCCAGGAGCACCATGCGCGGCGCCTGCACTACGACGTCCGGCTCGAGCGCGACGGCGTCCTGGTCTCCTGGGCCGTCCCGAAGGGACCGCCCCTGACGCCCAGCAGGAACCACCTGGCCGTCCAGACGGAGGACCATCCGCTGGACTACGGCTCCTTCGAGGGGACTATTCCGAAGGGGGAATACGGTGGCGGAGAAGTCACCATCTGGGATGCGGGCACCTATGACCTGGAGAAATGGCGCGACGGCAAGGAGGTCATCTGCACCCTGTACGGCAGGCCGGACGGCGGCCTGGCGCGCGGAGGCACCGCCATCCGCCGGTACGCCCTGATCAACACCGGCGGCGGGGCGAACGGCAAGAGCACCTGGCTCATGCACCTCATGAAGGAGCAGCCCGAGGACGTCCACGCAGCCGCGGAGCGCGGACCGGCGGGCAGTGGCGATGCCGGCGGTCCCGCGGAGCCTGCCGGGTCCACCGGATCCACCGAGTCCACCGGGGCCACCGGGGCCGCCCTGGTCCGGCCGATGCTCGCCACCCTCGGCTCGGAGCACTCGATCCCCGAGCCGGACCAGTGGGCGTACGAGATGAAGTGGGACGGCGTCCGGTGCATCGCCACGATCAGCGGCGGGACCGTCACGCTCACGAGCCGCAACGGCATCGACACGACGGCCACCTACCCGGAACTCGCTGACCTCCCGGAGCTCCTGAGCGCCGGGGATGCGGTGCTCGACGGCGAGATCGTCGCGCTGGACGCCAGGGGCAGGCCCGATTTCGGGCTGCTGCAGACGCGCATGAAACTCACGCGCCGGGCCGAGATCGACGCGGTGCGCACCCGGACCCCCGTGCGGTTCATGCTCTTCGACCTGCTCCGGCTCGACGGCAACGACCTCACCGGACTGCAGTACTGCCAGCGGCGCGAACTGCTCGAGAAGGCCGTCGACGCGGCGGACGACGGCCACGTGCAGGTGCCGCCCGCGATCGACGCCACCCTCGAGGAGGCGGTCGGGGCGAGCCGCCGGCTCGGCCTCGAGGGCATCATGGCCAAGCGCCTCACGAGCGACTACCAGCCCGGGGCACGATCGTCGTCGTGGGTCAAGATCAAGCACCTGCACACGCAGGAGGTCGTCGTGGTGGGCTGGCGGCCGGGCAAGGGCAATCGCGCGTCGAAGGTCGGCTCGCTCCTCGTCGCCGTGCCCGACGGCGTGGACCTGCGCTATGTCGGCCGGGTCGGTTCCGGCCTGACCGAGCGGGACCTCGCGGAGGTCGGTGCACGCCTGAAGAAGCTCGCGCGGAAGACCGCACCGCTGGGCGACGTCCCCGGTGCGGACGCGTCCGACGCCCACTGGGTCCGGCCGTCGCTGGTCGGCGAGGTGCAGTACAGCGAGCACACGGGCACGGGGCGCCTGCGGCACCCCGTGTGGCGTGGCTGGCGACCGGACAAGACGCCGTCCGACGTCGTCGTCGAACTGTGAGGGACCGGGACATGAACGGCCAGGACATGGACAACCAGGGAGGCATACATGGCACATCTTGATATCGGCGGACTGGACGCCTGGTGGCGGGCCGCCAACTACGTCTCGGTGGGTCAGATCTACCTCCGGGACAACGCCCTGCTCACGCGCCCGCTCGTGGGTGAGGACGTTAAGGCGCGGCTGCTGGGCCACTGGGGCACCACCCCCGGACTGAACTTCGTCTACGCGCACCTCAACCGGGTCATCTCGGAGCGGCGGCAGGAGATGCTGTTCGTCACCGGCCCGGGCCACGGCGGACCCGCCAATGTCGCGAACGCGTGGCTCGAGGGGACCTACTCCGAGATCTACAGCACCATCGGCAGCGACGGCGCGGGCCTGAACGCGCTCTTCAAGCAGTTCAGCTATCCCGGCGGCATCCCCTCGCACGCGGCGCCCGAGACCCCCGGCTCCATCCACGAGGGCGGCGAACTCGGGTACAGCCTGGCACACGCCTACGGGGCCGTGTTCGACAACCCCTCGCTGATCGCGGCGGCGGTGGTGGGCGACGGCGAGGCCGAGACGGGACCCCTCGCGACGAGCTGGCACTCGACCAGCTTCGTGGACCCGGCCGTCGACGGGGCCGTCCTGCCGATCCTGCACCTCAACGGGTATAAGATCGCCAACCCCACGGTCCTGGCCCGCATGCCCGAGGAGCAGCTGCGGCAGCTGATGTACGGCTACGGGTACGACCCGCACTTCGTCACGGTCTCTGATCCGCGGGCCACCGAGGCGGCCCACCGCGACTTCGCGGCGGTCCTCGACACGTGCATCGACGAGATCCACGACATCCAGGAGCGGGCACGGACCTCGCCCGCGGGAAGCGGCGCCGGGGCGGCGCGCTGGCCCATGATCGTGCTGCGCTCGCCGAAGGGCTGGACCGGCCCGGCGGAGGTGGACGGCAAGCCCGTCGAGGGGACGTGGCGGGCGCACCAGGTGCCCCTGTCGGAGATCCACGACAACGAGGAGCATCTGCACCAGCTCGAGGAATGGCTGCGGTCCTACGACCCGGGATCCCTGTTCACGGACGAGGGCGGGCTCCGGCCCGAGATCGCCCGCCTGGCTCCGGACGGTGACCTGCGGATGAGCGCGACACCCTACGCGAACGGCGGACGCCTGCTCCGCGACCTCGTGCTGCCGGCCTACGCGGAGCACGCCGTGGAGGTCGCGCACCCCGGTTCCGAGAAGGTGAGCCCCATGATCACGGCGGGGGGTTACCTCCGCGACATCATCGAGCGCAATCCGCACAACTTCCGCCTGTTCGGGCCGGACGAGACGGCGTCGAACCGGTTGTCGGCGGTCTACGAGGTGACGGACAAGGTGTGGCAGCCGCGGATCGAGGACGTCGACGAGCATCTGGCCCGCTCCGGTCGTGTCATGGAGGTCCTCAGCGAGCACCTCTGCCAGGGCTGGCTGGAGGGATACCTCCTCACCGGGCGGCACGGCGTCTTCAGCTGCTACGAGGCCTTCGTGCACATCGTCGACTCGATGTTCAACCAGTACGCGAAATGGCTGGAGATCCACAGGAAGCTCCCCTGGCGGCAGCCCATCGCGTCCTTCACCTACATGCTCTCGAGCCATGTCTGGCAACAGGACCACAACGGGTTCTCCCACCAGGATCCGGGTTTCATCGACCACGTGGTGAACAAGAAAGCGGATGTCATCCGCGTCTACCTGCCACCGGACGCGAACACCATGCTCGCGGTCACGGATCACTGCCTGCAGGCCCGGGACACCATCAACGTGATCGTGACGGGAAAACAGCCCACGCCGACCTGGTTCGGGCCGGAGGAGGCGCGCCTGCACGTGACGCGGGGCATCGGCGTGCTGGACTTCGCGGGCTCGGAGGAGTCCGGGGTGGAGCCCGACGTCGTGTTCGGCTGTGCCGGGGACGTCCCGACCCTCGAGGTGATCGCCGCGGCAGGCCTGCTGACGGCAGGGATACCCGGGCTGAAGATCCGCGTGGTCAACGTCGTCGACCTCATGCGCCTGCAGGACTCCACCGAGCATCCGCACGGCCTGTCCGCACGCGAGTTCGACACCCTGTTCACCACGTCGAAACCGGTCATCTTCGCCTACCACGGCTATCCCTGGCTCATCCACCGGCTCACGTACCGGCGGAACAACCACCCGAACCTGCACGTTCGGGGCTATAAGGAGGAAGGCACGACGACGACGCCGTTCGACATGGCGATGCTGAACCAGATCGACCGGTTCCAGCTGGCCATGGACGTGATCGACCGCGTGCCGACCCTCGGAGCGACCGAAGCGCGGTTCCGCCAGGACCTGCAGGACCAGCGGCAGCGTGCCTGGCAGTACACGCGCGACGCCGGGAAGGACCTGGAGTCCATCACCGGCTGGACGCTCGACGAATCTTCGCCGGACGACGCGAAGTAAAACCCGTCGCCCACAACGAGAAGGAGCACACTGAATGACCGACACGAGCATTTCCGCAACCCGGACCATCGACGCACCCGCCGGCACCATCTTCCATTTCCTGTCCGACCCCGCGCATCACGCGGCCCTCGACGGGTCCGGCATGGTGCAGTCGGACAGCAAGTCCGACCGCATCACCGGCTCCGGGCAGGTGTTCACCATGAACCAGACGTGGGACAAGATGGGGGGCGACTACCAGACGGACAACCACGTGATCGGCTACGACGAGAACAAGCTCCTCGCCTGGAAGACGGCGCCGGCTGGTGAGGAGCCCCCGGGATGGGAGTGGGTCTGGCGCTTCGAGGCGACCGGCCCCGGGTCGACGGACGTCTCGGTCACCTACGACTGGTCCGCGGTCACCGACAAGGAGCTGCTGAAGACCATCGGCTTCCCCGCGGTGTCGCAGGGCGCCCTCGAGGGTACGCTCGCGAATCTCGCGGCGCAGGTCTCCGAGGCCTGATCGTCCCTCCGCACGGACGACGGCGGCCGGTCCCCTTCCGGGGGCCGGCCGCCGTCGCGAGCGGGTCGGCATCGATCGCCCCGAGCGAGCGGCGTCCGCCGGCCCGAGCGGCCCACCGATCCGCCGGGGCAGGATGTCGGCTGGAGGCATCGGTGCGGACCGCGGCCGCTTGCAGCCCGAGGTCTCCGCTATTTCAGCAGCGCGACATCCGAGACGAGCTCGATGTGCCGCTGCATCGCCGCCGCCGCGGCGGCCGCGTCCCGCGCCCGGATGGCATCGGCGATACCCCGGTGTGAGGCGAGCGACTGCTCGGGCCGGCCCGGCTGTGCGAGGGACTCGAGGCGGGTCTCGAGGACCATCTCCCCGATGAACGCCATGAGTTGCGCCATGACCGGGGAGTGCGCCGCGGCCGTGACGGCCTGGTGGAAGAGCTCGTCCCCGTGCGCGCCGCGGTCGCCGTCGTCGATCTCCGCCTGCATGGCCGCCAGGGCGGCGTCGATCGCGGCGAGGTCCGTCTCCGTGCGCCGTTCCGCGGCGAGGGCCGCGAGCTTCACCTCGAGGGTGCTGCGCGCCTCGACGATGTCGGGGAGCCTGCTCCGGTGCTCCCGGAGGCCCTTGATGACGCTGGCCACGCTCGCACGATGCCGCAGGACCGCCCCGGTGCCGTGCTGGACGTCGATCACGCCGAGCACCTCGAGCGCCACGAGCGCCTGCGCGAGGGTGGCGCGGGAGACGCCGAGCCGCTCGGCCAGGTCCCGTTCCGCCGGCAGCAGGTCCCCGGGCTGGAGTCTGGCCGATTCGATGTAGCCCAGGAGCTGTTCGACGAGTTGCTCGTACAGCCGCGGCCGTGCCAGGCGCCCCAGTGGTTGCGGGCTGGCGGCGTCGCTCATTCTGACTCTCCCCGGGGTAGTGGTGCGCTCATGCTACCGGCCAGTGATTGACAGGGACACCCACTCTCCTACAGGCTAGGCCAGTGATCCTGTGCCACAGGTCACATCCCGCCCGTCCGTCGCACGCTGGAGGATCACGATGTCCGCTCCGCTCCTATCGATCATCATCCTCGCGGCGATGTTCCTGATAGCCACCCTGCTCCCGATCAACATGGGGGCCCTCGCCTTCGTCGGAGCCTTCCTGCTGGGAGCCGTCGTCCTCGGCATGGAGACCGACGACATCATGGCCGAGTTCCCCGGCGGCCTGTTCCTCACCCTGGTCGGGGTCACCTACCTGTTCGCGATCGCGCAGAACAACGGCACCATCGACCTGCTCGTCAACGCCGCCGTCAAACTGGTCCGCAACCGCGTGGCGCTCATCCCCTGGGTCATGTTCCTCATCACCGCCGTGATCACGGCGGTGGGGGCGCTCGGCCCGGCCGCCGTCGCCATCATGGCCCCCGTGGCGCTGGGCTTCGCCGCCCGCCACAAGATCTCCCCGCTGCTCATGGGCATGATGGTCGTGCACGGCGCGCAGGCCGGCGGATTCTCGCCCATCGCGGTATACGGCGTGATCGTCAACGACATCGTCGGCGAGTCCGGATTCGAGTCAAGCCCGCTGGCCGTCTTCCTCTCCAGCTTCATCTTCAACCTCCTGATCGCCGTGGTCCTGTTCATCGTCCTCGGCGGCCGCAGCCTCCTGACCTCCCGTATGGGCCAGTTCGTCGAGGAGGCCGCCGAGGCCCGTTTCAGCGCGAGCCCCGGGATGCGCCGGGCGGACGTCGCCTACAAGGGCACGGGCAGCGGCACGTACGGCCCGCGTGATCCCGCGGGCGACGGCGTCGTCGCCACCAAGTCGCGCGAGGACCGCATCTCCCAGCCGATGACCATCCTCGGCCTGATCGCCCTCGCCGTGATCGCCCTCGGATTCAAGGTCGACGTCGGGTTCGTGGCCATCACGATCGCCGTGGTCCTCGCCCTCATCTCGCCGAAAGCCCAGAGCGGAGCGGTCAACAAGATCGCCTGGTCCACCGTGCTGCTCATCTGCGGGATGCTCACCTTCGTCGGCGTCCTGACCGAGGCCGGGACGATCGAGTACGTGTCCGACGGTGTCGCGGGCCTCGGAGCGCCGCTGCTCGCCGCACTCCTCATCTGCTACATCGGGGCCGTGGTCTCCGCCTTCGCGTCGTCGACCGCGATCCTCGCCGCCCTGATCCCGCTGGCCATCCCGTTCCTCGAGACCGGTGCCGTGAGTGCGGTCGGCGTCGTCTGCGCCCTCGCGGTGTCCTCCACGATCGTCGACGTCTCGCCGTTCTCCACCAACGGCGCGCTGGTCCTGGCCAACGCACCGGAGGGGACGGACAAGGACCGCTTCTACAAGCAGATCCTCGGGTACGGCGCGATCGTCGTCGTCGCCGGACCGATCATCGCCTGGCTCGTCCTCGTGGTGCCCGGCTGGCTCTGATCATCGCCGTCCACGTCCCGTCCCCGACCCGGAGGTTCCCATGAGCGCCGACCCAACCACCCACGACGCCGCCGGGCGGGGCGGACCGCTGGCCGGCCGCCTCGTCGTCGATCTCAGCCGGGCCCTCGCCGGACCGCACGCGGGCATGATGCTCGGCGACCTCGGGGCACGCGTCATCAAGGTCGAGACGCCGGGAACCGGCGACGACACCCGGGGCTGGGGCCCGCCCTTCGTCGGTCCCGAGGACGACCGCCAGTCCACCTACTTCCTGTCCTGCAACCGCAACAAGGAGTCCATCGCGCTGGACCTCAAGAGCGACGACGGACGCGGGGTCCTGACGGAACTGCTGCGGCGCGCCGATGTGGTGATCGAGAACTTCCGGACGGGAGTGCTCGACCGTCTGGGGTTCTCGACGGACGCGATGCTCGAGCTCAACCCGGGCCTCGTGATCCTCTCGATCACCGGATTCGGTCATGACGGTCCGGAGGCGAAGCGCAGCGGCTACGACCAGATCGTCCAGGGCGAGGCCGGGCTCATGTCCCTCACGGGGGCGGACCCGGAGAACCCGCAGCGGGTCGGCGTGCCCATCGCCGACCTGCTCTCCGGCATGTACGGGGCGTATGGGGCGGTCGCCGCCCTCCTCGAACGCGAGCGGACGGGCCGTGGCCAGGTGGTGCGCACGTCACTGCTCGCCTCGATCATCGGCGTCCACGCCTTCCAGGGCACGCGGACCACCGTGGCCGGCGAGGTCCCGCAGGCACAGGGCAACCATCATCCGTCGATCGCCCCCTACGGACTCTTCAGCTGCCGCGGCGGCAAGGTGCAGATCAGCGTGGGGAGCGAGAAGCTGTGGGCGGCGTTCACCACGGCCTTCGGCATCGACGCCACCAGGCCGGACTTCGCGACGAATGCGGACCGCGTGGGCCACCGGGACCTCCTGATCGGCGTCATCGAGGACGCCTTCTCCGCCTACGAGGCGGAGCCGCTGCTCGAGAAGCTGAACGCGGCGGGGATCCCCGCAGGGAAGGTCCGCACGCTCGACGAGGTGTACGCGTGGGAGCAGGTCCACTCGCAGGGCCTCCTCACCACCGTGCAGCACCCCGTGCTCGGGGACATCGACCTGCCCGGGGCGCCACTGCGGTTCTTCGACGGACCGGTCGAGACCACGCTCACGGAGCACGCGGCACCGCCACTGCTCGACGGCGACGGCGAGGCGATCCGCGCCTGGCTCGCACGCCCCGTCGCGGAGGACGCACGGGCGTGAGCGGGGAGACCCGACGACCGCATCTCACGGCGCGGGAACTGATCGATGCGGTGCTCGACGCCGGATCCTTCACCTCCTGGGACGCGCCGGTGACGGGACCCCCACCGGGAGCGGGAGCGGGCTACGCGGAGGAGCTGCGGCGGGCGCGCGAGAAGAGCGGCGCGGACGAGTCGGTCCTCACGGGGGAGGGGCTGATCCACGGCCGGCGCGTCGCCGTCATCGTCTCCGAGTTCACCTTCCTCGCCGGGTCGATCGGGAGCGCGGCCGCACACCGCATCACGGCTGCCGTGCAGCGGGCGACGGCGGAGGGCCTGCCGCTGCTCGCGGGTCCCGCTTCGGGCGGGACGCGCATGCAGGAGGGGACCCCCGCGTTCCTCTCGATGGTGGACATCACCGGTGCGGTCCGTGCCCACCGCCAGGCGGGCCTGCCCTACCTCGTCTACCTCCGGCATCCGACGACGGGCGGCGTGATGGCGTCCTGGGGATCGCTCGGTCACGTCACCGTCGCCGAGCCCGGGGCGCTCCTCGGCTTCCTCGGACCGCGCGTGTACGAGGCACTGTACGGCGCCCCGTTCCCGCCGGACGTGCAGACCGCGGAGAACCTGTTCGACAAGGGACTGATCGACGCCGTCGTGCCGCCCGGACAACTCGCGGGCATCGTGGATTCGGCCCTGACCGTGCTGCTCGCGGACTCGTCGGCGGTTCCCGCCGTGCCGTCGACGGCGTCCGTCCGCCCCGGCGCGCAGTCCGCCTGGGAGTCCATCCTCATCTCGCGGAACCGGCGGCGCCCGGATCTCCGCCGCCTGCTCGCCTACGGAGCGCGGGACGTCCTCCCGCTGAACGGCACGGGTCAGGGCGAGAAGGATCCGGGCCTGCTGCTGGCGCTGGCACGCTTCGGCGAGCAGCCCTGCATCGTCCTCGGGCACCAGCGGCCGCGCCGGGAGGGCGAGTCGGCCATGGGTCCGGCGTCGCTCCGGGAAGCGCGCCGCGGCATGAAGCTCGCCGAGGAACTCGGGCTGCCCCTGCTCACGGTCATCGACACCGCCGGCGCCGATCTCTCGAGGGAGGCGGAGGAGGGCGGACTCGCCGGGGAGATCGCGCGGTCCCTCCACGACCTCATCGGCCTCGCCTCACCCTCGGTCTCGGTGCTCCTCGGCCAGGGAGCCGGTGGTGGGGCGCTCGCGCTGCTGCCCGCGGACAGCACCATCGCCGCCCAGCACGCCTGGCTCTCGCCGCTGCCGCCCGAGGGGGCCAGCGCCATCGTCCACCGCACGGTGGACCGTGCTCCCGAGATGGCGGAGGCGCAGGGCGTGAAGGTCGCGGTCCTCGTGGAGCGGGGCGTCGTCGATCACGTGGTGGACGAGCGGCCGGACGCGGCCGAGGAGGGCCGGGCATTCTGCGAGCGGATGGCCAGGGCGATCGAGTACGAGCTCGCGCGGGTCAGGGGCCTGCCCACGGAGGACCGGCTGGGCCGGCGGGCCGGGAAGTACAGGGCAGGGGGCGGCTGACCGTCATCCGACCCCTGCGACGGCAGGGTCCTAACCGCCCGGGTGCTGGGCCCGGTAGATCTCCATCTGGCGGTGCCTGCGCTGCAGGCTGTCGCGGCGGGAGGTGCTCTCGGCATCCTTCGGTTCCGCGGTGAGCTCGATGTGGCGTTCGCCGTAGTGCCACAGCAGCATGTCGTCCAGGAGGCGGTCCGGGCCCGGGGAGTACCGGTGGTCGAGGGCCTTCCGCACCGTCGTGATGGTGTCCGCCTGCAGCAGCGCGACGAGTTCCAGCGTGGTGCGCAGCCCGTGCGCGGCCAGGAGTTCTGCCGCCCACCCCCAGTTGTCGTCCGATTTCCGGTCCACGTGGGGGAGCAGGGTCTGCCAGATGTCACGGATCCGGTTCGGGGTCAGGGGTGCGCTGCCCTCACCGTCCTCGTCCCAGAACCCGGTCACCGTCTCGTAGCGCTCGTGCAGCTCCGCGAACGCGGACTCCACGGTCTCGAGCATGGCCGCCGTGCCGGTGAACTGCCGGTCGAAGTAGGGGCTCCACGCCTTCGGGTTGGAGGCCTTGAAGCGGATGTCGTGCTCGATCTCGGACCAGGCGTGGGCCAGGACCGTGCGGACCTGCACCTCGAAGAGGTAGCTGCCGGCGGCCTTCGTCTCGGGGTCCACGGCCTGCTGGAAGGCCCGCACCACGTCATTGTGGATGGTGCGCATGATGAGGTGGCGGCTCGAGTACCCGTAGGTGCCTGACTCGATGGAGCCGATGTCCTTCTCCCGGTCACCTCGGCAGTCGAACTCGTTGCGCTGGCGCTTGAGCAGGTTCGCGGCGAGGTCCACCTCGTGCGGGAGCGTGGTGATGATCCGCACGCCCACGAGGTCCGTGAGGTTGCGCATCGGATCCGGGAAAACCAGGGTCGGCGGTGCGCCGACCTCGGTGGAGGGCAGGGTGCGCGAGGCCTTGTCGCGGAAGGACTCGACCGTCTTGGTGCGCGCCGTGACGAACAGCGGCTTGAGGTCGGTGCCCTCGAAGATGGCCGCGATGCTGTCCCGCATGGCGGTGGTGACCCGGTCCAGGGCTGGCCGCACGCGTTCGAACTCGCGCGTATGCGCCTCGACCCCGGGCCGCAGCCGCTCGTCGAGATCATCCCATGCGCCCATGCACCATGCCTTTCCGAGGAGAGCCTTCATCGTAGCCAACCCGGCCGACCGTTACGCTGTCGCCTGTGCATCCGGTTGACCCTGTGGGGCGTCGCTCCGTCCTCGCCCTCCTCGCGGCCGCCGCCGCGGGCGTCCTCGCCGCCTGCGGCATCAGGAACGGGCCGAAGATCCCACCGGTCACTGCGCAGCGCTTCGCGTACGGGAGTGATCCGAGCCAGTTCGCCGACCTCTACCTCCCGGCTGACGGTGCCACGGTGACCGGGGTGATCGTCATCATCCACGGCGGATACTGGCGTTCCACCTACGGCGCCGAGCTGGGCGAGCCGCTGGCCCAGGACCTGGTGACCCGCGGCTACGCCTGCTGGAACCTGGAGTACCGCCGCGCGGGCAACGGCGGTGGCTGGCCGGAGACGTTCGACGACGTCGCGGCGGGGATCGACCATCTCGCGGTCGCCGCTTCGGAGCACGGCCTGGACCTGGGCTCCACGACGGCCCTCGGCCACTCCGCCGGCGGCCACCTCGCGGTGTGGGCGGCCGGGCGTGCGGGACTTCCCGCGGGTGCGCCCGGCGCGGGGACACCGACGGTCCCGCTCACCGCCGTCGTCAGCCAGGCCGGGGTGCTCGACCTCGCCGCAGCCCGGGACCTCGGGCTCAGCGACGGCGCCGTCGAGAACCTGCTCGGCGAGCCGGAGGACACGGAGCGCTACCGCCTCGCCGATCCGATGTCGGCGGTCCCGCTTCCCGTGCCCGTGGTCGCCGTCCACGGCAGGAAGGACACCACGGTACCGTCCAGTCAGTCGGAGGCCTATGTCCGGGCGGCGACGGCGGCGGGCGGCACCGCGGACCTCGTCATGGTGCCAGGGGACCACTTCGCGATCATCACGCCGGGCTCAAAGGCGTGGGACGCCGTCGTCGCGCAGCTGCCGCGGACCTGAGGGACGGAAGGACCCCGGCCCGCCGGTGGAGGCGGACCGGGGTCCTGTGGGACCTGCGCCCTAGTTGAGCGGCAGCGTGCCCTCGGGCAGCTGACCGTCGGCGAGCAGCTCGCGCGCGGAGTTCGCGAGGGCGGTCAGCGCGACGCGCTGCGTCCACGGACCGTAGGAGATCCGGGCGACACCGAGCTCCTGCAGGCGTGACGGCGCGAGGCTGCCCGGCACGTTGATGACGCTGAGCCGCTGGGGTCCGAAGGCCTCCACGAGCGTCGTCACGGCGTGCTCGTCAAGGAGCCCGGGCACGAAGACGTTCGTGGCACCGACCGCGAGGTAGGCCTTGCCGCGCTCGACCGCGTCGGCCAGGACCTCGGCAGGGTCGCGGTCGCCGGCCTTCACGAAGGCATCGGTGCGGGCGTTCAGCACGAAGTCGATGCCCTCGGCGCGGCCGGCTGCGATGACGGCTTCCATCTGCGCGACGGCGTCGGCGAGGGGACGCATCTGGTCCTCGATGTTCGCGCCCACGATCCCGACGCCGATCGCCCGGCGGACGGTGTCCCCGGGATCGCCGTACCCCGATTCCAGGTCCGCCGAGACCGGCAGGTCGGTGGCGGCGGCGATCCGGCCGACGGCGGCGATCATCTCCTCCACGGGGATGTTCTCGCCGTCCTCGTAGCCGAGCGAGGCCGCGATGGAGTGGCTGGCCGTCGCCAGGGCCGTGGTTCCCGGGATGTCCGCGATGGTCTTCGCGCTGATCACGTCCCACACGTTGACCACCTGCAGGATCTCGGGGGCGGAGTGCAGGCTGGCGAGTGCTGTGGCCTTGGCGGACAGGGCGCTGGGTGCTTCAGTCATGGGTGACCTTCCGGGTGAGCGAGGTGATCCAGGCGGCTGCGCCGTCGACCTCGGTGGGGTGGATGCCGTGCCCGCCTTCGCGGACGTTCCGGCGTACTTCGGCGCCGCGGCTCTCGAGGATCGATCCCACGCGGACCGCACTGTCCAGGGGCGCCATGGCGTCTGCCGAGCCGTTGAAGAGGGCGATCGACGACCCGGACAGGTCCGTGTCGATGCTGCGTCCCTCCAGCGGGTACATCCCTGAGAACGCGACGGCGTCGGCCACCATTCCCGGGTGGAGCAGGGCCGTGGCGAGCGCGATGTTCGCGCCGTTCGAGAAGCCGACGGCGATGAGCCGGCGGTCCCCGAGCGCGTAGTGCTCGCGGGCCCAGCCGATGAACGCTGCGAGCTCGCCGGCGCGCAGCACGACGTCGTCGACGTCGAAGACCCCTTCGCCGAAGCGGCGGAACCACCGGTTCATGCCGTGTTCCCGGACGGGTCCGCGCGGGGCGAGGTATCCCGCGCCGGGCGCGAGGCGCTCGGCGAGGGGCAGGAGATCGTGTTCCGTGCCGCCCGTTCCGTGCAGGAGCAGCAGCACCGGGGTGTCTGCCGCTCCCTCGTGGAACAGGTGCGGCCAGGTGTGGGTCGTGGTCATGGATCCCCCTACTTGAAGAAGGCCTGGACGGCGGGGTTGTTCTCGCCGGGCACGTCGATCTTCGCGACGGCGTGCGAGATGGCCTCGCGGTTGGGCTCGAGCCACGGCGGGAGCTTGAGGGAGCGTCCCAGTTCCAGCAGCGGTTCGTCGATGTCGAACCCCGGTGTGTCGGTGGCGATCTCCAGCAGCGTCCCCCCGGGTTCGCGGAAGTAGATCGAGGTGAAGTACTGGCGGTCGAGGATGGCCGTCACGCCGTAGCCGCGCTCGGCCAGCTCCTGGCGCCACATCTCCTGCGTCGCCTGGTCGGGAACACGGAAGGCGATGTGGTGGACGGTGCCGCCGGCCACGAGGCCGCGCTCGCCGCGGGTATCGGTGACGACGTCGACGACGGTCCCGGGTTCGCCGTCGTGGGTGCTGAGGCGGTAGCGGCCGTCCTTCTCGGACAGGATCCTCATCCCGAGGTCATGCGTGAGCGTCTCGAGCGTGCCCGTCGGGTCCTGCACGGTCAGGACCGACGAGTGCTGGCCGCGCACGGCGTACTCGGCCGGGACGGACTTCGAGTCCCAGGGATCGCGCGGATCCGCGAGGGAGGAGGCGACGAGGTCGATCTGGAGGCCGTCCGGGTCACGCAGGGAGAGGCGCTCCTCCTCGGACGAGGCCCGCGAGATGGTCGACTCGACGTCGATGGCCTTGAAGTGCTCCTGCCACCAGCCGAGTGTGCCCTGCGGCACGGAGAACGCCGTGGTGGTCGACTGCCCGCTGCCCACGCGTCCGCTGCGGATCCCCTGCCAGGGGAAGAACGTGAGGAGCGAACCGGGCCTGCCGGACTCGTCGCCGTAGTAGAGGTGGTAGGTGCCGGGATCGTCGAAGTTGACGGTCTTCTTGACCAGCCGCAGCCCCAGCCCCCTGATGTAGAAGTCGATGTTCTTCTGCGGGTCACCGGCGATCGCGGTGACGTGGTGAAGGCCTTCGGTTCGAGCAGTCACACTGTCCTCCTTGGTTCGGGCCGGTCGACGTGCGCCGGTATGTCCATGCAAACGCATGTATCTCGCCGATTGTTCCCGTGCTGTTCGCCCGGCGGGGGTGGTGCCGGTTAGGCAGCCTGCTGTCCGTCGTCAGTGCCCAGCTACCTGTGTCATCCTGTGTCCATGGCAGCGAAAGAGCGGGTCCCGGGCTGGGTCCGCCGCACCGTGATCGAGGTGGTCGGCTGGACCCTCGTGGTACTCGGGATCGCCGCGCTCGTCCTGCCCGGGCCGGGTCTGCTGCTCCTCGCCGCGGGCCTCGCCGTCCTGTCGCAGCAGTACCACTGGGCTCGCCGCTACCTGAAGCCGCTGAAGGCCAACGCGTTCCACGCCGCAGCGCTGGGCGTGAAGACCATCCCCCGCATCGCGGCCAGCTGCGCCAGTGCCCTCGTGATCATGAGCCTCGGCATCGTGTGGATCCTTCAGGTCCCCGTCCCGGGATGGTGGTTCTTCGAGGACAAGTGGTGGCTGTTCGGTGGATCGGGGACGGGCATCAGCCTCGTCGTGTCCTCCGTGATCGCCCTCGCGCTCATCGCCTACAGCGTGCGGCGGTTCCGCGGGAAGCCGGTCCCGGCGACCCAGCGGGTCCTGCGGGCCAGGACGGACTAGCCCCACCGAGGAGCCGCCGTAGGAGATGAAGGGCAGCGGTGCGCCGATCACCGGCCTCATCCCCGTGACCACGGCGATGTTCCAGGGTGCCAAGGATCAGGGGCCGGGTCCGGGAGGTTCCACGGGTGATTCAGGAACTCCGGGCAGTGGGCATGCCGTGGCTGGTACGTTGAACCCGTGCTCACCGTGATCGGGGAAACCCTCATCGACGAAGTCGTCAGCGACACCGCCTCCATGCGCGCGCACGTCGGCGGCAGTCCGATGAACGTGGCCGTGGGCCTCGCCCGGCTCGGTCACCCCGCCCAGTTCGTGGGGCGATTCGGCGACGACGAGTACGGGCGGATGATCCAGCAGCACCTCCGCGACAACTCGGTGCCCTTCCCTGTCGGCCCGGATGCCCACCCCACCAGCGTCGCCACCGCCCGGCTCGATCCGGCGGGCGGTGCATCCTACGACTTCCAGCTCATCTGGGACCTGCCGGGACTCGCGGACCGGAAGGACAGCCTGCTCGACGGGACGAGCCTGCTGCACACCGGCTCCATCGCCACGATGCTCGCGCCCGGGGCCACGGACGTCCTGGCACTGGTCACCGCGGCGCACCCGCTGGTCACGGTCACCTACGACCCCAACTGCAGGCCGACCATCATCCGCGACGCCGTCGTCGCGCGCGAGCAGGCCGAGACCTTCGTGGCGCTCGCCGACGTCGTGAAGGCGTCCGACGAGGACCTCGCCTGGCTCTATCCCGGCCGGACGCCCGAGGCATCGGCCCGGGCCTGGCTGGAGACCGGCGCCGCCGTCGTCGTCGTGACCCGGGGCTCGAAGGGACCGTGGGGCGTGTGCCGCGCCGGCGAGGTCTCGGTGCCGGCGCCGTCGACGAGCGTGGTGGACAGCGTGGGCGCGGGGGATTCCTTCATGGCGGCGCTGCTCGGGGCGCTCGTGGACCTCGAGCTCGACGGCGCCCATCGCCGGGACGAGCTGCGACGAATGAACCTCGGGCAGCTCACCGGCATGCTGCAGTACGCGGCGCGGGCCGCTGCGATCACCGTGTCGCGAGCGGGCGCCAACCCGCCGTCGCGGCACGAGATGGCGCAGCCCTGAGCCGGAGGCGGCCCCCTACCCGACCGATCACCAGAGGAGCACAGCGATGACCCGCGACCCGTACGCAGACCTTCCGCAGATCCCCGAGTTCGAGCTCACGAGCGAGGACATCACGCACGACGCGCCCCTCGACGCGGCGCAGGCATCCGGCATGATGGGCGCAGGCGGCGAGGACCGGTCCCCGCAGCTCAGCTGGAGCGGCTTCCCCGACGGCACGAAGAGCTTCGCCGTCACCGTCTACGATCCCGACGCCCCGACCGCCAGCGGTTTCTGGCACTGGGCAGTGGCCAACCTGCCCCTGAGCACTACCTTCCTCCCGGCCGGTGCCGGCACGGACGGATCCGGCCTGCTGCCCGAGGGCGCCGTGCAGTTGCGGAACGACGGCGGGTTCGCCGGCTTCGTGGGTGCCGCACCTCCTGCCGGGCACGGTCCGCACCACTACCACGTGGTGGTGCACGCGGTGGACGTCGAGACGCTCGAGATCGCCGCCGACGCGACGCCGGCGTACCTCGGCTTCACCCTGTTCTCGCACGCCATCGGTCGTGCCCGGCTGGTCGGCACGTTCGAGCAGTAGCAGCCGTCCTTCCCGAGGAGCGGGGACGACGCCGGGAGCGGCCGTCCCGTCCGTCGGGCGCCACCCCGTCGAACGGCCGGGGATGGGCCCCTTCCGCGCCGGTAGGGTGGGAGCAGAACCGAAGGAGTCACCGATGCGCCTCGTGGCGAGCGATATGGACGGTACCGTCGTGGGGAACGACGGCAGAATGAGCGAACGCACCATCCGGGCGTTCCGGGCCTGCGCGGAGTCCGGCGTCGACGTCGTCTTCGTGACGGGGCGGCCGCCCCGGTGGCTGCAGCCCCTCAAGGACCAGCTCGGTCACACGGGGACCGTGATCTGCTCGAACGGCGCGCTCACCTACGATCTCGAGGGCGAGTGCGTCCTCGAGGCGACCCTGCTGGACCCGGAGGACATCTACGCCGCGCGGGACATCATCCGCGGGCTCTTCCCCGCCGCGACCTTCGCCGCGGAGACCGTCGCCGGCTTCAAGGTGGAGACGGGCTTCGCGGACGAGGCCACCTCGGAGCTCCTCGGCGGTATCACCGCCCAGCCCTTCGAGGAGTCGCTGCCGGGCGAGCAGATCGTGAAGTTCCTGGCCCGCGAGAAGGACATCTCACCGGACGCCTTCCTCGCCGCAGTCCGGCCTGCCGTCGCCCACCTGGTCTCGACGACGCACTCCGCGCCTACCGTCGCCCTGCTCGAGATGGCCGTACCCGAGATCAATAAGTCCGTCACGCTCGCCCGGTACGCGGCCGAGCGCGGCATCGACGCGGCGGACGTCGTCGCGTTCGGGGACATGCCCAACGACATCCAGATGCTCGACTGGGCAGGGTCCGGCTATGCCATGGCCTCCGGGCACCCGGATGCGCTGGCGGCGGCCAACCTGGTGGCACCACCGTTCGACGAGGACGGCGTGGCCCAGGTGCTGGAGGAGAGGCTTGCGGCACTCCGGACGGCCTGAGACCCGCCGCTACCCCTACCTCGACACTCCGCCCGGACCCTCCGGACGGCCCCGGCCGATCGCCCTCTCGCATCGCGGCTTCGCGCCCGACGGCGGCGAGAACACGCTCGCTGCCTTCGAGCGGTCCGTCGCCCTGGGATTCGCCCACCTCGAGATCGACGTCCGGGCGTCGCGGGACGGCGTGGTCATGGTCTTCCACGACGAGCACCTGGACCGGGTGACCGGCGCCCACGGGCCGATCGCGGACCGCACGGCCGAGGAGCTCCGGCAGCTCCAGGTCCAGGGACACGGGTGCATCCCCGCGCTCGAGGAGGTCCTCGCGCGCTGGCCGCAGCTCCGCCTGAACATCGACGTCAAGAGCGACGACTGCATCCGCCCCCTCGCCGAGCTCGTCGATCGCCTGGACGCCCACGACCGCATCCTCGTGGCGTCCTTCTCCGACCGCCGCCGCCGGCGTGTGCTGCGGCTCCTCGCCAGGCCGACGGCGTCCTCCGCGGGCATGCTCGTGAATGTGCTGGTGAAGCTGCTGGCGCCGGTCGGGCTCGTCGGGATGGTCGCGCGCCGTGCCGGGGTGCAGGCGCTCCAGGTCCCGGGGACCTACCGGGGCATCCGCGTGGTGACCCGCCGGTTCGTCGCGGCGTGCCACGCCGCCGGCCTGCAGGTGCATGTCTGGACGATCAACGGTCGGGAGGACATGGACCGGCTGCTGGACCTCGGCGTCGACGGGCTGGTGTCCGATGCCGCCGACGTCCTCGCCGCCTGCCTGGATGCCCGCTCCTCGTGGCCGCCGGCCGCGACAGCGCCCGACGCCGGGCTCCCGTAGCAGCCCGACCCGAGAGCCACCGTGGCTGCTGCACCTTCCGTCGCAGCGCACGTCCGGCGGGTGCGGGAGCGCAGGACGCGCTGACCCTCCGGGAGGTAAGGGGGCGACATGCGGGAGCCCGGTCGCGGCCACTCCCGCAACCGGGCTCCCTCGGTATCGGTGCATCAGCGGGGTATCGCGCCCACCGCCGATGCACCGAGCCTGGTGCCTGCGGCGCCCGTCGCGCGGGCGCCGCAGGAGTCTAGGTTCGGCCCTTGCCGGGCTTTGCGTCGACGCTCAGTTCCACGGGCTCGGTGGTGGCCGTTCCATGGGCGTTCGAGAAGGTCGCCCGGAACAGGCGTCCGTCGTCGGCGGTGCGCGCCTTCTTCACCTCGGCCGTCGAGGTGTAGGTGCCGTCGTCGTCGCGTTCCGCGCGCTGCGTGACGTCCGCCGGCTGCCACGTCACGCCGTCGTCGTCGGAGCTCTCCCAGACGGCCACCGGTTCGGGCGTGCCCACCGCGCTCGCCGTGAGCCGGGCCTTGTGGCCGTCGCGCACGGTGACGTCGACCGGCAGGGATGCGAGCTCCGGTACCTCGACGGTCTGATCCACCGTGGGCCAGCCGTCCTCCCAGCCCATCTTCTGCAGCCCGAGCGTCGGGATGTAGGGTGCCGCCGCGTTGTTCCGGTCGTAGTAGTGGAAGGCGAGGTAGTCCTCGAACACGGACTGGCCGCCGAGTCCGTTCATGGCGCCGTGCGATTCCATCAGGATGGTGCCACCCCCGCCGGCCATGTCCCGGCCCTCCCTGTCCAGGTAGGGCCCCGTGATGGACTCCGAGCGGCCCACGGCGATCTTGTAGGTGGAGTCGGCCCCACGGCAGCAGAAGTCGAAAGAGGTGAAGAGGTAGTAGTAGCCGTCGCGGTGCGTGATGTACGGCGCTTCGATCGGGTTGCCGGGGATGAAGCGATCCGCGAGGTTGACCGTCTGCGACTGCCAGTCCTCCACGGGCTTGCCGCTCGGCCACTCGAGCGGGACCAGGAAGATGCCGTACCAGAAGGAGCCGATGGACATGAAGGGCTTGCCGTCGGCGTCCTCGATGATCCCCGCGTCGATGGCGTTGAAGGTCTTGTCCGGGTTGGCGGGATCGAGTCCCTCCACCGGCGAATCGACCACGAGGCCCTGGTCCACCCACTCGTAGTCCGGGTTCTCGGGGTCGAGGGTGGTGTTCGTCGCCAGGGCGGTGAGGGAGTTGTTCCCGCCGAACTGTGACGCCGAGTAGTACAGGTAGAAGGTGCCGTCGTTCTCGTAGATCTCCGGAGCCCACAGGTTCTCCGGGAGCACACCGCCTGCGTAGCGCTCGTCGATCCAGGCCGGGATCTCGTCCCACACCGTGCCGCGGTACTCCCAGGTGGTGCCCTCATCCTTCGAGGACCACATCTGAATGGTGCCGCCGTTCTCGCGGGCCAGCAGGCCGGTGGAGTAGACGTACCAGGTGCCGTCCTCGTCGATGATCAGGGCGGGGTCGTGGATGGGGGAGGTCTCACCGACCACGGACTTGCCGCCCACGAGGTCATCGAGGCTGCCCGCGGCCGACTGCCGGGTGAGCGAGGCGGGGGCGGGAGGATCTTCGGGGCCTGCGGAGGCGGGCATCGCGGCGCCGGCCAGGGCGAGCGCCAGAACGGCGACGATACTGGCGGGGCGCGACCAGAGTGCGGGACGTGACGCCATCATCACGTGGTCCTTTCGACGGGGAGAGGACGAGCCCGACGGTCCGCGGCCCGTTTACATCGTTGTCTACATCGTTGTAGAACAGTGCCACGAGCTGGTGCTGGCAGTCAAGGATCCAATGCTAAGGACGGGAGGGAGCGGCCCCTCCTCCTGTCCGCTGATCAGGTCGTGAGGACCGGGTCCGTCAGCGTCCGCAGGTAATGGAGTGCGGCGGGGGCATAGGCGCGCATCGAG
Source organism: Arthrobacter sp. CP30 (assembly GCF_053470025.1). Classification (NCBI taxonomy): domain Bacteria; kingdom Bacillati; phylum Actinomycetota; class Actinomycetes; order Micrococcales; family Micrococcaceae; genus Arthrobacter; species Arthrobacter sp. CP30. Next base: position 92,660 of record NZ_JBQEMM010000002.1, read on the forward strand.
TCGTCGTCGGCGTACACGAGCAGGCGGAGCCAGGAACCGTAGCGATGCACGCGGCCCAGTCTGAGCGCGGGTTCGACGGCGGTGCGCAGCTCGGACAGGGGGGCGTAGGACGTCCAGTGGTCGAGGTACGCATCGATGACGGCGAGGATCCGGGGGTCGTCCGCCGTCGTGCTCCACTGCTCCCGCATCTGCGTGACGGGGACCAGCAGGGCACTGAAGGGATGCGCCCAGTAGGCGTCCGCGAAGTCGAAGAACCGCAGGGGGTCGGTACTGGATCCGGGCAGGAAGCAGTTCCTCGCGTGCAGGTCGTTGTGGTCTAGGGAGAGCGGGACGCCGACGCCGCGCAGTACCTCGACCGCCTCCTCGATGGCGGGCAGCCGGCGCACGACGTCGTCGGCCTCCTCCGGTCCGAGGTACAGGGGGTGTTCGGGCGGCAGGCCGGTGTGGAGGAGGAGCTGGTTCTCCACGAAGTTCGAGGCGACGTCCGGGTTCATGACGACGAGGCCCGCCTGGGACAGCCGCTCCCCGTGCGGGGCGACAGCCTGCTGGAGGCCCGCGAAGTCACCGGTGATCCGTGCCCACACGGACGCGTCGTCGGACCCGACGCTGTCCAGCGTGGCCCCGTGGTCGGCCGTCAGCAGCCAACCGCGTGACGGTTCGATGGCGAGGGGCGCCGCCACGTGGTCCGGGGCCAGTTCGCCGAGGAGCGACATGATGGAGGCCTCCGCGAACTGGCCGAGGTTGTTCTCCTTGAACCACAGCCTGCCGTGGTCGGTGGGTACGGTCAGCTGGGTGGACCAGAACCGGATGCGCGGCTGCTCCGTGGGCCCGAGGCGCGTGACGCCGAAGGACCCGAGGACGAGGTCGATCCACTGGTCCGCCTGCTGCCGCCATTCCGGCGAGGCCCAGACGGCACGCGAATTGTTCATGCCTGTGATTCTGCCATCCGGTGCGGGTTCAGCCGAGCTTGGAGGGCCTGCTGCCGTGGTCGCGCGATTCGAGCTCCTCCGGCCCGGCGACGTGCTCGCTACCGCGCACCCGGGCGATCGCCGTCATGCCGTGGAAGATGATGAGCGCCGCAGCGGTTCCCAGGGCGATGCCCGCGAAGGTGAGGTCCCCCATGACCCAGGTGAAGTCGGCGATCCCGATCACGAGGGCGACCCCGGCCGTGGAGAGGTTGATCGGGTTGGAGAAGTCCACGCGGTTCTGCACCCAGATGCGGACCCCGAGGATGCCGATCATCCCGTACAGCACCACACCGGCGCCGCCGAGGACTCCGGGCGGCACGGTGGCGATGAGCGCCCCGAACTTGGGGAACAGGCTGAGGAGGATCGCGACGACCCCCGCCACCCAGTAGGCCGCCGTCGAGTAGACGCGTGATGCCGCCATCACGCCGATGTTCTCGGCGTACGTGGTGGTGCCGGAGCCGCCACCTGCTCCGGCGATCATCGTGGCGAGGCCGTCCGCCATGAGGGCCCGGCCGGTCATCGGGTCGAGGTCCCGGTCCGTCATGGCGGCCACGGACTTCACGTGGCCGATGTTCTCCGCGACGAGCACGAGCACCACGGGGATGAACAGTCCGACGACGGACAGGTGGAACTCGGGCGCCGCGAAGTCGGGGAGACCGACCCACGCGGCGTCGTTGATCGCCGCGAGGTCCACCTCACCCCGGAGGAGGGCGACGGCGTACCCGGCGAGGACGCCGACCAGGATGGAGAGCCGCCCCAGGATGCCCTTGAAGAGGACCGTCACGAGGAGGATGGCGATCACGGTGACGAGCGCCGTGACGGGCGCCTGCTCGAAGCTGGCCTTCGCCGTCGGCGCGAGGTTCAATCCGATCAGGGCCACGATGGCGCCCGTGACGATCGGCGGCATGGCCACCTGGATCCAGCGCGCCCCCGCGGTGTGCACGATGAACCCGATGATCGCCAGTGCGGCACCGGCCATGATGATCCCGCCCAGCGCCCCGGCGGGCCCGTGCTGCGACTGCGCCGCGGCGATGGGCGCGATGAACGCGAAGCTCGAGCCGAGGTAGCTCGGTATGCGGTTCGCGGTGATGACGAGGAACAGGAGGGTGCCGATGCCCGAGAACAGCAGGGTGGTGGACGGCGGGAAACCTGTGATCAGCGGCACCAGGAACGTCGCGCCGAACATCGCGACCACGTGCTGCGCGCCGATGCCGACGGTCCGGGGCCAGGAGAGGCGCTCGTCGGGAGCGACGAAGCCGCCGGGGGTGACGTTCCTGCCGTCCCGGTGCAGGGTCCAGCCGATACCTCGTGTGCTCATGGGGGTGCCTTCCGGGTGGGTCGGGGGTTCCGGCAAATCCTATCGGCAGCGCGTGACGGGGGTGTTACGTTGCTTGTCAGCGAGCAAAGGGGCAGACATGGCATTCACGGTCCGCGGACGCACCGTGCTGGTCACGGGTGCAGGCATGGGCATGGGCAGGCTGTATGCCGAGCGGGCCGCGCGGGAGGGGGCGGGCGCCGTCGTGCTGTGGGACATCGATGCACGGGCGCTCGAGGACGTGGTGGCGCACCTCGCCCCGCACGGCGCCACCGTCCACAGCTACGTGGTGGACGTCGGATCCGTGGAGTCGATCCGGGCAGCGGCCGCCGCGGTCCTGAACGACGTCGGTGTCCCCGACGTCCTGGTCAACAACGCCGGGATCGTGCGCGGCGCGTACTTCTGGGAGCACGACCACCTCGCGGACATCGACCTGACCCTGCGCGTCAACGCCGCCGGTCCCATGCACGTCGCACGGGCCTTCCTGCCGGCGATGATCGGGCAGGGACGTGCAGGTAGGATCCTGAACGTGGCATCGGCGTCCGGCACCCTGTCCGTCCCGCGGATGAGCGTCTACGCGGCGTCCAAGTGGGCCGTGATCGGCTGGAGCGATTCACTGCGCCTCGAGCTGCGGGCCGCGCGCCATCCCATCGCCGTCACCACCCTGATTCCCAGCTACATCAGGACCGGCATGTTCGAGGGTGCCCGAGGCCCGTTCATGACCCCGCTCATGGAGCCGGAGTACGTGGTGGACCGGGCCTGGAACGGCATGCTCGGCGGACGCGCCCGGGTCCAGCTGCCCTGGACCGTGCAGCTCGCGGGCACGCTCCGCGCTGTGCTGCCGCAACCCGTCTGGGACGTCGTCGCGGGCCGCGTCCTCAGGATCTACAGCTCCATGGACCACTTCACCGGGCGCCAGGACGGCCCCGCCTCCGAGACGAAGGACACGCCATGAACGCCACTGCACTCCTCGACGGCCGACGCCGGTACTTCGACACCGGTGCCACACGGCCCGCGACCTGGCGGCGCGGGCAGCTCGAGGCCCTCCGCCGCCTTCTCGTCGACCGCGAGGAGGACTTCACGGCCGCCCTCGAGGCGGACCTCGGCAAGAGCCGCACGGAGGCGTTCCTCTCGGAGATCGCCGTCGTGCGGGCCGAACTGGACTTCGCCCTCAAGCACCTCGACCGGTGGATGGCGCCGGAGAAGATCCCCGTGCCGGGCGGCCTGCGCCCCGGGCGCGCGTGGACGCAGGCGCGCCCGCTCGGGGTCGTGCTGATCATCGGGCCGTGGAACTATCCGCTGCAGCTGGTCCTGGCCCCCCTGGTCGGTGCGCTCGCGGCGGGCAACACGGCGGTGCTGAAACCCAGTGAACTGGCCACCGCGACCTCCGCCGTGCTCTCCCGCCTCGTGCCGCTGTACCTCGATGCCGAAGCGGTGTCCGTGGTGGAGGGCGGGGTGGAGGCCAGTACCGATCTCCTCGCGCAGCCCTTCGACCACGTGTTCTACACGGGGGGCGAGCGGGTGGGGAAGATCGTGATGAAGGCCGCTGCGGAACACCTCACGCCCGTCACGCTCGAGCTCGGCGGGAAGTCCCCGGCCGTCGTCGTCGGCGGCGACCTGCGCGCTGCGGCGAGGCGTATCGCCTACGGCAAATTCATGAATGCGGCGCAGACGTGCGTGGCTCCCGACTACATCCTGACCACGCCGGCCGCGGCCCCGGCCCTGGCCGACGCCCTGGGCGATGCGATCCGGGACTTCTACGGCAAGGATCCGCGGATGTCGGGGGACTACGGCCGCATCATCAACGAGCACCACTTCGACAGGATCGTCGGGCTCCTCGACGGCGGGAGGGTCGTCTCCGGCGGCCGCCACGACCGCGCCGATCGGTACATCGAGCCCACGGTGCTGCGGGACGTTGATCCGGCGTCACCGCTCATGCAGGAGGAGATCTTCGGCCCGCTGCTGCCCATCCTCGAGGTGGAGGACCTCCAGGCCGCGATCCGCTTCATCGGTGCACGACCCCACCCGCTGGCCGCCTACCTCTTCAGCGATCGCGACGATCACCTGGCGGCGTTCACCCAGCAGGTCCAGGCAGGCGGGCTGGGGCACAATGTCTGCACCATCCAGCTCGCGGTCCCCGGCCTGCCCTTTCGGTGGCGTCGGAGCCAGCGGCACGGGCAGCTACCACGGCCGGCAGTCCTTCGTGACCTTCAGCCACCTGCAGCCCGTGTTCTCGAAGCCGTCGGGACTGGACACCCTGCGCCTCGCCTACCCACCCTTCGGGCCGGTCAAGCGGGCCCTGCTGCGCCGGCTCCTCTAGGGCCGGCGCAGGGCCCGCCGGGTCAGCTGATGACGCCGTCCACGAGGGCCTTCGCCTCGGCCTGGACCTGCTTGAGGTGCTCCTCGCCGCGGAAGGACTCGGCGTAGATCTTGTAGACGTCCTCCGTCCCGGACGGGCGGGCCGCGAACCAGGCGTTCTCCGTGGTCACCTTCAGGCCGCCCACGGGGGCACCGTTGCCGGGCGCCTCCGTCAGGCGGGCGGTGATCTCCTCGCCCGCGAGGGTCGTGGCAGTGACGTCCGACGGCGAGAGCTTGCCGAGGGCGGCCTTCTGCTCGCGCGTCGCTGCGGCGTCGATGCGCGCGTAGACCGGCGCGCCGAAGCGTTCGGTCAGCGCGCCGTAGTGCTGTGACGGCGTCTTCCCCGTCACGGCAGTGATCTCCGAGGCGAGCAGCGCCAGCAGGATGCCGTCCTTGTCCGTGCTCCACGGTGACCCGTCGAGGCGCAGGAAGGACGCTCCGGCGGACTCCTCGCCGCCGAACGCCAGTTCTCCGCTGAGCAGGCCGGGGACGAACCACTTGAAGCCCACCGGGACCTCCTGCAGCACGCGGCCGAGATCGGCGGCGACACGGTCGATGATCGAGGACGAGACGAGGGTCTTGCCGATCACGGCGTCGGGACGCCAGTTGGGCCGGTTCGCGTACAGGTACTGGATGGCGACGGCGAGGTAGTGGTTGGGGTTCATGAGTCCGGCGTCGGGGGTGACGATGCCGTGGCGGTCGGCATCGGCGTCGTTCCCCGTCGCGATGTCGAACGTGTCCGCCTGCTTGATGAGCGAGGCCATGGCGTACGGGGAGGAGCAGTCCATCCGGATCTTCTCGTCCCAGTCGAGCGTCATGAACGCCCACTGGGGGTCGACCGTCGGGTTGACCACGGTGAGGTTCAGGTTGTGGCGCTCGCCGATCGCGCCCCAGTAGTCCACGGCGGCGCCGCCCATGGGATCGGCGCCGATGTGCACGTTCGCGGAGCGGATGGCGTCGAGATCCAGGACCGAGGGGAGGTCGTCGACGTAGTGCTGCAGGAAGTCGTAGGTGCTGATGCCCTCGGCGGTCCGCGCCTGGGCGATGGGCATGCGCCGGACATCGCGGAGGCCGCCCTCGAGGAGGTCGTTGGCGCGGTTCGCGATCCACGTGGTGGCATCGGAGTCGGCGGGGCCTCCGTGCGGTGGGTTGTACTTGAAACCGCCGTCGGCCGGGGGATTGTGCGAGGGGGTGATGACGATCCCGTCGGCCTGCTCCGTGCGCGTCGCGTTGTACCTGAGGATGGCGTGCGAGACGGCCGGGGTGGGGGTGTAGGCGCCGCGGGCGTCGACGAGGACGGCCACGTGGTTGGCCGCGAGGACCTCGAGGGCCGTGTTCTGCGCGGGCTCGGACAGCGCATGGGTGTCCTTGCCCATGAACAGGGGCCCGGTGATCCCCTGCCCCGCGCGGTACTCGACGATCGCCTGCGTGATCGCCGCGATGTGCCCCTCGTTGAAGGAGGACTTGAGGGAGGACCCGCGGTGCCCGGAGGTCCCGAAGGCCACGCGCTGCGCGGGGTCCCCGAGATCGGGTTCGACGTCGAAGTACGCGTCGAGCAGTTTGGTCACGTCGACGAGGTCGGAGGGGAGGGCCACTGTGCCCGCTCGGTTAGCCATGGCCCCAGCATCTCAAAGAACGCGGCCGATTACACCCGGTGTCGCTGATCGTCAGTAAGCTGAGGATCAGCACCCGGCCAGGGTGGAGACGCGAACGGAAGGAAGCACCATGAGCGACGGTCCCAGCGACACCCCCACCGGCGATCCCGAGGAGCAGGGCGCCGAGAAGGCCGGCAACCTCGACGAGCAGCTCGCCGGTGGTTACGGCGGACCAGGCACGGAGGACGAGGTGGCCCCGGACTTCGAGGCGGACAACGGCAGCGGTCCCACCGGCTGACGCCGATGGGGGCGGCGACGCCCGGAGCCGTGTGACCGCGCCGGACGGCGGCCGACATGGTCCGACGCGTCGCAGGGCCCGCGGTTAGGGTGGACGGGTGATCACGCCCGCGCAGCCCCGCCCGCTCAGGATCGTCCTCGCTCCCGACTCCCTCAAGGGCAGCCTCCCCGCAGCGGAGGCTGCCCTCGCCATGTCGCGGGGCGTCACCTCCGCCGCGGCCCGTCTCGGACACCCGGCGCCCGACTTCGTCCTCGCCCCCCTCGCCGACGGTGGGGAGGGGACACTGGACGCGCTGCTCGCGGCCTGGGGCGTCGAGCCCCGGACGGTCGCCTGCCATGACGCCGCCGGCCGGGCCCGCGCCGCCCGGTACGGCATCACCACCGGGGGAAGCGGCTCCACTGCCGCGGATGGCGCTGCCGGTGCCGCGGACGACGCAGCGGATGATGCGGTGCGCGGTGTCCTCGAGGCCGCCGAGGCCAACGGCCTGCCCCTGGTCGCGGACCTGCCGCTGGATGCCCTGACGGCCACGAGCTTCGGGGTGGGCGAGATCGCGGCGGCACTACTCTGCGACGGGGCGGAGGAGATCCTGCTGTGCATCGGCGGCTCCGCGACCACCGACGGCGGCACGGGACTCCTCTCCGCCCTCGGCGCACGTTTCCTCGACGCGGACGGCGACCCCCTCCCGCCCGGCGGCGGCGCACTGGCGGCCCTCGCCTCGATCGAGCTGGACGGACTCCATCCGCGGGCCCGCGCTGCACGGTGGCGCATCGCCGTCGACGTGGACAACCCCCTGTGCGGGCCCCGCGGTGCCGCAGCGGTCTTCGGGCCGCAGAAGGGCGCGTCGCCGGACGACGTCGCCGTGCTCGACCACGGCCTGGCGCACCTTGCACGCATCCTGCGCGATCTGACGGGCGTCGACGTGCTGGAGCTGCCCGGCGCCGGGGCGGCCGGGGGACTGCCCGCCGTGCTCGTGGCGCTGCTCGGCGCGGAGATCGTCCCGGGGTCCGCGCTGGTCGCGGACGCCGTCGGCCTCGGGGCCGCTCTCGCCGACGCCGACCTCGTGCTGACCGGGGAGGGTTCCTTCGATGCGCAGTCCCTCGGCGGCAAGGTGGTCCAGGCCGTCGTCGCGAACGCCCCGGCCGGCTGCGCCGTCGTCGCGATCGCGGGACGGGTTCAGCTCACGCCCGCGGAGGTCCAGGACGCCGGGCTGGCGGCGGCCTTCTCCCTGGCGACGGGTCCGGTGCGGCTCGAGGAGCTGATGCAGGACGCCGGGGCGCTCATGGAGGGGGCCGCCGCGCACGTGTACGGCGTGTTCGGTGCGGCGCGGACCGCCGCGGCGCGGAGCTAGACCGAGATCTCCCGCTTCAGGATCTTGCCGGTGGGGCCCTTCGGCAGGGCGTCCACGAGCACCACCCGGCGCGGGTACTTGTAGGCCGCGACGCGCTCCTTCGCGAACTCGACGACCTCCGCGGCGAGGGCCTCCTTCGCGGCGTCGTCGGCCGGGGCGTACCCGGCCTTGAGACCGATCACGGCGACGATCTCCTCGCCGTGCAGCGGGTCGGGCACGCCGATCACGGCGGCCTCGGCGACGGCGGGGTGCTCGTAGAGCACTTCCTCGATCTCGCGCGGATAGACGTTGTACCCGCCACGGAGGATCACGTCCTTCTTGCGGTCGACGATGAACAGCAGGCCGTCCTCGTCGACGCGGGCGAGGTCCCCGGTGCGGAACCAGCCGTCCGGGATGGCCGCGGAGGTCGCGTCCGGATTCTTCCAGTAGCCCTTCATGACGCAGTGGCCGCGCACGGCGATCTCGCCCACCTCGCCCTGCGGCAGCTCGGCGCCGTCGGGATCGATGATGCGCACGTCCACACCCTCGACCGGGGTGCCGATGGAGCCGGGCTTGCGCAACGCACCCACGCGGTTGAAGCTGACGATCGGCGACGTCTCGGACAGCCCGTACCCCTCGAGGAGATCGGCCTTGAACACGCGCTCGAACTCGTGCAGCACCTCGACGGGCAGGGCCGAGCCGCCGGAGACGGCGACCCGCACGGAGGAGAGGTCGGTGTCCTGGACCGCCGGATGCCGCAGCATCGCGATGTACATGGTGGGCACGCCCTCGAAGATGGTGACGCGGTCCCGGGCGATGATCTCCAGCGCCTTGCCGGGTTCGAAGCGCGGCAGCAGCGTGACCGTCGCGCCGGTCAGCACGGCGGCGTTCAGGGCGCAGGTCTGGCCGAAGATGTGGAAGAACGGCAGGCCGCCGAACAGCACCTCGCCCTCGGCCGTGCCCATCAGGTCGCGGGAGATCTCGGTGTTCCGCGAGAGGTTGGTGTGCGAGAGCGTCGCGCCCTTCGGCCGTCCCGTGGTCCCCGAGGTGTAGAGGACGACGGCGGTGTCCTCGCCGTCGAGGTCGACGACGCCGGGGGTGGGCTCGGCCGCGGAGACGCTCTGCATGAAGGCACCGCTGTCCACGGTGACCACCGTGACCTCGTCGCCGCGCTCCGTTCCCGATGCCTCCGCCCCGGACTGCGCCTCCGCGATGATGCCCTCCCAGGCGAAGACCAGCCGGGCCCCCGAGTCCGTCAGGTGGTAGGCGACCTCGCGTCCCTTGAGCAGCGGGTTCAGCGGCACGACGACGGCCCCGACGCGCAGGATGCCGTAGTAGACGAAGGCCATCTGAGGGATGTTCGGCATGATCAGGGCGACGCGGTCACCGCGCCGGACACCATGGCCGGAGAGGAGGGTCGCGACCTTCTGGCTGAGTACTTCGAGGGCTCCGAAGGTGACTTCGACGTCGTCGAGCTTGATGGCCACCGCCGCGGGGCTCCTCGTTGCGGTGGCGACAAGATTGTTGGCGAGGTTCGACACGCGATCTCCTTTGATCCTTCGACGACTGCCGGGCCGGCCGCACGCCGCACGTACGGTGTCCGTTCCGGTGCTCCCGGTACGGATGTTACCGGTGGGTAGAAGTCTGTGGGATCAGGGGCGGCCGCGCAACAGGGCCCGCCGGAGCCTAGCGGACGCCGCTCATGGCCTTCCGGATGGCGGGTGCTCCTGCGAGGAGGGCGCCGCCGAGCACGATCGCCGTGATGCCGCTGAAGGCGAAGTAGGGCACCTCGGTCTCCTCGGAGTAGAACCCGGCGAGGATGCCGGACACCGTGGTCCCGAGGGAGATGGACAGGAAGAAGAGGGCCAGCATCTGCGTGCGGAACGCCTCGGGCGCGAGCTTGGTGGTCACGGACAGGCCGATCGGGGAGATGAACAGCTCCGCCCAGGTGAACAGCAGGAGGATCGCGGCGAGCCCGAGCAGCGGCGTGCTGTTCGGTCCACCACCGGCGAAGGGGATGAAGGAGAGGAACGCCAGGCCCATCACCATGAGTCCGCAGGAGAACTTCACGGGCGACGACGGCTGGCGACTCCCGAGGCGCGTCCACAGGGCCGCGAACACACCGGCGAAGACGATGATGAAGACGGGGTTGATCGACTGCACCATGCCCGGCGGCATCTCCCAGCCGAAGAGATCCCGGTCCAGGCGGCTCTCGGAGTACAGGGCGACGACGGTGAACTGCTGCTGGAACAGCGACCAGAAGGCAGCGCTCGCGACGAAGAGCGGCATGAAGGAGTAGACGCGGCGCCGCTCCACGGCGGTGACCTTGCGGCTGAGCAGGATCACCGCGAAATAGGCGACGGTCGCGACGATGGCGGCGAAGGCCATCACGTCGGCGAGGTTCTCCGCGTTCAGGAGGCCTGTGCTCACGACCACGCCCAGGAGCACGAGGACGGCGGCGGTGATGATGATCCAGCGGCGGTACTCGGCACGCGGGAGGGGATTCTCGACCTCGTGCGCGGTGGCCGGCAGGTTCTTCCGGGCGAGCGCGTACTGCACGAGGCCCGCGGCCATGCCGACCGCCGCGAGGCCGAAGCCCACATGGAACCCGTAGGCGTCCCACGCCAGATTGGTGAGCAGCGGTCCCACGAGGGCACCGATGTTGATGCCCATGTAGAAGATGGAGAAGCCCGCGTCGCGGCGGTCGTCGCCGGGCGCGTACAGCGTGCCGACGAGTGACGACGCGTTCGCCTTCAGGCCGCCCGAGCCCACGCCTACCAAGACCAGCCCGACGGCGAGGCCCACGACACCGGGGAGCAGCGCGAGGGCGATGTGCCCGCCCATGATGATGATCGCCGAGACGAAGAGCACGCGCTCGGAGCCGAAGACGCGGTCGGCGAGCCAGGCGCCCAGGATGGTGGAGAGGTAGACCCCGCCGCCGTAGGCCCCGACGAGTCCTGCAGCAGTCACCTCGTCGAAGCCGAGGCCACCCTCGGCGAGCGTGTAGGTCATGTAGTAGAGCAGCAGCGCCTGCATGCCGTAGAAGGAGAACCGCTCCCACAGCTCCACGCTGAACAGGTTCGCCAGCATGCGCGGGTGTCCGAGGAAGGTCGACCCGCCGGTGCGGGCGGTGCGCTGGGAAGTGCTCATCTACTCCATGGTGCCACTGGCCATGAGAGCTGGGAAATCACCATCGGCATACCGCACGGCCTCGATCTGTGCCGTTGCGGCGAGCAGCTGCGCCTCCTCACCGGGCCGCCCGATGAGCTGCACGCTCATGGACAGGCCGTCCGGCAGGCGGAGCGTGGGGACCGTCACCGCAGGCAGGCCGCAGACGTTCACCATGGAGGTGTAGGGGGAGTAGCGGCACTGGCGGAGGTAGTCGGTGTCGCCGTCGGCGTCGGTGTACCACCCGATCGGACGCGGTGTCGTCGCCACGGCGGGAGTCAGGATCATGTCGTAGTCGGAGTACTGGCGGATCGTCTCGTGCTCGAACTGCCGCAGCACGTCGACGGCGGCCGCCAGGTCCGCGGCGCTGCGGCCCAGCGCGCGGCGGCGGAGCACGCGGGTGATGTCCGTCAGCCGGTCCTCGCGGTCCGCGGGGAGGGGGGCGGTGGCCAGTCCCGCGGTCCACACCAGCTGGAAGGCGTCGTGGTAGCGGCGGTCGTAGGTCAGGGCGGTCTCGACGACGTCGTGTCCGGCCCGCTGCAGCATCCCGATACCGGCGTGGAGCGCGTCGGTCGCGGCACTGTCCAGCCCGAGGTCGCCCAGGACGTCGCCGGCTCCGGCGAAGGGGGAGGCGGTGCTGACGCCGATCCTGAAGCGCCCTTCCGCCCGCAGCGCCGCGTCGAGGAAGGAGCCGGGATAGCGGGAGGCGGCGCTGGTGGGCCGGTAGTTCGGTTCCTGGACCAGGACATCGAGGAGCAGCCCGGCATCCGCGGCCGTATGGGCGAGGGGACCGGCGACCACCAGCTGTCCGAGGTCCGCCTGCGCCGATCCCGAGGGCACCCGGCCACGGTTCGGCTTGAGCCCGACGAGACCGGTGGCCGCCGCGGGGATGCGGACGGAACCGCCGCCGTCGGTCCCGGGCGCGAAGGGGACCATGCGCGCGGCGACGGCGGCCGCACTCCCGCCGCTCGATCCTGCGGGGCTGAGCCGGGGGTCCAGGGGATTGCGGGCCGGCGGGGCGATGCGGTTCTCGCTGTAGCAGCTCAGACCGAACTCCGGGACCTGCGTCTTGCCGAGGCTGATGGCGCCGGCCCGCCGGAGGACGGACGCCAGCGGCGCATCCTTCTCGGCGACGGCGTGATCGAGGGCGGCCGTGCCCAGCGTGGTCCGGACACCGGCGACGTCGGTGAGGTCCTTGTGGGCGATCGGCACGCCGTGCAGCGGCCCGAGAGCGACGCCCGAGGCGTGCAGCCGGTCGGCGTGGTCGGCGGCGCGCAGCGCGTCGTCGTGCGTGACCGTGACGAACGAGCCGAGGTCCGGATTCAGGGCGTCGATGCGCCGGAGGAAATGCTCGGTCACCTCCCGGGCACTGACGGCGCCGCGGGCGAGCGCGTCACGGAGCGTGAGGGCGGGCAGGTCGTGCAGTTCGCTCATGGGCACTCCAGGGAAGGCGGGGATCCTCCCACTATAGGAGCCGGCCCGCAGGGGTCCGTAGCAATGGCGTCCCCTGCCGGTGCGTGGAAAGGTAGGCGCATGAGCGATCTCCAGAACGTACCGGTGACGGCAGTGCCCAGCGACGCGCGCATCCTCGATGTCCGTGAGGACTACGAGTGGGAGGCGGGCCACGTGGACGGCGCCGTCCACATCCCGCTCGATCAGCTGCCCGCGCGGTTCGGCGAGCTGGATCCCGACGAGGACCTGCATGTCATCTGCCGTGCCGGCGGGCGCTCGCAGCGCGCTGCGGAGTGGCTCGAGGGCAACGGCTACACGGCGATCAACGTGAGCGGCGGCATGGGTGCCTGGGCCGACGCCGGCAAGCCGATGGTCTCCGAGACGGGCAGCGAGCCCGCGGTCCTGTGACGCAGCCGTCCTCGTACACCTACCTGGGGCCTGAGGGTACCTTCACCGAGGCCGCACTCCTGCAGGTGCCGGGAGCCGGAGAGTCACGCCGCGTACCGGCGTCCACCGTTGCGGCGGCGCTCGACGCCGTCCGGTCGAAGGCGGTGGACGCCGCGATGGTGCCCATCGAGAACTCGGTCGAGGGAGGTGTCAGCGCGACGCTGGACGCCATCGCGGTCGGCGATCCCCTACGGATCCTGCGTGAGGAACTCGTGCCCATCACCTTCGTGCTCGCCGCGCGGGCCGGAACCGCACTCGGGGCCGTCCGGCGGATCGCGACCCACGGGCACGCCTGGGCGCAGTGCCGTGCCTGGGTGGACGCCACCATCGCCGATGCGGAATACTTCCCGTCGTCGTCGACCGCCGCTGCCGCCTACGGGCTCGTCGACGGTGACGACTCCTATGACGGTGCCATCTGTTCGCCCCTCGTGGCCCAGCGGCTCGGGCTGGCCGTGCTCGCGGAGGACATCGGGGACGTGGCCGACGCCGTCACGCGGTTCGTGCTCGTCGGCCGACCGGACGCGCTCCCGCCCCGGACCGGGGCGGACAAGACCACGCTGGTGATACCGCTTCCCGAGGACCACCCCGGGGCGCTGATGCAGATCCTCGACCAGTTCGCCGCGCGCGGGGTCAATCTCAGCCGGATCGAATCGCGGCCCACCGGGCAGTTCCTCGGCGACTACTTCTTCAGCGTGGACGCGGACGGCCATGTGGAGGACGCGCGGGTGGCGGACGCGCTCAAGGGCCTGCACCGGATCAGCCCGGGCCTCCGCTTCCTCGGGTCCTACGCGCGGGCCGATCACCGGACCCCCGCCGTCGAGCGCCACACCTCGGATGACGCCTTCGCGTCGGCGGACCACTGGCTCGGGGGGATCCTCGGGGGCCGACCGAGGTAGGCGCGTTCCTGCGGCCCATTACACAGTAGGCTTACCATCGACGGTCCCCCACTCGAAGGCTGGTTCTCCTGATGGCTCGATTGCGCCGCAGCAACACGCGCAGGCCCGGTATCTCCCGCCGCCGGCACGGCAAGGGTTTCAGCTACCGTGCGCCCAGCGGCGAGCTGCTGCAGGACCGCGCCGAGCTCGAGCGGATCAAGGAGCTCGTGATCCCGCCGGCCTGGAAGGACGTGTGGATCGCGCCGTACCCGAACGGGCACGTCCAGGCGATCGGCACGGACGATGCCGGACGGCGCCAGTACATGTACCACCCGGCCTGGCGGGAGCAGAAGGACCGCGAGAAGTTCGACCGCGCACTCGATTTCGGCGCGAAGCTGCCGAGCGCCCGTCGCGCCATCACGCAGCACCTGCGGAGCGACGGCGTAAGCCGGGAGCGGGCCTTCGCAGCAGCCCTGCGGATCGTCGACTCCGGTGCGCTCAGGATCGGCTCCGCGCAGTACGCGGAGACCAACGGATCCTTCGGGGTGACCACGCTGCTGGTGGAGCACTGCACCATCGACGGCGGCCTGATCGTCTTCGACTTCCCCGGCAAGAGCGGCCAGCACTGGGACACGCGCCTCGAGGACGAGGACCTGGCCGAGGCGCTGCGGCCCATGGTGGAGCGTGAGGAGGCCGACACGGTCCTGGCCTACCAGTCGGAGAACGGCGTGTGGCACCACGTGGACGGCTCCCAGCTCAACGAATTCCTCCGCCAGGTCACGGGCGGCCCCTTCACCGCGAAGGACTTCCGGACCTGGCAGGCCACGGTCGTCGCCGCGATGGCACTCGCGAAGGAGGACCTCGGGGCGACCACCCGGACGGCCCGCCAGAAGGCGGTGAGCGCCACCATGAAGGCTGTGGCGGAGCACCTCGGCAACACGCCGACGGTTGCCCGCACCTCCTACGTGGACCCGCGGCTCGTGGACCGCTTCATGAGCGGTGAGGTCATCCCCATCGGTACCTACTCGGCCTCGGAGAAGGCCGTGCAGGAGCTGCTGCGCGACTGAGCGCACCAGCGCCCGTTTCAAACCATCCCGTCGGTCAGTACGCTGGCACCGGGCGCCCAACGAGGAGCGCATCCTTCGACGAAAGGCAGCATCATGACCGAGAACGCCCATGGTGGACACATCGTGAACCCCAACGAGGGTGACGGCTCGACGTCGGATCCCAACTGGCAGGGTGACATCGGGGACCAGGGTAACGACCTGCGCTTCGCCGAGGAGCAGGCCCTGATCAACGAGCAGGCCGATCGCGCCGACCGCGATCCCTCGGAGGCCGTCGCGGCCGCCGAGCAGGAGGGCCACTACACGAGCACCGAGCCGGCAGGAGCCTCCGGCGGATACACGTCGTCCCAGGACGCCGCGGAGGAGGGCGAGTACACCGACAAGGACAAGCCCCTCGTCGACGCGCCCGAGGGCCAGGGCGAGTACACGGACCGCGAGCGCTAGGAGCGGCGCAGCAGCCGCCGCCACCCTTTCTGGAAGTCGGTGAGCGGCAGCACGGAGGACCCCGATGGTCCGGGAGCCGGAGCAGGCACCCGGACCATCAGCGCGTCCGGGTCCACCCGTGCCGTCACCGACGTCGTCGAGCCGGAGGCATCGCCGTCCAGCTGGGTCGCGATCGGTTCCGCGGACCACACGGTCACCTCACGGGCGCGGTAGTAGCTGATCACCGGCGTCGCCCCGCGGTGTCGCAGCAGGATCTTCGCGGCCATCAGCGTCCAGCCGATCAGGCTGCGGGGGCTGAGGACCACCACGTCGAGGTAGCCGTCGTCGATCATGGCATCCGGCACGAAGTCCACGCCCGCCGGCAGCTTCCCGCAGTTCGCCACGAGCAGGCTGCGCACCTTGCGGCTCTGCGGCGGCTGGCCGTCGAGGCTGATGGAGATCCGACGGCGGCGCCCGGGGAGGTGGCGTACGCCCGCCTCGCTGTAGGCGAGCCAGCCCAGCTTGTCCTTCAGGTCCTGCTTCGCGTCCGCCACCACGCTGGCGTCGAATCCCACCCCGCCCATGACGAGGAACGGGTGCTCGGAACTCGTGTGCGTGCGGTCGTTGCGCAGGATGATCCGTGCGGCGTCGATGCGCCGCTCGTAGCCGTGCAGCGCGATCCGCAGGCACCCGGCGATGTCGTGGTACGGCAGCCCGAGGTTCCGCACCAGCAGGTTGCCGGTACCGAGGGGCAGCAGCCCCAGCGCCGCGGGCCGGTGGGCGAGGGCCTGTGCGACGGCGCGCACGGTGCCGTCGCCGCCCGCGGCGATGACGAGGTCGGCGCCCGCGTCGAGGGCCCGCTGCGCCTGCCCCGTGCCCGGGTCCTCGACGGTGGTCTCGAGGATCAGCGGCCGCTCCCAGCCCGCATCGGAGCAGGCCTGTTCCACGAGTTCGCGGGTCACCCCGGCCTGCAGCTTGGTCGGGTTGAGGACGAGGGCCACGCGCTGCGGACCCACGGGCGCCGGCACCGGCTCGTGCACCGAGGCCGTGGGGGTCCGGGTCTGCTGCAGCCGACGCACGGACCAGTAGGTCTGCACGGAGGCGACGGCGGCGGAAGCCGCGGCGGTCCCGGCGAGGAGTTTGCGGCGCATGGTCATCCACAATAGCGGCGAGGCCGGGCGATCCGTGGCCGGCGGGGGTTTGGGTAGTCTTGACGCTGTGATCGACGTCAACGACCTCCGCCTGAATCCCGAGCAGTTCCGAGCATCGCAGCGCGCACGCAGGGCGGACGAGTCGCTGGTCGACGCGGTCCTCGCGGCGGATGCGCGGCGCCGTGAGTCGGTCACCGCCTACGAGACGCTCCGCGCCGAGCAGAACGCCTTCGGCAAGCGCGTCGCCCAGGCCAAGGGTGAGGAGAAGCAGGCCCTCCTCGCGGAGGTCAAGCAGCTCGCCACGGCCGTGAAGGCCGCCTCCGCGACCTCCGAGGAAGCCAAGGCCGAGCAGGAGGCGCTGCTGCGGAAGCTGCCGAACCTCGTGCAGGACGGCGTCCCCGAGGGCGGCGAGGACGACTACGTGGTGCTCAGGACGGTCGGCACCCCGAGGGATTTCGCGGCCGACGGGTTCGAGCCCCGGGACCACCTCGAGATCGGCGAGCTGATCGGTGCCATCGACATGGAGCGCGGCGCCAAGGTCTCCGGGTCACGCTTCTACTTCCTGAAGGGTGTCGGTGCCCGGCTCGAGATCGCGCTGCTGCGCATGGCCCTGGACCAGGCCATGGACGCCGGGTTCACGCCGATGATCACGCCCACGCTCGTCCGTCCCGAGACCATGCAGGGGACGGGCTTCGACATAGCGCACGACGCCGAGATCTACCGGCTGGAGGAGGACGACCTCTACCTCGTCGGGACCTCGGAGGTCGCGCTCGCCGGGTATCACTCCGACGAGATCATCGATCTCGGTGCGGGGCCCGTCCGGTACGCGGGCTGGTCCTCCTGCTACCGGCGCGAGGCCGGCTCGCACGGCAAGGACACCCGCGGGATCATCCGCGTGCACCAGTTCAACAAGGTGGAGATGTTCACGTACACGACCGTCGAGGAAGCCGCGGCGGAGCACGAGCGGATGCTGGCCTGGGAGGAGCAGATGCTCGCCAAGGTCGAACTGCCCTACCGCGTCATCGACACCGCTGCGGGTGACCTCGGCATGTCCGCCGCCCGCAAGTTCGACTGCGAGGCGTGGGTCCCCACGCAGGGCGACTACCGGGAACTGACCTCCACCTCGAACTGCACCACCTTCCAGGCCCGCCGCCTGAACATCCGCGAGCGCCCGGAGGGGGAGGGCCAGAAGGGGACCCGCGCCGTCGCGACCCTCAACGGCACGCTCGCGACGACGCGCTGGATCGTCGCCATCCTCGAGCACCACCAGAACCCCGACGGCTCGGTCACGGTCCCGGCGGCGCTGCGTCCCTACATGAACGGTTTGGAAACCCTCCCGGTCCTGTGAGGATTCTCCTACCCCGGTGTCGGTGCGGTCTGGTTCACTGAATCATGAGCACTTTGACCGGTGCCGGCATCGATGACCGGCAGGAGAACCGCACACACCACCTGATCGCCCTGGACGTCGACGGCACCCTCGTGGACCACGAGGGAGCCATGACGGAGGAGGTGCGGGACGCCACCCGGGCCGTCATCGACGCCGGGCACGAGGTCATCATCGCCACCGGCAGGTCCCTCGGGGCCACCCTGCCGGTCATCCGGCTCCTGGGGATCACGCGTGGCTACGCCGTCTGTTCCAACGGAGGCGTGACCCTGAGGGTCGACGCGACCCTGGACCAGGGCTTCGAGGTCCTCGACCGCGTGACCTTCGACCCGAGGCCCGCGCTCACGGCACTGCGGGAACGGCTGCCCTCCGCGAAATATGCGCTGGAGGACGACCGCGGACGGTTCCTCTCCACCGAGAGCTTCCAGGACGCGAGCTTCGGCTCGGAGGCCGAGAGCGTGGGCTTCGAGGAGATGCTCGGGAGCCGGGCGGTCCGCGTGGTGGTCTTCAGCACGGACAGCTCGGCCGAGGAGTTCGGGGCCGCCGTCGCATCCATCGGCCTCCATGGCGTCACCTACTCGGTCGGCTGGACCGCATGGCTGGACATCGCGGCCTCGGGCGTCACGAAAGCCACCGCGCTCGAGGTGCTGCGCCGCCGCCTCGGCACGGATCCCGCCATGACGGTCGCCGTCGGCGACGGCCGGAACGACATCGAGATGCTGCAGTGGGCGGGGCGCGGCGTCGCGATGGGCCAGGCACCCGACGAGGTGAGGTCGGCCGCATCCGAGGTGACGGGCAGCGTGTACGACGACGGCGCCGCGAAGGTCCTCCGCTCGCTCGTCTGACCTGTCGTGGACGCACGGGGGGACGACGGCCGCTCGACGGTCCTGTGCCTGCCAGCCCGTCGTCGCCGAACCGTGCGCTGCCCGGGGCCGGCGGCCGCCGTCGCCGGTCGGGGCGGCGGACCGGGGAATAGAGCCCGAGGGCTTCAGTAGGCCAGGCTCGCCTCGGGCAGGGATGCAGGACCGTACACGAGGTCGAGCAGGCGCGCGGCGGCGGGCCGGGTGGCCCACTCCTCCATCCAGTGTGAACGGACCACGGCGCGGCTGACGGCCTGCGCGGTGATGCCGAGCTCCTGCGCGACGTACTTCTGCTGTCCGCGGGCTCCGGGTGTCAGGAGATCGAGGACTGCCCATTCCGCGTCGGTGCGCGTGTGGACGATCTGCCCGAGGAGGCGCAGCACGGCCTCGGCCTCCGCGGCGATCCCGGCGTCGGGTCCCTCCACGGCCAGGGGGATCCGCTCGCCGGTCTTCATCGCCCGGTTGACCGCGCGTCGCGCGTACACCAGCCCGTAGCCCTGACCGTCGACGATGCGCTCGGGCAGCGGAGGCGTGAGGCCGCCGACCCCGAGGCCGACGTGCCACCGCCGGTAGCGGAGGGCCCGGAGCGCCGCGTCGACCGCCGTCGTCGCGTCCTCGACGACACCCTGCACCTCGTCCCCGACGGTGCGCTGGAAGGGGACGACCGTGGGCAGGTAGCGCAGGGCCCGCAGGAGGTCGCCCACCATGTCGCCGACATCCCGCGAGTCGCGCTGGTTGATCGTGAGGACGTAGTGCATGGCTCCAGTATGGCGGCTCAGGAGAACGGACAACCGAACGCGGTTGTATGCCGGCGCGGGAATAGAAGAAGCCCCCGCCGGCGGGATGCGCTGGCGGGGGCTTCGTCGGTACGGGGCACGGGCCCGGAGGGTGGGGCAGGGGCCTAGCGTCCCTCAGGCGTCTCGGTCGCGTTCTTCGCTTCGACATCGACGGCGCGGCCCTGCGGCTCGTCCTGGGCGCTCGCGTCGCCGGCCTCCTGGAAGCGCCGCAGTGATGCCTCGATCTCGGCCTCGGCCGCCTCCCGGCCGGCCCAATCGGCGGCCTCGACCCACTTGCCGGGCTCCAGGTCCTTGTACTTGGTGAAGAAGTGCTTGATCTCGTCGAGCAGGAAGTCCGAGACGTCGGACAGCTCCTTGATGTCGTCGAACCGCGGGTCCACCGGGACGCAGAGGACCTTCGCGTCCCCGCCGCCGTCGTCGACCATGTTGAACACGCCGATGGGGCGCGACTCGACGAGGACACCCGGGATCAGGTCGAAGTCCTGCAGCATCACCAGGGCGTCGAGCGGATCGCCGTCCTCGCCCAGGGTGTTCTCGAAGTAGCCGTAGTGCGTGGGGTACTGCATGGCCGTGAACAGCACGCGGTCCAGGCGCAGGCGGTGCGTCTCGTGGTCGATCTCGTACTTGACGCGCGAGCCCTTCGGGATCTCGATGGTGACGTCGAGCTTCATGGCAACTCCTGTGCTGGGTCGATGGTGACTGCCGGCCGCTGCCGCGCCCTCACGGGGAGCGGCTGCCGGCCGGTCTACTGTTGATCGTCAGCCCTAACATATCGGTCGCTCACCGCTACCGAGGCATTTTTCCGCCGTGACGCACCGCCACGGCGCGTGCCGCGCAGCCCGCGAAAGGACACCATGACGCGATCCTTCCGCCTGCTGACCGGACTGCTCCTGCTCCTGGTCATGGCGGCGATCGCGGTCCCCGTCGCCTCGCACGTCGCTCCCGCCGTCCTCGCCGCGATCGATCCGCCGCCACCCGCGGACCCGCCCGTCACCCCCGCGCTGCAGGTCCCGCCCACCTCCGCCGCCGTGCCCGACGTCGTCACCCCGCTCTCACCCGCCGCGCCGTCCCCGGATCCCGCCGCACTGGGACCCGCACTCGACGCCGCGCTGGCCCTGTCGGGGCCGGGCTCGTTCGCCGGCACGGTGGTGGACTCGGCGGACGGCACCGTGCTCTACGCGAGGGACGCCGACCGCCCGCAGCCGCCGGCGTCCACCGTCAAGCTGTTCACGGCGGTCGCCGCCCTGACCTTCGGACGCCCGGACGCACGGCTGCAGACCTCGGTGCTGTCCTCGCCGTCGGCCGGCGGAGCGCTGTTCCTCCACGGCGGCGGCGATGTCCTCCTCGCGTCGGGGCCCTCGGTACCCGACGCCGTCGTCGGGCACGCCGGGCTCGGCACACTCGCCGCAGAGACGGCCGCGGCGCTGCCCGCTGGATCGGGGCCGTACACCGTGTTCCTCGATGACAGCCTCTTCGCCGGTGCCAGCGTGAATCCCACCTGGGCGCAGGGTGACATCGAGGCCGGTGAGGTCGCTCCCGTGCACGCGCTGGCCGTCAATTCGTCCTGGCTCGAGGAGGGGCGCACCGGGGGCCCGCGCTCGCAGGATGCCGGACTCGACGCAGCGAACGTCTTCACCACGGCGCTCGTCGCCGCCGCCGCGGACCGGAGCATCACCGTCCAGCCCGACGTGCAGCGGCGGACCAGCCCGGAGGACGCCGTCGCGCTGGCGGCCGTGGAATCGGCTCCGCGCGCGGCGCAGGTGGCCCGCATGCTGGAGGTCTCGGACAACTACCTCGCCGAGGCACTCGCCCGGATCGCGGCACGGGAGAGCGGACGTCCCGCCTCCTTCGGCGGCGCGACCGAGGCCCTCGCCGCGGCTGCGACGCGTGCGGGCGTGGCCGGGGAAGGCCTCGCCTTCGGTGATGCGGCAGGACTCTCCGCCCGGAACGCCGTCTCGCCGGCGCAGGTGGCCGC
Organism: Arthrobacter sp. CP30; assembly: GCF_053470025.1. Taxonomy (NCBI): domain Bacteria; kingdom Bacillati; phylum Actinomycetota; class Actinomycetes; order Micrococcales; family Micrococcaceae; genus Arthrobacter; species Arthrobacter sp. CP30. The sequence goes on from NZ_JBQEMM010000002.1 coordinate 114,117, forward strand.
ACTCGTCCGCGCCACCACCACGTCGGCCGATCCCGGGATCGCCGCCGTGGCCGCATCGCTGCCCATCGCCGGGCTGACCGGCACGCTGGCCCCGCGGTTCACCCCGGAGGATCCTGATGCACGGCCCGGCGCCGGGACCGTGCGCGCGAAGACGGGCACGCTGAACGCGGTCACGGCCCTCTCCGGGCACGTGGTGACCGTCGATGGGCGGCTCCTGGTGTTCTCCTTCCTCGCGACCGGGCTGGACGGCAACACCGTCGAGGCGAGGTCCTCGGCCGACCACGCGGCCGCGCTGCTGGCTGCCTGCGGATGCCGCTGACCCGTTCGCCGACAGACGAACCCACGCCTGCTCCACGAGTGCCTCGGCTCGCCGTCAGCAGGGTGTGATCGAATAGGCCCATGCCCAGGAACGAGTCCGCAACGCCCCGCCCGCAGCTGGTCAACTGGGATATCGCGGCGTCGACCGCAGCCTCCCTGACCCCTGCGGGCCCCACCATGAATCCCGCCGACATCGCCCGGGCCGTCCAGAACATGCGAGAGCTCGCGGATGCATCGGTCAGCCATGTCCACGCCATCTCGCGGCTCGACGCCGCCCGTGACCTCCGTGACTCGGAGCTGCTGATCGTCGATCGGGCGTCCTGGGCCAAGGCCAATGCGCAGAGCTTCCGCACCCTGATGGACCCGGCGCTCGACCAGCTCGCTGCCACACGTCCGGATCTGCTGAAGTCCGCCTCGCTGACCCTCGGTGGGAGCGTCACCGGTGCGCAGCTCGGTGCCATCCTCGCCTTCCTCTCGAGCAAGGTGCTCGGGCAGTACGATCCCTTCGTCCCCTCGCGGAACGGCCAGGGCGGCCGGCTCATGCTCGTGGCCCCGAACATCATCGCCGTGGAGCGGGAACTGAATGTGGACCCGTCGGACTTCCGCCTGTGGGTGTGCCTCCACGAGCAGACGCACCGCGTGCAGTTCGCGGCAGCCCCGTGGCTCAAGGACCACATGACCGGACACATCGGCGAGCTCACGTCCGGGCTGATGGACAAGGCGGACTCCCTGTCGGAACGGCTCGGTGCGGCGGTGAAGAACCTCGCCGGCGCGCGGTCGAGGATCGCCGGCGGCACCGCGGGCGTGCCGACGCAGGACGTCGGTGTGCTGTCGATCCTGCAGGACCCGGACGACAAGGCGCGCCTGTCCCACCTCACCGCCGTCATGAGCCTGCTCGAGGGACACGCGAACGTGGTGATGGACGGGGTGGACGGCCGGATCGTCCCGTCCGTGAAGACCATCCGCCGCCGGTTCAATGCCCGCGGGAAGTCCCGGGGCCCCCTCGAGAAGGTCATCCGCCAGCTCATGGGCCTGGACGCGAAGATGCGCCAGTACAGCGACGGCTCGAAGTTCGTGCGGAGGGTGGTCGGCCAGACGGGGATGGACGGCTTCAACGCCGTGTGGGAAGCGGCCGACCATCTCCCCACCGAGCGCGAGATCCACGCACCGGACGAGTGGATCGACAGGATGAGCCTGCGCCGCCATGGCTAGGCGCCCGCGCCTCCTGCCGGCGGTCGGTACCGCCCGCAACCTGCTGGCGGCCGGCCTCGAGGGGATCGCGGTCGAGGCTTCGACGGGGTCCCCGACCCTGCCCCTCGTCCTCGTCGCGTGCAGCGGCGGTCCCGATTCCCTCGCTCTCGCGGCAGTGGCGGCGCATGCGGCGTACACCGGACGGTGCCGTGTCGGCGCAGTCGTCGTCGACCACGGGCTGCAGCCCGGGAGCGCCGACGTCGCTGCCCGAGCCGCCGAGGCCGCCCGAGGGCTCGGGCTGGACCCCGTGGAGGTGCGGACCGTCGCGGTGGACCGGACGGGCATGGGCCCCGAAGCCGCGGCCCGCACCGCCCGCTACTCGGCGTTGGACGACGCCGCGGCAGCGCACGGAGCCGCCGCCGTCCTGCTCGGCCATACGCTCGACGACCAGGCCGAACAGGTCATGCTCGGCCTCGCGCGCGGCTCGGGCACCCGGTCGCTCGCCGGCATGCCCGGTCGGCGGGGACTCTACCTGCGGCCGTTCCTCGAACTGCGCCGGGCCGATACCGAGGCCATCTGCGCCTTCTACGGGCTGGAGCCCTGGCATGACCCCACCAACGAGGACCGGGCCTTCGCCCGGTCCCGGGTGCGGCGGGAGGTCCTGCCGTTCCTCGAGGACCAGCTGGGGCCCGGGATCGCGCAGGCTCTCGCCCGGACCGCCAGGATCCTCGGTCAGGACGCCGACCTGCTGGAGCAGCTCAGTTCGGAGGCCTACGCCGGGCTGAGGACCGAGGGCGACGACGGCGAGATCCTCCTCCCGGAGGACGCTCTCAGGGCCCTGCCCGCGGCGCTGCGGCAGCGCGTGCTCGCCCTTGCGGCACTCGACCTCGGGGCGTTCCAGCCCAGCTCCGAGCGACTCCGCGCCGCCGAGTCGCTCCTCGACCGCAGGGGGTCCGCCGGTCCGGTGCAGCTGGGCGGGAAGGTGAGCGTCCACCGGCAGGTCCGCGGGCGGGCGGTTCTTCGCGGGGATGCAAGCTATGGCAATCTTGTCCTCAGCAGCAATGGCAGCAACAACGGCCCCGGTGTGCAGCAGTCGCGCCGTCCAACCCAGGAGTAACCGGTGGATTCCAACGACGTCCAGTCAGATCTCAAGCACGTCCTCTACACCAAGGAGGAGATCCAGCAGCGGATCAACGAACTGGCGCAGCAGATCGATGCGGACTACGCGGGACGGGACATCCTCCTCGTGGGCGTCCTCAAGGGTGCGGTGATGGTCATGGCGGATCTGGCCCGCGCACTGCACTCGCACATCACCATGGACTGGATGGCCGTCTCCTCCTACGGGTCCGGTACCCAGTCCTCCGGCGTGGTCCGCATCCTCAAGGACCTCGAGACGGACCTCATGGGCAAGCACGTCCTGATCGCCGAGGACATCATCGACTCCGGCCTGACCCTCTCGTGGCTGAAGGCCAACCTGCTGTCCCGCGGGCCGGCGTCCGTCGAGATCTGCACGCTGCTGCGCAAGCCGGCCGCCGCGAAGGTCGAGATCGACGTGAAATACGTCGGCTACGACATCCCCAACGAATTCGTGGTGGGCTACGGACTGGACTTCGCGGAGAAGTACCGCAACCTCGATTTCATCGGGACCCTGGCGCCCCACGTCTACGAATAGGCCTTCACCGGAGGGCCCGTGACCGGTACGCCGAGAGGGAACTATCGGCACGATCCGCGCGTGGAGAATCTCGGACGGTGTATATGTTGAGGTGCTTAAAGCGCACCCACTCGGCAGTGCGCCCGTACATTCTGACGTGCATCAGCAGGAGGGACAGGGCTTGCTGCCCTGAGACGAATGAAATTCAAGAACATCTTCAAGGGGCCCATCTTCTGGATCGTCCTGGCGGTCGTGGCGCTCCTGCTGGTGCTTCCGTCCCTGTTCGGCACGGGTGCCAACCGCGTGGACACCAACGTGGGACTGGAACTGCTCCGCGGCCAGACCGTCGAGCAGGCCAAGATCTACGACGGCGAGCAGCGGGTCGACCTCACGCTCAGTGAGCCGTACGAGGACAAGGGCGAGAACGTCCAGTTCTTCTACAGCACGGCGCGGGCCGAGAGCGTGGTCGAGGCCATCAACGATTCCAGCGCGGACGGCTTCACCGACCAGCCCGCCGAGAGCAACTGGCTCCTCAGCCTCGCCGGCCTGATCTTCCCCATCCTGATCCTCGGCGTCATCTTCTGGTTCCTCCTCAGCCGTATGCAGGGCGGGGGATCCAAGGTGATGCAGTTCGGCAAGTCCAAGGCGAAGCTCATCTCCAAGGACATGCCGCAGGTGACGTTCAACGACGTCGCCGGCGCGGACGAGGCTGTCGAGGAACTGCTGGAGATCAAGGAGTTCCTGCAGGAACCCGCGAAGTTCCAGGCCCTCGGCGCCAAGATCCCGAAGGGCGTGCTCCTCTACGGGCCTCCCGGGACGGGCAAGACCCTCCTGGCCCGGGCGGTCGCCGGTGAGGCCGGCGTCCCCTTCTACTCGATCTCCGGCTCGGACTTCGTGGAGATGTTCGTCGGCGTGGGCGCGTCCCGCGTCCGCGATCTCTTCGAGCAGGCCAAGAACAACTCGCCCGCCATCATCTTCGTCGACGAGATCGACGCCGTCGGCCGTCATCGCGGTGCGGGTGTCGGCGGTGGCAACGACGAGCGCGAGCAGACGCTCAACCAGCTCCTGGTCGAGATGGACGGCTTCGACGCCACCACGAACGTGATCCTGATCGCCGCCACCAACCGCCCGGACGTTCTGGACCCCGCGCTCCTGCGCCCGGGCCGGTTCGACCGCCAGATCGGCGTCGAGGCCCCGGACATGAAGGGCCGCGAGCACATCCTGTCGGTCCATTCGAAGGGCAAGCCGATGGCAGGCGGTGTCGACCTCAAGGGCGTGGCGAAGAAGACGCCGGGCTTCACCGGCGCCGACCTCGCGAACGTCCTCAACGAGGCCGCGCTGCTCACGGCGCGTTCCAACGCGCAGCTCATCGACGATCGCGCCCTCGACGAGGCGATCGACCGCGTCATCGCGGGGCCCCAGAAGCGCAGCCGCGTGATGAAGGAGCTCGAGCGGAAGATCACCGCCTACCACGAGGGCGGGCACGCACTCGTGGCTGCCGCGCTGCGCAACACGGATCCGGTGACGAAGGTGACCATCCTCCCGCGCGGCCGTGCCCTGGGCTACACGATGGTCATGCCGAGCGATGACAAGTACTCGGTGACGAGGAACGAGCTGCTCGACCAGCTGGCCTATGCCATGGGTGGTCGCGTGGCCGAGGAGATCGTCTTCCACGATCCCTCGACGGGTGCGTCGAACGACATCGAGAAGGCCACCGGCACGGCCCGCAAGATGGTGACCCAGTACGGCATGAGTGAGCGCATCGGCGCCGTGAAGCTCGGCCAGGGTGCGGGCGAACCGTTCCTGGGACGCGACATGGGCAGCGACCGCGACTACTCGGACCAGATCGCGCTCGTCGTGGACGAGGAGGTGCGCCGTCTCATCGACAACGCGCACGACGAGGCGTACCAGATCCTCACGGAGAACCGCGACGTCCTCGATCAGCTCGCCCTTGAGCTGCTCGAGCGCGAGACCCTCAACCAGGCCGAGATCGCCGAGGTCTTCACCTCGGTCCGGAAGCGCGGCCTGCGCGAGGTGTGGCTGTCCAAGCAGACCCGGCCCGTGCACTCCCTGCCGCCGGTCGTCTCGAAGAAGGAGCGAACGGAAGCGCTGGAGAGCGGTCAGCCCGCGCCGGAATCCGTCGCCCCCCAGGACCAGATCGCCGACGCCGACATCCCCAGCGGGTTCGACGTCGCCGGATCCGACCTCCCGTCGCCCGAGACGGGCGACGGCCCCGGCGACAGGCGGGACGCGTAGTCCTGTAGCGACAGACCAGCGGTCATGGGGCCGGTGGGCAGTGCCCGAAGAAGGGGAGACGACCCGATGACAGATTTCGACGACGAAGTGGTGGACGCCGCGCTGATGGCCACCGGGTCGCCCGTGGACCAGGAGCGGATCGCCAGGGCCGTCCGCGAGATCCTGGCCGCCATCGGCGAGGATCCCGACCGGGACGGCCTGCTGGAGACCCCGAAGCGGGTCGCCAAGGCGTACGCCGAGATGTTCGCGGGACTCCACCAGGATGCGGCCGAAGTCCTCTCCACCTCCTTCGACATCAACCACCAAGAGCTCGTGCTGGTGAAGGACATCCCCTTCTACTCGACGTGCGAGCACCACCTCGTGCCGTTCCATGGCACGGCGCACATCGGTTACATCCCCTCCGCTGACGGACGCGTGACCGGCCTGAGCAAGCTCGCCCGCCTCGTGGAGGTGTACGCCCGGCGTCCCCAGGTGCAGGAGCGGCTGACCACGCAGATCGTGGATGCGATGATGGAACACCTGAAGCCCAAAGGCGCGATCGTCGTCATCGAGTGCGAGCACATGTGCATGTCGATGCGCGGGGTCCGGAAGCCCGGAGCCAAGACCGTCACGTCCGCCGTGCGCGGCCAGATCCGCGAGACGGCAACGCGCGCCGAGGCCATGAGCCTCATTCTCGGAAGGTAGGAGCCCCGCTTTCATGGATTCACTCGCCGCAGCGCCCGGAACAGGGCCGGCGACCTCGCCGCTGCCCGTCATCCGACCGGTCCGTTCCGCCAGGACCTTCGGTGACCTGCCCACGGACCGCGCGGTGGTCATGGGTATCCTCAACGTCACGCCGGACTCGTTCAGCGACGGCGGCAGGTTCGCAGGCACCGACGACGCCATCGGCCACGGCCTCCGCATGCACTACGGCGGGGCGGACATCATCGACGTCGGAGGTGAGTCGACGCGTCCCGGGGCCCGGGCCGTGCCGGTCGAGGAGGAACTGCAGCGGGTGCTGCCCGTCGTCCGGGCGCTCGTCAAGGCCGGCGCCCTGGTGAGCATCGACACCATGCACGCCGAGACGGCCCGCCAGGCCCTCGACGCGGGCGCGTCGATCGTCAACGACATCTCGGGCGTCGAGTTCGATCCGGCCATGCCGGCCCTCGTGGCCGAGCGGGGCGTGCCGTACATCCTGACCCACAGGCGCGGATCGGCGACCACCATGACCTCACTCGCCGAGTACCACGACGTCGTCGCGGAGGTCACCGGGGAACTCGCCGAGCTCCGTGACCGGTTCGTGGCGGCGGGCGTGGCCGCCGAGCGCATCATCCTCGATCCCGGTCTCGGCTTCGCGAAGACGGACGAACACAACTGGCTGCTCCTGCGCCACCTCGATGCCTTCATCTCACTGGGCCACCGCGTCCTGGTCGGGGCCTCGCGCAAGCGGTTCCTCGGTACCCTGCTCACCTCGGCGGGTAAGGCCGCGACGCCGGGCGAGCGTGACCACGCCTCGCTCGCCGTCGCCACCCTGGCCGCCTCGTCGGGCGCCTGGGGAGTCCGTGTCCACGATCCCGTCACCACGCTCGACGCCGTGAAGGTCGCAGCCGCCATCGGTCCGCGCCCGTGAGTGAGGTCCACGGCGCCACGTCCGACGGCGCGTCCCGGTACGCGGTCGCCGACGCCGGGGGAGTGTCACCCGGGCAGTCCCTGAGGGCCACCTCCGGCCACGTCCCCGGGCTGGCAGGTTCCCCCTCCGGTGCCCTCGACTCGGTGGTGCTGCGCGGCATCTCCGCGAACGGCTACCACGGCGTCTTCGACCACGAGCGCCGCGAGGGCCAGCCGTTCGTGGTCGACATCGTCCTGCACCTCGACCTGCAGCCGGCCGGGACGAGCGACGAACTGGCGCGGACCGCCCACTACGGCGAGCTCGCCGGCCTGGTGCACGGGATCATCGGCGGTGAGCCGTTCGACCTGATCGAGGCGCTGGCCGAGACCATCGCCTCGGCGGTCCTCGCCGCCTTCCCGGTGGCCGCCGTCGACGTGACGGTGCACAAGCCGAAAGCGCCCATCGAGGTGCCCTTCGGCGACGTGGCGGTCACGCTGCGCAGGAGCCGGCCGTGAGCGGTACCGTGCGCTCCGTGCTCGCGCTCGGCAGCAACCTCGGCGCGAGCAGCGACACCCTGGTGCGTGCCGTCGCGGACCTCGTCGAACCGGACAACGTCCGGCTGCACGCCGTCTCACCCGTGGTGCGCACGAAGCCGGTGGGCGGACCGGAGCAGCCGGACTACCTCAACATGGTGATCGAGGTCGAGACGGATCGTGACCCGTACGAGCTCCTCGCGCACTGCCAGGCGGTGGAGGAGAAGTACCACCGCAAGCGCCTCGTCCGGTGGGGTCCCCGCACCCTGGACATCGACATCATCACCTACGGCTCGCTGGTCTCCGACGACGAGGCACTGACCATCCCGCATCCGCGGGCGGCGTCGCGTGCCTTCGTGCTGCAGCCGTGGGCGTGGATGGATGCCGGGGCCCGGCTGGCCGGCCGGCCGGTCGCCGAGCTGGCCGCGGAGGCGGAGGACCTTGCGGGCCTGGTGCCCTTCGAGGGAGTCTAGGACGTTGTGAGCACCCTTCGGTTCCGGTGGCTGGCCCTCGTGGGCCTGGTGGCCGGGCTTGCCGGCTGGCTGGTCAACTGGTTCGCCACCCGCAACGGGTACGGGACGCCGGCCCTGCCGCTGACGTCCCTCGTCACCACGGCGGCGATCATCGCCATCACCCTGGTCTTCGGGCGCCGCGTGCTCCGTTGGCGGAACGGCAGGCGGGACCGTCCCCTCGACCCCCTTCTCGCCCTGCGTACCCTGGTGCTCGCGCAGGCCTGCGCCTATGCGGGGGCCCTCAACCTCGGCTGGCACGCGGGCATCCTCGTGGACCAGGTGGCCCTGGCGTCCGTCCGCTCCACCAGCCTGCCGGTCTGGGGGTCTGTGGCGCTGATGGCGGGCGGGACCGTCATGATTATGGTGGGACTGGTCGTCGAGAACTTCTGCAGGCTGCCGCCGGACGACGACGGCACCGGGGCTCCGGGCCACACCGAGGGGGAATATGCGTAGGGAACCGATCGATCCGTCCGGTCTCGAGTGGACGAGGGTGTCCCCGAAGTACCTCAGGGTCCGCCTGCTCGGCTGGCTCATCGGGTCTCTCGTGTGGATCCTGCTCGCGTCCGTGCCGCTCGTGCTGCGCCTGACCGGTGTCTGGGACTCCTTCCCGCCCGTGTGGCTCGCCTGGGGCCTCCCGGCCGTGGTGCTGGTCAGCGCCGTCTGGCGCGGGATCCTCCTGCCCCGCCAGGTGCGGGCCATCGGGTACGCGGAGCGCGACGACGACCTCCTGGTCCGCCAGGGCGTGTTCTTCCAGCGCACCATGGTGGTTCCCTACGGCCGCATGCAGTACGTCGACGTCGCCGTCGGTCCGATCGAGCGTGCCTTCGGCATCTGCACGCTGAAGCTCCACACGGCGTCCCCCGCGACGAACGCCTTCATCCCCGGTCTGCCGACCGGGGAGGGCGCCCGGCTGCGCGAGCAGCTGTCCGCGCGGGGAGAAGCCAGGCTGGCCGGACTGTGACCGACGGAGAGGCCGTCGCACCGCAGTCGGCGGACGAGTGGCGCCGCGTCCATGTCATCTCCCCGCTCGTGCGCGGCTGGATCGCGCTCGTGGCCATCCTCTACTTCGCGGGCAGGGACTGGTTCGAGGGCCTCTTCGATGCCGACTCGAGGGGTCGGGGTCCGCTGCCCGAGGGGGTCGGCCTGCTGCTCGCGGGCGGTGTGGTGCTCGGCGTCGTCGTCGTCATCGCGGCCGTCTTCCTCGTGTCCTGGTACTTCACCCGCTACCAGGTGACCGCCGAGCACGTCCGGGTGCACTCCGGTGTCGTCTTCCGGCAACAGCGGCAGGCGCGGCTGGACCGGGTCCAGGCCATCGACATCGTGCAGCCGTTCCTCGCAAGGATCTTCGGGCTGGCCGAACTGAAGTTCGAGGTGGCGGACGCGGGGGAATCGGCCGTCCGGCTCGCCTTCCTCAAGCTCGACGACGCGAAGAAGCTCCGCGCCACGATCCTCGCCCGGGCAGCGGGTGTGGAGCCGGACCCCGACCACCCGGAGGAGGTCCCCGAGGCCCCCGAGCGGGAGGTGGTGGTGATCCCTCCCGGCCGCGTCGTCGGAGCCGCGCTGCTCTCCGGCACCACGGTCGCGCTCGTGGTGGCGGCGGCGGTCATCATCTCCCTCGGCATCACCCTGGACACGCCCTTCATCGCCACCTCCTTCATCCCGCTGCTGATCGGCGTGGTGGGTGCGTACTGGTCCGCCCTGAGCACCGGCTACAACTTCCGTGCCGCCACGTCACCGGACGGCATCCGCATGCGCTACGGCCTGCTCGACACGCGCTCCCAGACGGTTCCCCCCGGTCGCGTGCAGGCCCTCGGGATCGTGCAGTCCCCGCTCTGGCGACTGAAGGGCTGGTACCGCGTCACGGTGAATGTCGCGGGCTACGGGGCGTCGGCGTCCAACGAAGGCCAGGCCCGGGCCACCCTCCTGCCCGTCGGCACGCGCGACGAGGTCCTGCAGATCCTCGCCCTGGTCCTCCCGGATCCCGGCACCCCGCGGCCCGTCGAGGTGTTCGGTGCCGGCATGACCGGGCGCGACGGCGGGGAGGGGTACGTCACGACGCCGCGCCGGGCGCGATGGCTGGCCCCGCTCGCGTGGCGGCGCAACGGGTTCACCGTGACCGGCACGGCGCTGCTGCTGCGCTCCGGTGTGCTGTGGCGCCGGCTCGTCGTGGTGCCGCACGAGCGGACCCAGTCGCTGTCGATCGACCAGGGGCCCGTGGACCGCCGCGTCCGGGTGGCGAACCTGCAGTTCCAGACGACACCGGGTCCTGTCAGCCCACGCGTCCTCCTCGCCGACGCCGATGCGGCCTGGGACCTGTTCCACGGTCAGTCGGTGCGGGCCGCCGAGGCACGACGCCGCAGCGGTCCGGAGCAGTGGATGAAGCCCGTCAGCCTGCCCGTGGCGCAGACCGTCGACGGGCCGGACCACCACGTCGAGGTCCGTGCGACGACCGGGCCGGGCGTCCCGGACGCGGCACCGGGGGACTCCGGGCGGACCGCAGCCGTCCCTCTGCCCGGACAGCCCGTCGGCGTCCACGACGCCGACGGGGATCGGCCGGTGGATGACGCAGCGACGCGATCCGCGGTGGTGGACGGTGGCCCGTCGACGTCCGGTGGATCACCGGGTGGGCCGGTGGGCCCGTCCGGAGCCACCGATGGCGCGGTCGACCGGCCCGCTGCGCCGGAGCAGGCCGCCGTCATGCCCGAGGTTCCCCGGTACGAACCGGCGGCCCCGCAGGCGTCCCCGTCGCTCGAGGAGGCGCCCGATGGCCGGCGCTGATGCGTCCCGCCGCCCGGGCAGGCTCGGGGTCGGCATCGTCGGCGCCGGCAAGGTGGGTGCCGTCCTCGGTGCTGCACTGCGCTCGGCCGGTCACGCCGTCGTCGGGGTGTCCGCCGTGTCCGAAGCCAGCCGGGAACGCGCCGAGAACCTGCTGCCGGGCGTGCCCGTGCTGGAGGTGCCGGACATCATCGAGCGTGCGGAACTGGTGCTCCTGGCCGTGCCCGACGACGCCCTGGCCACGCTGGTCGAGGGCCTCGCGCAGCTCGGCGTGTGGCAGGCGGGGCAGCTGGTGGTGCACACCTCCGGCCGGTACGGCACCGCGGTGCTCGCCCCGGCACGTGCCGCCGGGGCCATCCCGCTCGCCCTCCACCCGGCCATGACCTTCACCGGGCTCAGCCTCGACCTCGGGCGCCTGCCGGACACCACGTTCGGCATCACGGCGCCGTCGGCCGTCCTTCCCATCGCCCAGGCGCTCGTCGTCGAGATGGGGGCTGAGCCGGTGGTCATCGAGGAGGAATCACGGGCGCTGTACCACGCGGCCCTCGCGCATGCCTCGAACCACCTCGTCACCATCGCCGCCCAGTCCGCACAGCTCCTGGCCGACCTCGGGGTGCAGCACCCCGACCGCATGCTCGGTCCGCTCATGAAGGCCTCGCTCGAGAACGCCCTCTCCGCGGGCGAGGGCGCGCTCACCGGTCCGGTGGCGCGCGGTGACGCGGGCACTGTCCGGATCCACCGGGCGGCCCTCGAGGCGCACGACGCCCCGGACACGCGCCAGGCCTACCTCGGTATGGCCCGCGCCACGGCACTGCGTGCCCTCGAACGCGGCGTCCTGACCCCGGCGCAGGGGGAATCGATCCTCGCCGCCCTCGCCGACGACCCCGGGACGGGCGATCCTCCGGGCCCGGGATCGGACACCGGCGATTGACCGGGCTGACCTGACGGCACCGATCCCGCTGCGCCCCCGTCCGATCGCCCCCACCTGATCCGACGCCGACCCGGATCCGACGGATCCGACGGATCTGCCGGACCCGACGGATCCGATCAGTTCGACCAGAACCCAGCGCAACGCCGACGCAGCCTGCCGCACCGCCCGCGCTCCCACCCCCGGAAGGACCCTCCATGACCGTCGACAGCTCTGCCGGCGCCGACACCGTGCCGCTCCTCGTCTCGACTCCCGCAGACCTCCGAGCCGCCACGGCCGCCCTGCTGGAGCAGGTGCGCGCGCAGCGCCCGGCGGGGACACGGCCGTCGCTCGGCCTCGTGCCCACGATGGGCGGGCTGCACGCCGGACACGCGTCCCTCGCGCGCGCCGCGCGGGAGGCGAACGACGTTGTGGTCGCCTCCGTGTTCGTGAACCCCCTGCAGTTCGGCGACCCCGCCGATCTCGAGCGGTATCCCCGCACCCTGGACGACGACCTCCGCCTCCTCGGCGGGGTCGGCGTCGACATCGTCTTCGCCCCCTCGGTCGCGGACATGTACCCGGGCGGCGAACCGCTGGTACGGCTCAGTGCCGGACGCATGGGGGAGGTCCTCGAGGGTGCCTCCCGTCCCGGCCATTTCGACGGCATGCTGACCGTCGTGTCCAAGCTCCTGAACCTCGGCCTGCCGGGAACCGCGGCGGAGTACCGCGCGTACTTCGGCGAGAAGGACGCGCAGCAGCTGGCGATCATCCGCCGCATGGTGCTCGACCTGAACATCCCGGTCGCCATCGAGGGCGTCGCGATCGTGCGCGACGACGACGGCCTCGCCCTCTCGAGCCGCAACAGGTTCCTCGGTGCAGAGGAACGGCGGGCCGCGCTCGTGCTGTCGAGGGTCCTGCACGGCCTCGCCGAGGACGTCCGGAGCGGGCGCGCGCCGGACCTCGACGCCGCGCGCACCGCGGTGTCCGCCGAGCCCTGGGTGGACCTGGACTACCTCGAGGCCATCGATCCGGCGTCGTTCGCCCCCGTCGGGGAGGGCGCCCCGACCACTGCGCCCGTACTCGTCGTCGTCGCCGCCCGCGTCGGTGCCGTCCGCCTCATCGACAACATGCTCCTGCCCGCTGTGGGCTGACCCACACCGTCCGTCCCCGGCGCCCGTGCCCCGGCACGGAGCCGTAAACTTGTCTTCCGTGACCCACGACGACACCGCTCCCGCCGACGACCTCAACGAGCAGATGCGCTTCCGCCTGCAGAAGCGGGCCGCGCTGCTCGACGCCGGGATGGAGCCCTACCCCGTCAAGCCCGAGCGGACGCATTCGCTGACCGAGATCCGCGAGCGGTTCGCGGATCTCGAGACGGGCGAGTCCAGCGGGCAGGAGGTCGCCGTCGTCGGGCGCGTGGTCTTCATCAGGAACTCCGGCAAGCTGTGCTTCGCGACCCTGCAGGAGGGCAACGGCACGAGGCTCCAGCTCATGCTGAGCCTCGCCGAGATCGGCGACGACAGCCTCGCCCGGTGGAAGTCCCTCGTGGACCTCGGCGACCACGTGCAGGTGCACGGCGAGGTCATCAGCTCCCGGCGTGGTGAGCTCTCGGTCATGGCGAAGGCCTGGACCATGGCGTCCAAGGCGCTGCGCCCGCTCCCCACCCTGCACGCAGGACTCAACGAGGAGACGCGCGTCCGCCAGCGGTACGTCGACCTCATGGTGCGTGAGGAAGCGCGCAGCATGGTGCGCACCCGCGCGGCCATCACCCGAACCCTTCGCGACACCCTCCATGCCCACGACTACGTCGAGGTGGAGACGCCGATCCTGCAGCTCGTCCACGGAGGGGCGACCGCCCGGCCTTTCGAGACGCATCTCAATGCCTTCGACCAGAAGATGACGCTGCGGATCGCCCTCGAGCTGTACCTCAAGCGCGCCGTGGTGGGCGGGATCGACCGCGTCTACGAGATCGGCCGGATCTTCCGCAACGAGGGGGTCGACTCCACGCACAGCCCTGAGTTCACGATGCTCGAGTGCTACGAGGCCTACGCCGACCAGTTCGTCATGGCGGACCGCATGAAGGAGATGATCCTCGCGTGCGCCGACCTGCTGGGGTCCCGGACCCTCGAGACGTCGAAGGGGACGGTGGAGCTCGACGGCGAGTGGGCATGGCTCGGCGTCTACCCGGGCCTGTCCGCCGCGGTGGGCCAGGACGTCACCCCCGACACGGGGATCGAGGAGCTGCGGTCCGTCGCCGAGCGTCACGAGGTGTCGCTCGATCCTGCCTGGGGCGCCGAGAAGGTGGTGCTGGAGCTGTTCTCCGAGATCGTGGAGCCGACCCTGATCCAGCCCACCTTCGTCTACGACTACCCGCCCTCGGCGCAGCCCCTGGCGCGCCCGCACCGCGAGGACTCCCGGCTCATCGAGGCGTGGGACCTCATCATCGGCGGGATGGAGCGGGGTACGGCCTTCTCCGAGCTCATCGACCCGGTCGTCCAGCGCCGGCGCCTGACCGAGCAGTCGCGCCAGGCCGCCGCGGGCGACGACGAGGCCATGCAGCTCGACGAGGACTTCCTGCGCGCACTGGAGTACGGTGCACCGCCCATGGGAGGTATCGGTCTCGGTATCGACCGCCTCGTCATGCTTTTCACCGACGTCGGAATTCGCGAGTCGATCCTGTTCCCCATTCTCAAGCCCGAGGCCGGTCAGTAGCCGTGGAATATATCGCCGTCCTCCTACCGTCAGTCTGCTTGGCAGTTCTTTTCTACTTCGTGATCAAGGCCATATTCAATGTCGACCGCTCCGAGCGTGAGGCCATGGCCCGCGCGGAGGAAATCGCGGAGGAAATGCAGGACGCCGAGGACGCCCGGGTCGCGGAATCACGGGAGAAAAAGAATGACGACCAGGAAATCGACCCCCACGCGTAATCTCTTTCTTTGACCTCAATAGATGCGTGGCCCATACTCTTTCTCGGGGGCATCTCTATCGAGTAACCATTAGGAGACATTGTGGCGCAGAAGGTAAAGATCATCCTCATCGACGACATCGACGGCGGAGAAGCCGACGAGACGGTGCGCTTCGGTCTCGATGGCGTCCAGTACGAGATCGACCTCTCCGAGGCGCACGCGTCCGAACTCCGCGAGGCCCTCGTCGCCTACGTCGGGGCCGCCCGCCGCAGCAACCAGACGAAGCAGCGGTCGGGTTCCGCAAGCGCTCCGTCCGCCTCGCGGAACCAGGAAGCCGCGCAGATCCGCGAGTGGGCCAAGGAGAACGGGTACAGCGTCTCCTCCCGCGGTCGCGTGAACAGCGAGATCGTGGAGGCGTACCGCGCAGCTCAGCGCTGACCATCCCCTCCGGGCGTCGGAGCGGAAGCCCCTCCCGGCTTATCTCGCCTGTGGCGAACACGCGCCCAAAGCACACCCCGTGCCCGTAGCATCGAAATACGCGTTAGCTAGGAGTGTGTCTGATGTTCGAGAGATTTACAGATCGTGCCCGTCGAGTTGTTGTGCTGGCCCAAGAAGAGGCCCGCATGCTCAACCACAATTACATCGGCACCGAGCACATCCTGCTTGGCCTGATCCACGAGGGTGAGGGTGTTGCCGCCAAGGCCCTCGAGTCACTCAGCATCTCCCTCGGTGCCGTACGGGAACAGGTGCAGGAGATCATCGGCCAGGGCCAGCAGGCCCCGTCCGGTCACATCCCCTTCACCCCCCGGGCCAAGAAGGTGCTGGAGCTCTCCCTCCGGGAGGCCCTTCAGCTCGGCCACAACTACATCGGCACCGAGCACATCCTGCTCGGTCTCATCCGCGAGGGTGAGGGCGTCGCCGCGCAGGTCCTCGTCAAGCTCGGGGCCGATCTCAACCGCGTCCGCCAGCAGGTCATCCAGCTGCTCTCGGGCTACCAGGGCAAGGAGCCGGCAGCTGCCGGCGGCCCCCAGCAGGAGGGCACCCCGGCGGGTTCGGTGGTGCTGGACCAGTTCGGGCGCAACCTGACCCAGGCTGCTCGGGAGTCCAAGCTCGATCCCGTGATCGGGCGCGAGCAGGAGATGGAACGCGTCATGCAGGTCCTCTCCCGCCGCACCAAGAACAACCCGGTGCTCATCGGCGAGCCCGGCGTCGGCAAGACCGCCGTCGTCGAGGGTCTCGCTCAGGCGATCGTGCGCGGGGACGTCCCGGAGACCATCAAGGACAAGCAGCTGTACACCCTGGACCTCGGGTCCCTGGTCGCCGGCTCACGCTACCGCGGTGACTTCGAGGAGCGACTGAAGAAGGTCCTCAAGGAGATCCGCACGCGCGGCGACATCATCCTGTTCATCGACGAGATCCACACGCTCGTCGGCGCGGGTGCCGCCGAGGGTGCCATCGATGCCGCGTCGATCCTGAAGCCCATGCTCGCGCGTGGCGAACTCCAGACGATCGGCGCCACCACGCTGGACGAGTACCGCAAGCACATCGAAAAGGATGCAGCGCTGGAGCGCCGCTTCCAGCCGATCCAGGTCGCCGAGCCCTCCGTGGCCCACGCGATCGAGATCCTCAAGGGCCTGCGGGACCGCTACGAGGCGCACCACCGCGTCTCGATCACCGACGGTGCGCTGACGAGTGCTGCGACGCTCGCCGAGCGCTACATCTCCGACCGGTTCCTGCCGGACAAGGCGATCGACCTCATCGACGAGGCGGGCGCGCGGCTGCGCATCCGTCGGATGACGGCCCCGCCGGAGCTCAAGGAGATCGACGAGCGCATCGCGGACGTCAAGCGCGAGAAGGAGTCGGCCATCGACTCCCAGGACTTCGAGGGTGCCGCCGCACTGCGCGACAAGGAGCAGAAGCTCCATGACGAGCGGAGCGACAAGGAGCGCCGCTGGAAGTCCGGCGGACTGGACGACATCGCCGAGGTGGACGAGGAGCTCATCGCCGAGGTGCTGGCCAACTCCACGGGAATCCCCGTGTTCAAGCTGACCGAGGCCGAGTCCTCGCGACTGCTCAACATGGAGGCCGAGCTGCACAAGCGGGTCATCGGGCAGAACGAGGCCATCAAGGCCATCTCCCAGGCCATCCGCCGCACGCGCGCCGGCCTCAAGGACCCGAAGCGTCCGGGCGGCTCCTTCATCTTCGCCGGCCCCACGGGTGTCGGTAAGACGGAGCTGGCCAAGGCTCTTGCCGAGTTCCTGTTCGGTGAGGAGGACGCCCTCATCACCCTGGACATGTCCGAGTACTCGGAGAAGCACACCGTCTCGCGGCTCTTCGGTGCCCCTCCCGGGTACGTGGGCTACGAGGAGGGCGGCCAGCTGACCGAGAAGGTCCGCCGCAAGCCGTTCTCCGTGGTGCTCTTCGACGAGGTGGAGAAGGCCCACGCCGACCTCTTCAACTCGCTCCTCCAGATCCTGGAGGACGGTCGCCTGACCGACAGTCAGGGCCGCATGGTGGACTTCAAGAACACGGTGATCATCATGACCACCAACCTCGGGACCCGGGACATCTCGAAGGGCGTCATGACGGGCTTCCAGTCCGGCTCCGACACCACGACGAGCTACAACCGGATGAAGGCCAAGGTGCAGGAGGAGCTCAAGCAGCACTTCCGGCCCGAGTTCCTCAACCGTGTCGACGACACCGTGGTGTTCCCGCAGCTCACGCAGGACGAGATCGTCGAGATCGTGGACCTGTTCCTCGAGCGTCTGAGTGGCCGCATGGCCGACAAGGGCATGACGATCGAGCTCACGCCTGCGGCGAAGGTGCTCCTCGCGACCCGCGGTTACGATCCCGCGATGGGTGCCAGGCCGCTGCGCCGCACCATCCAGCGCGAGATCGAGGACCAGCTGTCCGAGAAGATCCTCTTCGGGGAGATCAAGTCGGGCGAGCGCGTGGCCGTCGACGTCGAGGGCGAGGGTGTGGACGCGATCTTCACCTTCACCCCCCACGGTGCACCCAAGGAGATCGAGGACTCACCGGCTGCGCTCGAGGCGAGCGTCCCGGAGTAGGCGAGGTCCCTGCCAGCACGACGACGGAGCCCGTCCCGGATCACCGGGGCGGGCTCCGTCGTTTCCTGCCGAGTCGATCGGTGCCCGCGGCAACGGAATTCATCCCTGAGTGAACTCCCTGTGACGACGCACACACCGGTGGTAGAGATGAGGCATGACCACGCCCTTCTCCTCCCTCGAGGATTTCGTCGCCCTGCCGCGCCTCAGCGGACTCGTGCTCAACAGGGAGGGCACGCGACTCGTCACGTCCGTCGCCACCCTCGATCCGAAGAAGACCGCCTACCAGAGCGCGCTCTGGGAGATCGACCCCTCGGGCGCACAGCCCGCGCGTCGGCTGACCCGCAGTTCCGCCGGGGAGTCCGGTGCGGCGTTCCTCGCCGGCGGCGACCTCCTCTTCACCTCCGCCCGCCCCGATCCCGAGGATGCCGACGGCGAGAAGCGTCCGTCGCTCTGGCGGCTGCCCGCGACCGGAGGCGAGGCATTGCTCCTCGTGACGCGTGAGGGTGGGGTGTCCGGCGTGCTGACCGCCACCGAGGCCGACGTCGTCGTCCTGACGGCCGACGCGCTCGCCGGTTCGACCGGCGAGGAGGACGACGCCGAGCGGCGGAAGGCGCGGAAGGACTCCGGCGTCGCAGCCATCCTGCACGCGGGCTACCCGGTGCGTTACTGGGACGCGGACCTCGGCCCCGACGAGCCGCGATACCTCGAGGTGACCGATGTCGACGGCGACGGGCGACCGACCCTCGACGACATCCTTCCCTCCGCGCGGGGCGGGCTGCGGAACGCCCATGCCGTGCTCAGCCCGGACGGACGCGTGCTGTTCAGTTCGCTGACCGTGCCCGAGGAGCTCGGCTCGCAGCGCTCGGTCCTCGTGCGCGTGGACCTGGCCACCAGGGAACTCAGCGTCCTGCTCGACGATCGGGAGAACGACTACACTCCCGGCCCGGTCAGCCCCGACGGCAGATATCTCGCCGTCACACGTGACCGCCGGACCACGGCCGAGCTGGCGCCGCAGTCGAGCCTCCTGCTGTTCCCGCTCGACGGGGGAGAGCCCCGGCAGCTGGCGGCGGACTGGGACCGTTGGCCGTCGCCGGAGGCCTGGCTGCCGGACGGCTCGTCGCTCGTGGCCACGGCGGACGACGACGGCGGGGCACCCGTCGTCGTCATCGACGTGGCGACCGGTGCGGTGCGGCGGGTGACGGAGGACACTGCTGCCTACTCCGACGTCCAGGTCTCCCCGGACGGCAGGACGGCCTACGCCGTCCGCAGTTCCTACCTCTTCCCGGCAGAAGTGGTGCGCATCGACCTCGCCACGGGGGCCACCGACCGCCTGCAGAACCCTGCCGAACGTCCGGAGCTGCCCGGCACGCTCGAGCGGGTGGCGTCGGTCGGTGAGGACGGGCAGGCCGTGAAGTCCTGGCTCGTGCTCCCGGAAGGGGCGTCCGCGGATGCCCCCGTGCCGGCGCTCCTGTGGATTCACGGCGGCCCGATCGGCTCGTGGAACGCCTGGACCTGGCGCTGGTCCCCCTGGGTCATGGCAGCCCGCGGCTACGCGGTCCTGCTGCCGGATCCCGCGCTCTCCACCGGGTACGGCCAGCACATGGTCGACCGCGGCTGGGGTTCCTGGGGCGCAGCTCCCTACACCGACCTGATGGCCGCAACGGACGACCTCGTGGCCCGCGACGACATCGACGGGACGCGCGTCGCAGCGATGGGCGGGAGCTTCGGCGGGTACATGGCGAACTGGGTCGCGGGACACACGGACCGCTTCGCGGCGATCGTCACGCACGCGAGTCTCTGGGCGCTGGACCAGTTCGGCGGCACCACGGATGCAGCGTACTACTGGGCGCGTGAGATGACCCCGGAGGCGATGCTCGAGAACTCCCCCCACGCGCACGTCGGGAACATCGATACACCCATGCTGGTCATCCACGGGGACAAGGACTACCGCGTGCCGATCGGCGAGGGACTGCGCCTCTGGTACGACCTCCTGTCCGCCTCGAAGCTCCCTGCGGACGGGCACGGCGTCACGCCCCACCGGTTCCTCTACTTCCCGGACGAGAACCACTGGATCCTGAAGCCGCAGCACGCGAAGATCTGGTACTCGGTGGTGGAGGCGTTCCTGGCCTCGAACGTCCTCGGGGAGGAGCGGGAACTGCCCCGCGAACTCGGCCTGTAGGCGGGCCGCAGTCGTGGGCGATCGCTAGAGTGGGCAGGATGAGCCCGACCTTCAGCCTCCGCCGCGCCCGCACATCGGACGTCCCCGCTATCAAGGCCCTCGTCGAGCCGCTCGCCGAGGAGCGCATCCTGATGGCGAAGGAGACCGTGGCCTACTACGAGGGCCTCCCCGAGTTCCGCATCGCCGAGTCCGACGACGGCGAGGTGCTGGGCTGCGGCGCGCTGCACATCATGTGGGAGGACCTCGCGGAGGTGCGTACCCTGGCGACGGCCCCCGCCGCCCGCGGACGTGGTGTGGGGCATGCCCTCGTCGAGGAGTTGCTGGAGGAGGCACGAGGGTTCGGGGTCAGCCGCGTCTTCTGCCTGACCTTCGAGGTCGACTTCTTCCGCCGGCACGGCTTCGAGGTGATGGCGGACCAGTCGGCCGTCGATCCGCGGATCTACTCCGAGCTGCTCCGCTCGCACGACGAGGGGGTCGCCGAGTTCCTCGATCTCGCCCGGGTGAAGCCGAACACGCTCGGGAACACCCGCATGATCAGGCAGCTCTGACCTGCTTCGTCCCTGGGGCTGGCATCAGCGGCGCCACGACGATAAGGTAAGACTACTTAGCATTCCCTCAGGGGGATGCCGGGACGCCACCGGAACCGGTGGCTGCACACCGACTGAAGGAGGTCCGCATCATGGGACTGGATGACAAGATCGGGAACAAGGGCCAGGACTTGGGCGGCAAGCTCAAGGAAGGTCTCGGCAAGGCGACCGGCGACAAGGACACTGAAGCCGAGGGCCACAAGGACCAGGCGAGTTCGAGCCTGAAGGACGCCGGCGAGAACGTCAAGGACGCGTTCAAGCGCGACTGATCGAACCGGGGCTCATCCTTCATCGGGTGGCCTGAGAACCGGAGGGAGGGGCCTGATCCAGGGCCCCTCCCTCCGGCGTCGGGCGTCGATTGCACGGAGCGGCCGGGCTATAGGCAGGCCGGGGAACGGGCGGTAACGTGTCACCCATGGCCGGGGTGGTCCACGTGAGGCGGGCTGCAGGCTGTCATCCGTCCGTTCGCAGGCTAGGAGCCGCCGTCGTGAAGAAGCTCATCAATGACCCCAGAGCCGTGGTCAACGAGTCGGTCGAGGGATTCGGTATCGCCCACGCCGACCTCGTGACCGTCCATCCGGAGCCGCTGTTCATCACCCGCAAGGATGCGCCCGTCCAGGGGAAGGTCGGCCTCGTCTCCGGTGGTGGAAGCGGACACGAGCCGCTGCATGCAGGGTTCGTGGGCCGCGGGATGCTCGATGCCGCGGTGCCGGGGGCGGTCTTCACCTCGCCGACCCCCGACCAGATCATCCCCGCCACCGCGGCCGTCGACGGCGGCGCCGGGGTGCTGCACATCGTCAAGAACTACACCGGGGACGTCCTCAACTTCGAGACCGCGGCCGAGATGGCGGAGGCGGACGGCATCTCCGTCCGCTCGGTCCTCGTGAACGACGACGT
This sequence comes from Arthrobacter sp. CP30, assembly GCF_053470025.1. Classification (NCBI taxonomy): domain Bacteria; kingdom Bacillati; phylum Actinomycetota; class Actinomycetes; order Micrococcales; family Micrococcaceae; genus Arthrobacter; species Arthrobacter sp. CP30. The sequence continues at coordinate 135,485 of NZ_JBQEMM010000002.1, forward strand.
CGCCGTCGAGGACTCGCTCTACACGGCCGGGCGCCGCGGCGTGGGCGGTACCGTCCTCGTGGAGCGCATCGCGGGAGCAGCGGCGGAGCGGGGCGACGACCTCGACGCCGTGACGGCGATCGCGCAGCGCGTGATCGACGGCGTGCGCTCCATGGGCGTGGCCCTCGCGGCCTGCACCGTACCCCATGCGGGCGTGCCCAGCTTCGAGCTCGCAGAGGACGAGATCGAGATCGGCATCGGCATCCACGGCGAGCCGGGCCGGCACCGCATCGCCATGGAGGACGCAGACGGCATCACGCAGCGTCTGCTCGACTCCATCGTCGCGGATCTGTCCCTGACCTCGGGCGACCGCACCATCGTCATGGTCAACGGGATGGGCGGGACACCCGCGAGCGAGCTGTACATCGTGTTCCGCAAGGTGGCGCAACTCCTCGGGGACCTGGGCGTGAGCATCGACCGTTCGCTGGTGGGCAACTACATCACGGCCCTCGAGATGCAGGGCGCCTCCCTCACGATCCTCCGCGCCGACGACGAGATGCTCGACCTGTGGGACGCACCGGTGCATACTGCCGCGCTGCGCTGGGGAGCATGAGCGTGGCCGATGCCACCGGACCACTCGACGCCGCCTGGGCCGTCCGATGGATGCGCGGCACGGCGCAGGTCGTCGCCGAGAACCGAGCCCTCCTGATCGACCTCGACCGCGCCATCGGTGATGCCGACCACGGCGAGAACCTCGACCGGGGATTCGGCGCCGTGCTGCTCAAGCTCGACGGCGACGCACCGGAGACACCCGCCGCCGTCCTCAAGCTCGTGGCGATGACGCTCATGTCCACCGTCGGAGGAGCGGCCGGCCCGCTGTACGGGACGGCGTTCATCCGCGCGGCGACGTCGCTGGGTGACACCGGCACCGTCGATCCGACAGGAGTGGCCGGGATGATCGCGGCCGCTCGGGACGGCATCGTCGCGCGCGGGAAGGCGGAGGTGGGGGACAAGACCATGGTCGATGCGTGGACGCCGGCGTCCGAAGCGGCGGAGACGGCGGCGCAGGCCGGAGCCACGGCCCCCGAGGTGCTCGCCGCCGCGGCCAACGCCGCGCACGCCGGCGCCGTGGCCACGGAACCGCTGATCGCCCGGAAGGGCAGGGCCAGCTACCTCGGCGAGCGGAGCGCGGGCCACCAGGATCCGGGGGCGGTCTCGACGGCCCTCATCCTGCGGGCCGCCGCCGAGGCAGCCGGTGGAGAGGTCGCGTGAGCGTCGGGCTGGTCATCGTCTCGCACAGCCGGAAGATCGCCGAGGGCGTCGTCGAACTCGCGGCGCAGATGGCTCCCGACGTCGTCCTCGTCGCCGCCGGGGGAGCGGACGACGGCGAAGGACGGTCCCGGATCGGCACGAGCTTCGAGCGTGTGCAGGAGGGGATCGACAAGGCCTCGGGCGGTGACGGGGTCGTGATCCTGACGGACCTGGGTTCCGCGGTGATGACCGCAGAGATGGTGCTCGAGTTCCTGGAGCCTGAGGCCCGTGACGGGGTGCGGCTGGCGGAGGCGGCCCTCGTGGAGGGTGCCGTCGCCGCCGCGGTCCAGGCGCAGGGTGGCTCGTCCCTCGACGAGGTGCTGCGGGCGGCCGAGAACGCCGTCGTCTCCATCCGACCCGAGGAGCTCGAACCCTTCGTCTCGCACGCTGCAGCGGCGCCGGGCCGGGAGGAAGCCCGGCCGGAGGGGCCGGGAGCCGCCGGGTCCGCGGCGGGCCCGGTGGCCGCCGGGTCCTTCGTCCTGCCGAACCAGATGGGACTGCACGCCCGGCCGGCTGCGACACTCGCCACCGGTCTGCTCGAGCTCGACGCGGAGGTGACGGTGAACGGCGTCGACGGCACGTCCGTCATGCTGCTCATGAGCCTCGGGCTCGGCCAGGGACGGACGGTCGACGTCGAGGCCTCGGGGCCGGACGCGCAGGCCGCCGTCGACTTCGTGGCGCAGGCGGTGGAGTCCGGCTTCGGCGAACCGTCCTGATCGGAGGTAGCGCGGAGACCGGTCGGTACCGGGCTGCCGGTGGTGTGTCCGGGCTGGTCCAGGAGACCGGTCGTTACCGGTGCAGCCGGTGGTGCCGTGTCCGGCCGCCTCGCGCGCCCGATCGGCGGATCATCCGGGCAGGCGGACGAGCCCCCCGGACTCCTCCACCAGCCCGTCGGCGAGGAGGCCGGTGAGGGCGCGCTCGAGCTGCTCCGACGGAGCTTGCAGGCCGTACAGCGCGGCCAGGGGACCGGGCGTCGGCGCCACGGTCGACGAGCCTCCCCGCAGCAGGTCCACCGGCGCGTCCAGGAGAACCGAGCGCGGCACGTCGCCCTCGGCGTGCCGGAGGACGGCGACGATCGCACCGCGGACCTGGCGGTCGGTTCCCGCCCAGGCCTGTCCTTTCGGGACGTAGTCCGGTGCCGGGCGTCCTGCCGCCACCCAGGCGCAGGCGTCCAGGACGGGGCACGCGACACAGCGCGGAGCCCGCGCCGTGCAGACGACCGCCCCCAGTTCCATGACGGCCGCATTCCACGCGACCGACGATCGCGCGTCCCCGGGCATGAGGGCCACCGCCCGCTTCATCTCTGCTGCTGTGAGTGCGGGGGCCGGGAGGGCCTTTCCACCGACGAGGCGGGCGTGGACGCGCCGGATGTTCGTGTCCACCACCGTCTCGCGCCGTCCGAAGGCGAAAGCCGCCACGGCGGCGGCGGTGTAGGCGCCGACCCCGGGAAGAGCCAGTAGTTCGTCGTGCGTCGTCGGGACCCCGCCGTCGTGATCGGCGACCATGGCGGACGCGGCTGCATGCAGCCGCAGCGCGCGGCGCGGGTAGCCGAGCCGGCCCCAGTGGCGCACGGCCGCGCCGGATGGTTCGGCTGCCAGGTCGGCAGGGGCAGGCCACCGCTGGAGCCAGTCGTGCCACACCGGGAGGACGCGGACCACGGGCGTCTGCTGCAGCATGACCTCGCTCACGAAGATGCCCCAGGGGGTGCAGGCGGGATCGCGCCACGGCAGGTCGCGGGCCTCGTCCGAGAACCACTCGGTGACCCGCGCGTGGAGCGCGCCGAGGCTCGGGGGCGTGCTCTGTGCATCGCCGGCAGCGGTGGGGGGTGCCGCGGCGCTTCCGCTGCCCGGATTCATCGTGGTGCTCCTCGAGGTCATCGTCGTGGATACTCTATCCACCGGCGTGGTGCCCCCTGGAATCGGCGCCCGCCTCCCTAGCCTTGACGGATGGCACATACGGACGATCAGGGCAGTGCGCGGCGGGGCGGTCGTCGGGCGAGCCCGGCCGTGTACCGGCGGCGGCGGCTGGCCGTCCTGATCCTGGCCGTCCTCGTGGTCGCCGTGCTCGCGATCGGCGGCATGGCACTTGCCGGGACGCTGGGACGCACGGACGACGCGGCCGCAGGAGCATCGACGAGCCCGGAGGCGCCGACCGCCGCAGCCATGACGCCCGGGGCGGCGACTCCCGCGCCCAGCGCTGCGGCTCCCTCCGCCCCACCCACAGCAGGGCCGACCGCGACGCCGACCGCCACTCCCTCGGCAGACCCGACCGCCGCGTCTCCGGAACCGACGCCGTCGGACGCGTGTGACGCCGCGCGGGTCGTGGTGTCTGCTGAGACGGACCGGGAATCCTACGGCTCCGGCGAGAGTCCCGTCCTCGCTCTGGTGGTGCGCAACGAGGGGGAGGAACCGTGCACCGTCAACGTCGGAACGTCGCAGATGGCCTTCGAGATCACCTCCGGTGGCGAGCGGATCTTCTCGTCCACGGACTGCCAGCAGGGCTCCCAGGATCTCGAGCGCACCATCGCGCCGGGCGGCGAGGAGCGGGCGACCTTCGAGTGGACGAGGAACCGGACGGTCCCTGGGTGCACCGTCGTGGACGAGGAGCCGGGTGCGGGCGACTACACCCTGATCACGCGGCTCGGCGCCAGGAGCAGTCAGTCCGTGGAGTTCACCCTGCAGTAGGGCTGTCGTCCCACCGCCCGTCCGCGCGGCGGACGATCAGCCGGGAGGGCTGGTGGGTGGCGCGATCTCCTACATGAACCGGTCGAGGAGACTCGTCTCGGCGATGCGGGAGAGTCCCTCGCGCACGGTCCGTGCACGCTGCTCGCCGATGCCGTCGACCGCCATGAGATCCTCGATGTTCGCGGCCATGAGATTCTGCAGACCGTCGAAATGGTCCACGAGGCGGTTGGCGACTGCCGGCGGGACCGCCTTGATGCCCGAGAGCAGCCGATAGCCCTTCGGCTGGATCACCGCTTCGAGCGAGTCGACCGACGGGTTGAAGCCGAGCACGCTCGCGATCGTCCCGAGGTCGATCAGGTCCGTCGAGCTGAATCCCTGGAGGGTCGCCACGCGCTCGTCGAGCGGCGCAGTGCTGTTGCCGAGGTCCATGTAGTCGCGCAGCACCATCTCGCTGCCCGGTCCCAGCCCCGTGGTCAGCTCCTCGACCTGCAACGAGAGCAGCCGGCCGTCGACGCCGAGTTCCAGGACGTACTGCGAGATCTCCTCCGAGATCCTCCGGACCATCTCCTGGCGCTGGAGGGTGACCGCGACGTCGCGCACCGTGACCATGGCCTCGATCTCCAGGGCCGAGAGCGAGTTGGTCACCTGGTCGAGGCGTGCACGGTACCGCTCGAGCGTGGCCAGGGCCTGGTTCGCGCGGGCGAGCACCGGCTCGGAGCCCTCGAGGACATGGCGGAGGCCGTCGATGTAGAGGGCGATGATTTGCATCGACTGGCTCACGCTGATGACGGGCAGCCCGGTCTGCTTCGCCACCCGCTCCGCCGTGCGGTGGCGTGTGCCGGACTCCTGCGTCTCGATGGTGTGGTCCGGGACGAGCTGGACCGCGGCCCGGAGGATGCGGCTTGCGTCCTTGTCGCACACGATCGCCCCGTCCATCTTCGCGAGTTCCCGCAGGCGGGTGGGCGAGAACTCGATACCGATGTCGAATCCGCCCGAGCAGATCGAATCCACCGTGCGGTCGAAACCGAGGACGATCAGTGCTCCTGTCCGCCCCCGCAGGATTCGCTCAAGACCGTCGCGGAGATGCGTCCCGGGGGCTACTCTGGCGAGGGTGGCTTTCAGCGAGTCCTCCGGACTGCGAACCATGGGCCTATCCTTTCGCCGCCGCGCTGTCGATAGCCCGGCGCGGACGGGCTACGCCGTCGAACCTCCGACGGCGGGCAGGGCCCGCGGGTGTGCCCGCGCAGCCGAGAGTAATACTACTGGCGCGCGCGAAACCCGCGGTACGGCCTGCCGTCGCAGATCGGTAACACTGCTGTGCCGGCCGCTGGGCCGCCGGCCTCAGAACAGCAGGGCGAGCGCTTCCGCAAGCGTGGAGACCTCACGGACCGAGAAACCCTTCGGCACCGGACCCGTGCCTCCCGGCGAGGCGGGCACGATGGCGTGGGTGAAGCCGAGGCGCTCCGCTTCCTGGATCCGCCGCCCGATGCCGGGGACGGGACGGACCTCGCCCGCGAGTCCCACCTCACCGAAGGCGATGAGCCGCGCCGGGAGCGGGTGATCCGTCTTCGCGGAGGCGATGGCGAGGGCTACCGCGAGATCCGTGGCCGGCTCGGTCAGGCGTACACCGCCCACCGTCGCCACGTAGCTGTCGTCCTTGTGCAGGCTCACCGAGGCGCGGCTCTGGAGGACGGCGAGCAGCATCGCGACGCGTGAGCTGTCGAGGCCGCTCGTGGCGCGCCGCGGCTGGGAGTTGGGGGATTCGGCGAGCAGCGCCTGCACCTCCGCCAGCAGCGGGCGCCGTCCCTCGAGGGTCACGGTGATGCAGGTGCCGGACACCGGGTCCTTCGTCCGCGAGACAAACAGTCCACTGGGATCGGCGAGCCCCTCGATGCCCCCGTCGGTCAGGTCGAAGCACCCCACCTCGTCCGTGGGGCCGTACCTGTTCTTCACCGCGCGCAGGAGGCGCAGGCGGGAGTGGCGTTCGCCCTCGAACTGGCAGACGACATCGACGAGGTGCTCCAGCAGGCGGGGGCCGGCGATCGACCCGTCCTTCGTGACGTGGCCGACCAGCAGGGTCGTCATCCCGCGGGACTTGGCGGCGCCGATGAGGGAGGCGGCCACCTCGCGGACCTGGGTCACGCCGCCCGCGCTGCCGTCCACGGCCGCACTGCTGAGGGTCTGCACGGAGTCGACGACGAGCAGCGCGGGATCGAGCTTCTCCACCTGGCCGAGTGCCTGGCCGAGGTCCGTCTCGGCGCTGAGATAGAGGGAGTCCGCGACCGCGTCGATGCGATCGGCGCGGAGCTTGACCTGGGCGGCGGACTCCTCCCCGGTGACGTAGAGGACGTCCTTGCCGAGGCGGGCCACCCGAGCGGCGACGTCGAGCAGGAGGGTGGACTTCCCCACGCCCGGCTCCCCGGCGAGCAGGATCACCGCGCCGGGGACGAGGCCGCCGCCGAGCACACGGTCCAGCTCGTCGATCTTCGTCGGCTGGAATCCGGAGAGCGTGGCGTCGACGTCCGCGATGCGGCGGGCAGGCGTGGTCACGGCGGCCGCCGCCGTCGTGCGCGCGACCACCTGCCCGGTCTCCTCGACGGTACCCCAGGCCTGGCACTCGCCGCAGCGGCCCACCCACTTCGCCGTGGTCCAGCCGCACTCAGCACAGCGGAAGTTCGGGGTGTTGCCGCGGCCCGTACGCCCGGCGGTGGAGGTCTTGGTGGCCATGGAACGAGGCTACCTGCGGTCACCGACACCGAGGGTCGTCCGTGGCCGGACGTGGTCAGAGGCGAGGCAGGTAGTCCGCGGCATCCTCGTGCGAGAGCCCGGTCGCCTCGAGCAGGTCGACGACGAGGGGCCGCAGGAGCAGGACCAGTCCCTCGCCCTCGAGCCGCTGGATGCCGAGCGTCTCCGGGTGCAGATCCGTCGCGACGGCGGCGAGTTCGTCGCGGGCCTGGCGCTGGTTGAGGCGGCGTTCTGCGGAGTCGCGTGCCGAGAGGGACCGGCTGAGGACGTCGACGGCGTCGGCCGTGTCCGCCAGTGCCTGGCCCAGGCTCTCGATCGCGTCGTCGGTGAGGGCCGCGTGGTTGATGGCCGAGGTGAGGCGGCGGGCGAAGACCCGACTGTTGCGGATCGCGAGGTCGATCGACCCGACCGAGCTCCGCAGCGAGCCGAGCTCGTCCCGGTGGCGCCGGTAGGCGGGTGAGATCCGCGCGACCTCCTGCGCTGCCCGCACGCTCCCGGTGAGGCCGTCGAGCTGCGACTGGCAGTTCCGCGCGCGCACGAGAGCGTGCCAGGCGAGGGTGGAGTCGCTCTGCCGCAGGGCCGAGGCGCTCTCGCGCAGGACGCCGGACAGCTCCTCGAGCAGGCCCCGGACGTTCGTCTTCGGCTCCCCCCGCGGGTCGCGCGGCAGGAGCATGGTCACCACGAGCGCGAACAGGCCCCCGACGACGGCGTCCACGCTGCGCGTGAACGGGCCACCCTCCGGCGCCGGGAGCAGTACGACCAGGAGGGACTGCAGTCCGAGCTGCGTGGTGAAGATGGTGCCGCTGTCGAGGAACCGCGCCAGCAGGATCGAGATGAAGAGGACGACGGCGGCCTGCCAGATGCCGTTGCCGAAGAACGTGAGCAGCAGGTCGCCCACCGAGATGCCGAGCGTGCAGCCGATCGCCACTTCGAGCACCCGCCGGATCCGGGGGTCCCGCGAGAAGCCCAGCGAGATCATCGACGAGGTCGCCGCGAACAGCGGCCCGTTGTGGCCGAGGACCTCCTCGGCGAAGGCGTAGGCGCCCACCGCGCACACCGTCATCTGCAGGGCGGTGACGATCGAGTTCGAGCTGCGCCTGAAGCCGGTCCGCGAGCGCTTGCGCAGGAAGGCGAGGGCCCTGGTGATTCCCTGGCGCGGCGGCATAGGCCCAGTGTAGGAGGTCGGGTGGCAGGAGACCTCCGCCCCATGCACCGGGGCGGATCGGCCCTACCGGCCAATGGACCGGCGCTGTTCACCTTCCGTTAAGGTCGCTCGGCCAGTCTCTTCACCTGCAGTGCCTAGCTTCGGACGGTACGAGAACACGTACAGGTCGACCGAGTGCCACTCGCGCACCGATGAACACATCCCTGGAAGGGGTAAAGATCTAGTGAAGGCTCTTCGCTTTGGCCGCGCTGCGGCAGTAATCTCCGTGGCCGCGCTGGCGCTGACCGCATGCGGTTCCGACAACGCCACCGGTGACACCCCCGCAGCCGAGGGGGCCGCCCCGTCCGCCACCGGCGTCGCCGTGTCAGGAACCCTCACCGGGATCGGCGCCTCCTCGCAGAACTCGGCGATGGAGGCCTGGAAGGCCGGCTTCGAGGCCATGAACCAGGACGCCATGGTCCAGTACTCGCCGGACGGATCAGGGGCCGGACGCAAGGCCTTCCTCAGCGGGGGAGCGCAGTTCGCCGGTTCGGATGCCTACCTCAAGGACGACGAGATGACCCAGGCCATGGAGGTCTGTGGTCCCGATGGTGCGCTCAACATCCCCGCGTACATCTCCCCGATCGCGATCGCCTTCAACCTCGGTGACGTCACCGAGCTGAACCTCGACGCCCCCACCATCGCCAAGATCTTCACGAAGGCGATCACCACCTGGAACGATCCGGCGATCGCCGACCAGAACGAGGGGGTCGAGCTGCCCGACACCCCCATCACCGTCGTGCACCGCTCGGACGAGTCGGGCACCACCGAGAACTTCGTCGACTACCTGTCGGCTGCCGCACCCGAGGTGTGGACGTACGAGGTGGACGGCGCCTGGCCCGCCGACCTGCAGTCCGAGAATGCCAAGGGAACCTCCGGTGTCGTCCAGACGGTCACCTCGACCGACGGCGCCATCACCTATGCCGATGCCTCAGCGGTCGGCGACCTGGGCAAGGCCAAGGTCAAGGTCGGCGAGGAGTACACCGAGATCAGCTCGGACGCGGCCGCGAAGGCCGTCGAGGTCGCCACGCCGGTCGAGGGCCGGCCCGAGCTGGACATGTCGCTCGAGTTGGAGCGCGACACCACCGAATCCGGTGCGTACCCCGTCGTCCTCGTCAGCTACCACGTCTACTGCACCACCTACGACAGCCAGGAGACCGTCGACCTCGTGAAGGCCTTCGGCTCCTATGTCATCAGCGAGGACGGGCAGGCCGAGGCCGAGGCCTCGGCCGGGAACGCCCCCCTCTCGGCCACACTGAGTGAGAAAGCCCAGATGGCGATCGACTCCATCAAGGTCGCTTCCTAGCGGAGGCCCGTCCGGTCCCGTCTGGTCTAATGGAGACCGGACGGGACCATCCGCCGTTTACGGCCGGGATCAGCAGTGCCCTTCCCTCCCCGCCCGGCGCCGGAAGCCGTCACCACACCTGAACAGACCGCCTGGAAGGCAAGAACGTGTCACTCAATTCGCTGAAGGCATCGACAGATCGAGGCCGTGCCGGCGACAAGATCTTCTCCGGCATCTCGCTCGCCGCGGGCGTGCTGATCCTGGCAGTCCTGTTCAGTGTCGCCGTCTTCCTGATGGTGCAGGCCGCGCCGATCCTCTCCGCGGATCCCGCCGAGGTCACGGGAGGTGAGGGATTCGCGGCTTACATCCTGCCGATCGTCATCGGCACCGTCGTCGCGGCCGCGATCGCCCTGATCATCGCGACACCGGTCGGTATCGCCGTCGCCCTCTTCATCTCCCACTACGCGCCACGCCGCCTTGCTCGGGCCTTCGGGTACGTCATCGACCTGCTCGCAGCGATCCCGTCCGTCATCTACGGTGCGTGGGGGTACATCATCCTGGCCCCGCAGCTCGCGAAGGGCTATGCCTGGCTCGCCGAGAACCTGGGCTGGATCCCCCTCTTCGCCGGTCCGGCCAGCCAGACCGGCAAGACCATGTTCACCGCCGGCGTGGTGCTCGCGGTGATGGTCATCCCGATCATCACCTCGCTGAGCCGGGAGATCTTCCTGCAGACCCCCAACCTCCATGAGGAAGCAGCCCTCGCGATGGGCGCGACCCGCTGGGAGATGGTGCGGATGGCCGTGCTGCCGTTCGCCCGTCCCGGCATCATCAGCGCGACGATGCTGGGTCTGGGCCGGGCGCTCGGCGAGACGATGGCAGTCGCGCTGGTGCTCTCCCCGGGCGCCCTCGGCGCGAGCCTCATCAAGACGGGCAACCAGACGATCGCGGCGGAGATCGCCCTGAACTTCCCTGAAGCCTTCGGCCTCCGACTCAACGAGCTGATCGCTGCCGGACTCGTCCTCTTCGTCATCACACTGATCGTGAACATGATCGCCCGCTTCATCATCACCCGGCACAAAGAATTCTCGGGAGCTAACTAATGGCAGCGAACCAGACGCTCCAGCGTCGCCAGTCCCAGCTCACCCGAGGACGCCTGCCGTCCTATGCCATCTGGGTGGTCGTGGCCGCCTCCCTGATCCTGGGTGCAGCGATCTCCTCCCTCGTCGGTTTCAGCGTCGTGGGGTGGGCCATCATCACGGCGATCGTGTTCGTCCTCGCGGCGACCATCGTCACGGCCGTCGCCGAGGGTGAGCGGAAGGCGAAGGACAGGCTCGTCACGTTCCTCGTGTACGGCGCCTTCCTCATCGCGCTGATCCCTCTCGTCTCCGTCCTCTGGACGGTCCTGGAGCGGGGTGTCCCGGGCCTGAGCTACAACTTCCTCTTCACCTCGATGAACGGGGTCACGGGGGCCGTGGACAACCAGGCGGTCGAGGGCGGGACCCCTGTTCTCGGCGGTGCCTACCACGCGGTGCTCGGAACCCTGCAGATCACGCTCTGGGCCACCCTGATCTCCGTGCCGATCGGCCTCCTCACCGCCGTCTACCTGGTCGAGTACGGGGCAGGCAAGAACCTCACGAAGGCGATCACGTTCTTCGTGGACGTCATGACGGGTATCCCCTCGATCGTGGCCGGACTGTTCGCGGCAGCGCTCTTCACCCTGCTCTTCGGCCCCGGGACCCGGACCGGTTTCGTCGCCGCCGTCGCGCTCTCGGTGCTGATGATCCCGGTGGTGGTGCGCTCCACCGAGGAGATGCTGAAGATCGTGCCGAACGAGCTCCGCGAGGCGGCCTACGCGCTGGGGGTGCGGAAGTGGCGCACCATCACGAAGGTGGTCATCCCGACGGCGATCTCGGGCATCGCGTCCGGCGTCACGCTCTCCATCGCCCGCGTGATCGGCGAGACGGCGCCCATCCTCGTGACGGCCGGATTCGCGAGCTCCATCAACTGGAACGTGTTCAGCGGCTGGATGAGCACGCTGCCCACCTTCATCTACTACCAGATCCTCACCCCGACGTCCCCGACGTCGCCCGACCCGAGTACCCAGCGCGCCTGGGCGGCTGCGCTCCTGCTCATCCTCATGGTGATGCTGCTGAACCTCCTGGCCCGCTTCGTCGCCCAGATCTTCGCCCCCAAGACCAGCCGCTGAGCACTCGCGGTACCGACCGATAAGGAAGCCATGTCCAAGCGAATCGACGTCAAGGACCTCAATGTCTACTACAGCAAGTTCCTTGCCGTGGAGGACGTCAACATCAACATCGAAGCCCGCTCCGTCACGGCCTTCATCGGCCCGTCGGGCTGCGGCAAGTCGACGTTCCTGCGCACCCTGAACCGCATGCACGAGGTCATCCCCGGCGCCCGCGTCGAGGGCGAGGTGCTGCTCGACGGCGACAACCTGTACGACTCCGCCGTCGACCCCGTGACCGTGCGCGGGCAGATCGGGATGGTCTTCCAGCGCCCCAACCCGTTCCCCACCATGTCCATCCGTGACAACGTGCTGGCCGGGGTGAAGCTCAACAACAAGCGCATCAGCAAATCCGATGCGGACGACCTCGTGGAGAAGTCGCTGCAGGGCGCCAACCTCTGGAACGAGGTCAAGGACCGCCTCGGACGCCCGGGGTCCGGGCTCTCCGGCGGCCAGCAGCAGCGCCTCTGCATCGCCCGGGCCATCGCCGTGTCACCGCAGGTGATCCTGATGGACGAGCCGTGCTCGGCGCTGGATCCCATCTCCACCCTGGCCATCGAGGATCTCATCAACGAGCTCAAGGCCGACTACACCGTGGTGATCGTGACGCACAACATGCAGCAGGCGGCCCGTGTATCGGACAAGACCGCCTTCTTCAACATCGCCGGTACCGGCAAGCCGGGCAAGCTCATCGAGTACGACGACACGACGACGATCTTCAACAAGCCGACCATCAAGGCCACGGAGGACTACGTCTCCGGTCGCTTCGGATAGGTCGACGGCGGTCCACGCACGACGGCGGCTCCCAGGGCGGGGCCGCCGTCGCTCGTCCGGCAGGGGTCCTACAGGAGCGGGCTGAGCGCCAGGAAGAAGACCGCACCCACCAGCGCCGTGGCCGGTGCCGTCGCGAGCCAGACGAGCAGGATGCGGATCACGCGCGGACGCTGCACGGACGCGAAGCGCTGGTTCGCTCCCGCCCCCACGATCGCCGAGGTCATGGTGTGGGTGCTGGAGAGGGGGAGGTGCAGCGAGATGGCGCCGATGAACAGCATGGCAGAGCTGACGCCCTGGGCCGTCATGCCCCGCAGGGGATCCATGTGCACCAGCCGGTTCCCGAGGGTGTGCGTGATGCGCCAGCCGCCGAACAGCGATCCGGCCGTCAGCAGGACCGCGGCGAACACCTGCACCCACACGGGGATGTCCGTGCCCGTGGCGTAGCCGGATCCCACCAGCGCGAGGAGGATCACCGCCATCGTCCGCTGGCCGTCCTGCAGCCCGTGCCCGAGCGCGAAGGTTCCCGCCAGCACGGACTGCGCCATGCGGTTCCCGCGGTTCACCCGCGCGGGCGAGCCGTGCCGAAGCAGCCAGGTGGCCGGGAACACGGCCAGGTAGGCCAGGAGGTAGGCGATGACGGGTGACAGGAGGAGGGGCAGGACGATCTGGAGGAGCAGTGTCTCCCCGGCGCCGTTCATCGCCGGCCCGCTGGTCAGCTGCGACGCACCACCCGCGCCGATGACGCCGCCGAGCAGGGCATGGGTGGACGACGACGGCTTGCCGCGGTACCAGGTGAGGATGCCCCACAGGCAGGCCGCGAGAAGGGCCGCCATCAGGATCCCGAGGCCGGTGGAGCCCTCGGGCAGGCCGATTCCTGCATCGGTGAAGAACAGGGCGAGGGAGGTGCTGAGCAACGCACCCACCAGGTTGAAGAGTGCCGCGAGGAGGACGGCGACGGTGGGTGTCAGCGCCCTCGTCCGCACCGCCGTCGCCACCGAGTTCGAGACGTCGTGGAAACCGTTGAGGAAGGCGAAGCCGCCCGCGGTGACGATCACCGCTCCGAGGAGGAGGGCCTCCACCTACGATTCCTTGACGAGGATGCTGCCCACTTGCGTGGCGACCCGACGGATGTCCTTGGTGACCTCGACCAGCTGGTTCGCCACGTCCCGGTGGCGGGCGTAGACGAGCGGCTTGTGGTCGTCGAGGAGCTCGGCGCACCAGCTGCGGTGCGTGCGCTCGGCCCGCCGTGCGAGGCGCAGGATCTCGATCCAGTACTCCTCGAGGTCCTCCATGGAGGTGAGGCGCTGCATCGCGACGGCGGTGAGCTCGGCCTGCCGATTGATGACCTCCAGCTGGTCGGCCGCCCGCTGGCTCACCTTGCTCAGCTTGTACAGCGCGATCAGCTCACCCGCTCCGTCGAGCTTCTCGATGGCCTCGTTGAGCAGGCGCGAGAGCACGTAGAGGTCCTCACGGGGCAGCGGGTTGATGAAGGACGTCCGCATGGAGGTGAGGAGCGCGAAGTGGAGGTCCGTCGAGGCCGACTCGTGCTGGTGCAGCTCCTCGGACAGGCGGTCGTACTCCTGGACGGACGCTCCGAGGATGGCGGACATGGTGCCGACGCCGAGCACCAGCTGGTTCGCCATGCGGGCGAGGAGCTCCAGCCCGGCGTTCTCCTGCGGGAAGAGGCGTAGTTTCACGGAGTCTTCCTCGGAGGGTGGGTGGGCGTCGGCGGTGCTGCCACCGACGCGCATGCCTCTGGGCAGAGTAGTGGCGTCGAACCGGGAGCGCCTCTCGGCGGAAGGCCGCTCGAAGCGGCTGAGTGTTGAAGCCCGGGGGTTCCACGGTCCGACGCCGGGTTAAGTCTTGCCCTCCCCGGAGCGGCTGTCAACATCGCCTGTGACGGGCCGCTCAGTCGAGGTCGCCGCGCCGCCAGGAGGCGGCGGCGTGCTCGAGGTCCTCAGCGGTCTTGATCAGCTGGTGGGAATTGCGCGTGAGCTTCGAGGCGTGGGACCCGCTGGCCACCTCCCGGTCGTCCGCGTGGTTGGCCTGGCCGAGGGCGACGACGCGGCAGAACGCGGCGAACCGTTCGAGGGCGACGTCGAAGTCCCCGTCGAAGGCGCCCGAGAGGATGGTGTCCGCCATGGTGGTCATCTCTGCGGCGCCGGGCGGTTCGGCCACGCCCGCCACGACCTTCGAGACCTGGGCGATCTCCTTGCCGGAGGCGAAGTAGGCGGCGATCCGCTCGGGGTTCTGCTGGGTCGCGGCACGCAGGGCGTAGAGCCGCCACAGGGCCCCTGGCAGGGATCTCGCAGGACTCTCGGCCCACATCTCGGCGATGGCCTCGAGGCCCTGCCGGTCGGCGAGTTCGACGAGGCGGCGGGTCACGTCGGGATCGTCCGTGTCCCGCCCGTGGTGCACCAGGGCGTGGGCCGCCATGTGGGCGGCCTCGGAGACCCGCGACGGGTCGACGCCCCCCGCGAAGACCTCGAAATCGGCCGGGGCGAAAGGCTTCGGCTTGTGCGGCCGCGGGCTCTTGTTCGTGTAGTCGCCGTCCATGGAACGAGGATACTCCTGCGGTCGTCGCGGCCGGTCGGCAGGGCCTCGGACCCGTCTTCGGGGCGTGGGTGATTGCGATAAAGTGGGCGGGTCATCGCCGCACGGCGGACCTGCGGGTCCCCGGGGTGGTGATGGGCGGGCCCTTAGCTCAGTTGGCTAGAGCAACGGACTTTTAATCCGTGGGTCGTGGGTTCGAGCCCCACAGGGCCTACCGCGTGAGGGAAGGACCCCGGACCAGTTCCGGGGTCCTTCGTCGTCGGAGCGAGGTGCTGCTCATGCGGAGACCGTGTGCACCACGAACGCCGCGAGGAAACCGAGGGCGGCGATCAGTCCCGTGAACATGTGCTGGCGCTCGAAGGCCTCGGGGATCATGGTGTCCGCGACCATCGCGAGGATGGCGCCGGCGGCGATCGCCGTGATGAAGGCGACGGTGACGCCGGAGGCATCCGCCAGCAACGAGTACCCGATGAGGGCCGCCAGTCCCGAGGCGAGGGCGATGCCGCCCCACAGCGCGAACACATAGCGGCTGCTGCGGCCCGCGTTCTTCATGCCGGCGGTGCTCGAGAGTCCTTCGGGCACGTTGGAGATGAAGATCGCGACGAGGACCGCCGGATTCACCGTGCCTCCCGCCACGAGGCCGAGCCCCAGGACCACCGACTCCGGGATGCCGTCGAGCAGGGCGCCGAGTGCAATGGCGTTGCCGCTCCCGGCGGCGTCGGACTCCGACGGCTGCTGCCCGCCCGACCGCTTGCGGTGCTGCGCCCCCTTGCGGGCGAGGATCGCGTTGGCTCCCACATAGGTCACGGCTCCGACGAGGAAGCCTCCAGCCGTCGGCACGAGCCCGCCCGCCTCCTGGGCCTCTCCGACGAGTTCGAAGGCGAGGGCGGAGATGAGCACTCCCGCCCCGAACGCCATCACGAAGGAGACGATCCGGGGTGGCACGGTCCACCTCCACGCGATCGCCGCTCCGAGGACCAGCGCCCCTCCTGCGATCGCGCCCCACCCGAATGCCTGCAGCCACAGTGGCACGGGAGCCGCTCCTTCCGGTGCCCACGGCACCACGAGATGAATCCGGCCCAGCTTGCCATGGAACCGCCCGCGTGCGGAGGCACCCGGTGGCGGAACCGGGGCTTGACGGGGAAGGCCGGGGATCGCGACGTGGCCGGGAACCACCGGGCGAGTGGAGGGCGGATCGTGCCACGGGCACCCTCCGGGTGATCTCCACACGGCTGCCCTCGTCGGGGCATCCTTCCGACGTGGATGAGTTTGAATCGTTATCCGCCGGCCCGTTGCGGCCCCCCGGACCCGGTTAGGCTCGATCTACCGGAGCGTTCGACGACGGTGGCGCACGCCTTCAGCGGCGCCGCTCCATGACCTGAGGAGGGACCTGTGCGTATCCCGACCGCATGCGCGGCAGCCCTGCTCGCCGCCGCGCTCGTCGTCGTCGGAGCTCCCGCCGGTTCCGCCGTCGCGTACGACGATTCACGGTCCGTGATCGCCGGGACCCGCGCCGGGAAACAGGATGTGCGGTTCGCGACCTACAACGCCAGCCTGAACCGAGCGGCGCCGGGCGACCTCGTCCGCGATCTGAGTACCCCGGCCAATACGCAGGCGAGGGCGATCGCGGAGGTCATCCAGATCAACCGGCCGGACGTCGTGCTCCTGAACGAATTCGACTACGTCGCGGGCGGCCGCGCCGCTGATCTCTTCAGTCAGAACTATCTCCGGGTCGGCCAGAACGGCAAGGCCCCGATCGACTACCCCTACGTGTACACGGCGCCCTCGAACACCGGCGTGCCCAGCGGGTTCGACCTCAACAACGACGGGCGCGTCGGAGGCGCCGACGACGCACTGGGCTTCGGCGCCTTCGAGGGCCAGTACGGCATGGTGGTGTACTCGAGGTATCCCATCCGCACCGAGGCCGTCAGGACCTTCCAGGACTTCCTGTGGAAGGACATGCCCGGAGCGTTGCTACCCGACAACCCGGCAACGGAGGCGGCCGACGACTGGTACTCGACGGATGAACTGGCAGCGCTCCCGCTGTCCAGCAAGTCGCACTGGGACGTCCCCGTCGAGGTCGGCGGCAGGACCGTGCACGTCCTCGCCAGCCATCCGACGCCACCGGTGTTCGACGGGCAGGAGGATCGGAACGGCAGGCGCAACAGCGACGAGATCCGCTTCTGGTCCGACTACGTGACCGGCGGTCCCGGCGCGTCCTACATCTACGACGACGACGGCGGTACCGGCGGCCTGAACCGAGGCGAGCGGTTCGTCGTCATGGGTGATCAGAACAGCGATCCCCTGGACGGGGATTCACGGGCAGGGTCGATCGACCAGTTGCTGGGCAACAAGCTCGTCCAGGATCCGCTGTCGTCGTCGAACGGAGCTGTCGAGGCGTCCGCCCTGCAGGGCGGTGCCAACGCCAGGCACAGGAGTGATCCGCGGTTCGACACGGCGGACTTCGAGGACAGGGATGCCGGCAACATCAGGGCCGACTACGTGCTGCCGTCGCGCACGCTCAAGGTGGCTGCCGCAGGGGTGTTCTGGCCCCGGGCAGGCAGTCCCGGTGCGGAGCTGACGGGGATCTTCCCCTTCCCGACGAGTGATCATCGGCTGGTCTTCGTCGATGTCACGCTCAGCGGTGGCAGGCCGCGCTAGGCCTTGTCCCGCCGTGCGGGCGGGGTGTACCGTCGGAGGCATGAGGACGATTCTTTTTCAGTAGGCGATCCGGCTCCGGCCGCGATCCGCGTCATGTGTCGATGACACCCCTCCACAGGCGCCCCTGAAATCCGTCCGACCCCCAGCGTTCCCGCGGGTACTCCCTGCGGTGGCGATGACGTGTTCCGACGCATCTCGTGGCGCCACCCCAGAAAGGAACACCATGACCACCACGCCCCAGAACGACGCGTCCGCGGCCGCTTCCGCCGCCGTCCCGCCGCCGGAAGCGGAGGATTCACCGCCCGCCGAGGCCGGAGGCGCCCAGCGTCGCAGCGTCCAGGACGATCCGCGGGCCAAGCTCGCGCTCGCTCGGAAGAACCACGGCGCCAACCCCACCGCGGCAACGGGTGCGGGCCACCAGAAGGCCGCCAACGAGAGCAGCAAGCAGGGCAAGAAGGAGAAGAAAGTCCGCTGGTGAGGCCCTCTCCGGGCACGCTGCCGGGTGGCTCCCGCTGAGTTAAAGTGGAGCTGGCTCCGAGTTCTGCGTATGGGGGAATCGCAGAAATCGGAGCCAGCGATCTCAGTATACTTCGACAGGAGAGCGCAAAGTCCAATCGAAAGGTGATGATGGCCGTCACAGCCAAGGCATTCCAGCTGTGGCGTTCCCGTATCGCACCGCAGGACACCGTCTCGGACGTGTGCAGGGTGGCCGGGATCAAGCGTTCCACCCTCGCGCAGCAGCTCGTGCGGGGCAAGGTCTCCGTCCCCACCATCGTCTCGATCGCGCGGGGCTACGGGCTTCCGCCCGTCGACTCGCTGGCCGTCTTCGAGGGGTTCACCGACGTCCCGGCCGGGGTCCGCACCCCGACGGACGCCGAACTCGTGAGCCAGGTCTCGCACATCGACATCCTCCGGCTGCTGGTCGCGCGCAGCGAGGACCAGGAATGCGCGGGGAGCGACCTGCAGCTGAACCTCGCCCCCTTCCCGCACAGGAATTCCGTCCGTGCCTGGATCGAGGCCATCGACCCGGGGGATCTCCGGCAACAGCTGGCCGCCCGCACGGGAGTGGCCCGGCAGAATTTGTCCGCGCAGCTCACGGCGGGGCGTCTGGCGCCCGAGATCGCGCTCGAAGCCGCCCGGATCTCCGGGGTCTCGCTGACCAGCGGCCTGGTGGTCACGGGCCTCCTGACGCAGGAGGAGGGCGGCTGGCCCCCGGACGGCAGGGCGAGAGCCCTCTGCGCCATGCCCGATCTCGACCTCGTGTTCCTCGCCCGTGACCGCCTCGACGTGCTCGGCAAGCAGATCCGCAAGGCCGAGCTCGACGACGGCAAGGACCGCGCCCTGTGGGAGAACCTCGGATGACAGTCGTGACACTTCAATGGATCGTGCTCGGACTGTGCATCGTCGGGGCTGCCGTGCGTGTTCCCGCCGCGAGGAGAGGAGCAGGGCGGGTGATCTTCAGCGCGCTCGTGCTGCTCTCTGTGTGCGTCGGGCTCTCCATCGCCCCGATCTACGGCGCAGTGGACGGCCTGCTCGGCGGGATCAACCTCGCGAACCTTCTCCTCCGCCTGGCCCTGTATGCGGTCTTCCTGCTGCTCGCTCTGCGGATGGCGGCAGCCTTCGACTCGCCCCTTGCCCGAAAGCTCGTCGCCGGGCGGTTCGGCCTGGCGATCCTCGCGCTGACCGTCCTTGCCACGCTCTACTTCTTCGTGGCGAGCGAGCTGGCCGGCAGCTCCACGGGCCTGCACGCTTTCGAGAACCAGGACTCGGTGCAGCAGTATGCGGCCGTGGGTCGGCTGTATCCCGGATATGTGGCCGCGTGCCTGGTCGTGCCGGCCGCGACCTCGGCGCTCGACCGTCACGCGAGGACGATCCATCGCGTGGCCTGTGGCTTCCTCGCCTGCGGTTTCTCCCTCGTCGTCGTCTTCGTCGCCCTCCGCCTCACACCACTCGACCTGTCGGTCTGGGACATCATCCTGCCGTTCTCGGCCATCCTCCTGACCGTCGTCGGGCTGTGCCTGATCTGGGCCAGCCACATCGTGAACGGACGGACCCGCCGTCGAGCGAACAAGCTCGCCTAGGCGCCGCGCGAAGCGTGACGCAATCGTGTCCTCGGTGCATTCACGTTTTCATGATCGTGTGTAAAAATAATGATTATGTAACTGCCGCTGTCCGTGGGGGGTCAGCGGATCGTTGCGAGGCGGGTGGGTGAGTCCATGAGAACGGGTGGACCCACCTACCCGACCACCCGTGCTGGGGCACAGCGAAGGGCACCATCCGCCAGGTATCAGCGGCGGATGGTGCCCTTACGTGTGGGGTGCTACTCGGCGTCGTGGTCCGTCTCGATGATCCTGGCGAGGCTCTCGAGTGCGTCCTCGGCGCCGTCGCCCTCGGCGCGGAGGACGATCACGTCGCCGTGCGACGCACCGAGGCTCATGAGCGAGAGGATGCTCGAGGCGTCCATCGCCTCCTCCGCGGGCTCGCCGTCCATGGCGATGGTGACCTCGAGGGGAAGCTCGCCTGCGGCCTCCGCGAAGATGGACGCGGGTCGGGCGTGCAGGCCGACCCGGCTCGCCACTGTTGCCTTGCGTTCTGCCATGTTGTGCTCCTCTGTGTAGGTGGGTTCAGGTACAGCCAACCGGACCAGCGGTCAGGCTGCAACCGGCTCGGCGACCGGGGCGTCCTTCTTGCTGGTGGCGTAGCGCTTGAGGCCGATCACCGCCAGGGCGGAGATGATGGTCCCGACGATGATCGCGACCACGAACATGGCGACGTTCCCGATGGCGAAGAAGACGAAGATCCCACCGTGCGGTGCCTGGGATGTGACGCCCGTCCCCATGACGATCGCTCCGGTGACGGCGGAACCGAGCAGCGAGGCGGGGATGACGCGGAGCGGATCGGCGGCGGCGAACGGGATGGCCCCCTCGGAGATGAAGGCGGCGCCCAGGAGCCAGGCAGCCTTCCCGTTCTCGCGTTCGGCGACCGTGAACCGGCGGCGGTCGATCACCGTGGCCAGGGCCATGGCCAGCGGGGGAACCATGCCGGCAGCCATGACGGCAGCCATGATCTGCCAGGGTGCCTGGTTGTCGATGGACCCGGCGCCCAGGCCGGCGACGGCGAAGGAGTAGGCCACCTTATTGACCGGTCCACCGAGATCGACGGCCATCATGAGGCCCAGGATGAGGCCCAGGCCGACGGCGGCCGTGCCGGTGAGGCCGGAGAGCCAGTTGTTGAGGCCGTCGGTGATGGCCGCGATGGGCCCGCCGAGCACGAGGAACATGAGGCCGGAGGCCACGATGGATGCCAGCAGCGGGATGATGACGACCGGCATGAGGCTCCGCAGCCAGCGCGGCACCGCGAGGCGCCCGATCATCAACGCGACGTACCCGGCGAGCAGGCCACCGACGATCCCGCCGAGGAAACCCGCTCCCATGAAGCCTGCGACGGCGCCTGCGACGAAGCCGGGCGCGATGCCGGGCCGGTCCGCCAGGGCGTAGGCGATGTAGCCGGCGAGTGCCGGGACGAGGAACCCGAGGGAGAGCTGGCCGATCTTGAAGGCGACCGCGCCGAGGTACGTCGCCAGGCCGCCCTCGGGCAGGTTGCCGAAGGTGTTCTCCAGCACGATCGTGTCCGCGGTGTCGGTGATGAGGTACCCACCGAGCAGGAAGCCGAGCGCAATCAGCAGGCCACCGCCCGCCACGAACGGGATCATATAGCTGACACCCGTGAGCAGGGCGCGCTTCAGCGTGCTGCCGATGCCGTCCCGGCCGCCGTCGTCGTCGGTCTGCTCGCCGCCGGCGGTTCCGGCGACCCTGCGGGCGTTGGGGTTCGAGGCGGCCGCGAGGGCTTCCTCGACCATCTCGCCGGGCTCGTCGATCCCTCGCTTCACGGGGGCGCTGATCACGGGGAGGCCGGCGAAGCGCTGCTTGTCGCGGACGTCGACGTCGACGGCGAAGATCACGGCGTCGGCCGCCGCGATCACCGCGGGGTCCAGCGGAGTCGCTCCCGAGGAGCCCTGCGTCTCGACCTGGAGGTCGATCCCGCGCTCCTTGGCGGCGGCGACGAGCGAGTCCGCAGCCATGTAGGTGTGGGCGATCCCCGTGGGGCACGCGGTGACCGCGACGAGGCGCCGGACCTTCGTGTCCGTGGACCGTCCGTGCTCGACGGCGGGACCCGTGGTGTCGGTGCCCGCCGGCGACGTTCCGAGGGTCGCGGCTGCCTCGCTCGAGCGGTCGCCGCGGGCGGTGCCGGCCGCATGGGCGCCGTCGCCGGTCGTGGCCGGCTCACCGATCCCGAGCGCGCCGTTGACCAGCGCGACGACATCCGCCGGGGTCTGCGCGGACCGCAGCGAGGCGGTGAAGTCCTTCCTGATCAGGGATCGGGCGAGCTTCGAGAGGAGCTTCAGGTGCTCCTGGTCCGCGCCGTCCGGAGCCGCGATGAAGAACACGAGGTCGGCGGGGCCGTCCTTGGCACCGAAGTCGACGGCCGGGGACAGGCGGGCCATGGCCAGCGTCGCCTCCGAGACGGCCTTCGAGCGGCAGTGCGGGATGGCGATGCCGCCGGGGACACCGGTGGAGGTCTTCTCCTCCCGGGCGAGGGCGTCGGCGTACAGGGCGTCGACCTCCGTGGAGCGCCCCTGCACGGCGACCTGCTCCGCGAGGTACCGGATCACCGAGCGACGCTCGGCCCCCAGGTCCTCGTCCAGGGAGACGAGCTCCGGGGTGATGAGTTCGGACATCAGAATTCCTCCTGTGCTTTGGGCCCGTCGATGGACCCTGTAGCGCTTGGTTCGATCACGGGAAGGGTGACCTTGAGGGGGGTGACGGTGACGGCGCCGGGCGTCGTCAGGTCGAGCGATGGGACGGTGGAACCAGGAAGGGCGGCAGCCGCCGATCCGTGAGCGACAGCCTGGCGCAGGCAGTTCTCGGGGAGTTCGCCTGCGCTGTGCGCCAGCAGGTAACCGGCCAGTGCGGAATCTCCCGCGCCGACCGTGGAACGCGCCGTGACCGGCGGGTGCACGGCGTGCCAGGCCCCCGCGTTCGTCACGAGCAGGGCGCCCTTGGAACCAAGGGTCGCCAGAACCGCACCCACCCCCGCGGTGATGAGCACCGCGCAGGCCTTCGCGGCCAGTTCGTGATCGTGCTCGAGCTGGTCACCCGTGCCGATGCCGGTGAGTTCGCTGAGCTCCTCGGCATTCGGCTTCAGCAGATCGGGTGCCGGGACCCCGGCCGCCGCCTCGATGAGCGGCTCGCCGGAGGAGTCGATGGCGATGAGGGGAGCGGACAGCCCGTAGGCCCCGCGGACCGCTGCGGTCACCGTCGTGTAGAAGGTCGCGGGGACGCCCGGCGGCAGGGACCCGGCCAGGACGAGCCAGTCGGCGCCGTCGCTCTCCTCGACGACGACGGCGACGAGACGGTCGATCAGCCTGGACGAGAGCTCGGGGCCGGGCTCGTTGATCTTCGTCGTCGTGCCGTCCGGCTCGGTGATCGCGGTATTGGTGCGCAGGCCCGCTCCGACGGGCAGGTTACGGAACGGGACCCCGACCGCGGTCAGGCCCGCGAGCACAGGGTCGTCGTCGTCCCCGGGCAGGACCGCGAGGGTCCGCGTCCCGGACATCGCGAGGGCCCGGCTGACGTTCACGCCCTTGCCGCCGGCTTCCTGGACCACGCGGGCGGCCCGCTGCACGGCGCCGCGCGCCAGGGGCTCCGTGAGCTCGACGGTGCGGTCGATACTGGGGTTCGCGGTGAGGGTGAGGATCACGCGACCGTCACCTCCACATCGGCAGCGGCGAGGGCCTCGGCGAGGGCGCCCCGGGGCGCGCGGTCGGTGATGAGTACATCGATGTCCTCCAGGGTGGCGAAACTGATCAGGGTCTCCTCGTCGAACTTCGACGAATCCGCCAGCAGCACCACACGCCGGGCGGAACGGAGGATGGCGGTCTTGACGGCGGCCTCGTCGACGTCCGGCGTGCTCAGTCCGAAGCCGGCGGCGAGGCCGTTCGTCCCGATGAACGCGACGTCCGCCCGCAGGCGTTCGAAGTGCGCCACCGTGCTGCTGCCGACGGCCGCGCTGGTGAGGGCACGGACGCGCCCTCCCACCAGCTCGACGCTCAGCCCCGCGCCCGAGATCATGGCGGCGACGGGGACGGAGTGCGTGATGACCGCCAGGCCCGTCCGCGCCTCGGTGACGAGGAGCTCGGCCAGGGCGCCGGTGGTACTGCCGGCGTCGACGACGACGGCACCGGCGAGCGGTGCGAGGGTGAGGGCGGCCCCGGCGATGCGCTTCTTCTCGGGGGAGCGCTGGGCGGACCGGCTGCTGAGGCTCGGCTCGTTGGTGGTGGCACCGCTGCCCGCGATCGCCCCGCCGTGTACTCGGCGCAGGACGCCGTCGTTCTCGAGCAGGGCGAGGTCCCGCCGCACGGTCTCCTTGGTGATCCCGAAGCGGGAGGAGAGCGCGGACACCGTGACGCGGCCATCGGCGAGGACCATGGTGCTGATCTGCCGGTACCGCTCTTCCGCGAACATGAGGACCCCGTCGTCGTGGGTCGGGCAACCCCGACCGTGTGGCTTTATCTTTGTTTGAGTGACTCTAGACCCGGGTTTCCTGTGACGTCAAGCACTTTTTGTCTTCACTCGGGGGTAAACGCAGAAAAAAGAAGGCCGGGACGATGTCCCGGCCTTCCGTTGCTCCTCGTGAGTGCGTGCTCCCGGATCAGAGGCCGGTGTCGCGGGACTCCCTGCGCGTGATGGTCTCGCCCGTGTTCGGATCCACGACCGAGCGGGACTCGGAGACACGTGCCTGACGGCGGGGGGCCGCCAGGACGAGGGAGGCGATGAGACCGATCACGCCCACCGCCATCAGGATGTAGCCGACGAGTGCCAGGTCCACGAAGCTGACCTGGACCTGCACGGCGAAAGCAAGAATTGCACCGAGTGCAATAAGAAAGATTGACGAACCGATTCGCATGAAAAAACTCCTCCGGTGTGGCGCTAATGGCAGATTCGAGAGAATTCCCCAGCGGTTTCACTGACTGTGCCGCTTACTCCCGGGGGCGGCCCGCCTGCGCTCATCATACGGGTGGATCGCCGGAAAACCGGGGTGGCTGGTGGCACCGCGCCGCAGCGGCCCGCCCCGTATCGATTCGGAGAATGTTGCCCCCGGCCTCTTGCTAAGCAGGATTAGCGTGGTGCTACGATTGCACCCTAAGCATGCTGATGAAGTACAGTTGCAGCCAGTTGCACTTCGATGCACCGTATAACTCGACAGCATCCCGTCCCCGGACAGGATGCCTCATCACTCAAGGAGCACCACATGAGTTTCATCGCATTCCTTATCCTCGGCCTTCTCGCCGGCGCCCTCGCCAAGCTGATCATGCCCGGCAAGCAGGGCGGCGGCATCATCGTCACCATGATCCTGGGTGTCGTCGGAGCCTTCCTCGGCGGGTTCATCGGCGGCAGCATCCTCGGCATCAACATGGGCAGCACGTTCTCCCTGCCGTCGATCCTCTTCGCCGTCCTCGGCGCACTGATCGTGCTCTTCATCTACGGCCTCATCACCGGTCGCAAGGGCTCGCGCGTCTGATCTCCACCACCGGCTGAACCGTGGGGGAACAGCTGACGAAGGGCGTCACCGGACCGGTGGCGCCCTTCGCTGTTACAGGCGGGCATCCGGATCCGCTCCTGCGCCGCAGCCAGAACCCCGGGCGGGCAGGGCGATGCCGCACCTACACTCGAACCAGGGGCACACGAACCATCGGAGGGACCACCATGTTTGGCCGCACCAAGGAGAACCCGGCAGTCAAGGCCGCCAACGGAACGCTGTTCGACAAGGACGGCAACCCGAAGCCGGCCATCCTTCGCGCCGTGGAGCGCGCCCTCGACGTCCAGCGTCCGTTCGTCCTGTCCAACCTCGAGCGGCTGAGGAAGCGCCACCCCGAGGCTTCGCCCGCGGAGCTCGCCCGGCTGCTCGAGCGTGACTACCTGCGCGCGACGACGGTGGCGGGAGCGGCCGTCGGCGCCACAGCAGCGGTGCCGGCGGTCGGGACGCTGGCCTCCCTCGGACTCTCCGCCGCGGCGACCGTCGGGTTCCTCGAGGCGACGGCGCTCTTCGCGGAGTCCATCGCGGAACTGCACGGCGTCAGCACCGAGGACCCCGAGCGTTCACGCGCGATGGTCATGGCGATCCTCATGGGGGAGGAGGGCACGGCGCTGATCCGCTCCATCCTAGGTGCTTCGGCGGGCCAGGGCGCTCCGCAGTACTGGGGCCAGCTCGTCAACAAGGCCGCCCCGGCCTCGATGGTCAGGACCGTGACGCGGTCGATCCAGCGGCGCTTCCTCAAGAAGTTCCTGGCGAAG
Source organism: Arthrobacter sp. CP30 (assembly GCF_053470025.1). Taxonomy (NCBI): domain Bacteria; kingdom Bacillati; phylum Actinomycetota; class Actinomycetes; order Micrococcales; family Micrococcaceae; genus Arthrobacter; species Arthrobacter sp. CP30. Next base: position 161,277 of record NZ_JBQEMM010000002.1, read on the forward strand.
CAGGGTGGCTTCATGCTCGGTCGCGCCCTGCCGTTCGGTGCGGGCGCGGTGATCGGCGGAACGGGCAACCACCTGATGGGCAAGGGGGTCATCAAGACCACGCGTGAGGCGTTCGGGCCCCTGCCCCAGACCATCCCCGGAGAACTCGCCGACGTGCTCGAGCTGACTCGGCAGGATGCCGGGAAGAAGCAGGCCTGACGGGCGGGCCGACGAAACGGGCCTAACCGAAGATCGCGTGGGCGAGGGTGAAGATCAACAGTCCCGCCAGCGAACCGACCACCGTGCCGTTGATGCGGATGAACTGCAGGTCCTTGCCGACCTGCAGTTCGATCTTGCGGGAGGTCTCCTCGGCGTCCCAGCGGCCCACGGTCTCCGAGATGACCCCAGCGATCTCACTGCGGTAGGTGCGGACCGCGTAGGACGCGGCGTCGGCGATCCAGCGGTTCACCTTGGCCGCGAGGTCGGCGTCGTTCGCCAGGCGTGAGCCGAAGTCCCGCACGGCCGCCGTGAACTTCGTCGTCAGTTCGCTCTCGGGGTCGTTGACGGCATCGAGCAGGGCGTTCTTGATGGTGGACCACGTGCGGGCCGTCAGGTCGCGGACGTGAGGATCGTCGAGGAGCTGGCCCTTGATCTCCTCCGCCTTCGCAATGGTCTCGGGCTTGTGCTGCAGATCCTGGGCCAGATCACGCAGGTACGTGTCGATGGAGATGCGGACGTCGTGCTGTGGGTCGTCCTGCACCGCGCGGATGAACTTGGAGAGTTCCGCGTGGACGCGGTCGCCGACCACCCCGTCGACGAGGCGTGGGACCCAGGTGGGGGACCGCTGCGCGACAACCCTCGTGACCACCGAATAGTTCGCGTCCACCCAGTCCGCAGCGCGGTCCACCAGCAGGTCCACGAGCTGGTGGTGGTGGCCCTCGGCGAAGATCCTCTCCGCGATGCTGCCCACGGGTGGTCCCCACGGCGGATCGAGCAGGTGCTTCCGGACCATGGACTCGATGACACCCTGGACGACGTCGTCGTTCAGTACCGTGAACATGCCGCGGATCAGCGCCGCGCCCTCCACCGCCACACGGTCGGCACTCTCCGGCTTCTCCAGCCACGCGCCCGCCTTCTGGGCGATGCGGGCGGAGTCGAGCTTGGCGCGCACCACGTCCTCGGAGAGGAAGTTCTCCTCCACGAACTGGCCCAGTGATTCGCCGATCTGGTCCTTCTTCCGGGGGATGATCGCCGTGTGGGGGATCCTCAGGCCCATCGGATGCTTGAACAGCGCAGTCACCGCGAACCAGTCGGCCAGGGCGCCCACCATGCCGCCTTCGGCAGCCGCGCGGACGTACTGCAGCCAGGGGTAGGAGTCCTGGAGCGCGAAGGCCACCACGAAGATGACGGCCATGACGGCCAGCAGTCCGGTCGCCACGGTCTTCATGCGGCGGAGGGCGGCCGCCCGCTCCGCGTCCGAGGAGGTCATCAGGTCATTCACCCTCCCGAGTCTATCGACGCGGTCCGGCTCTCCTCGGTGGGCGGTGGCGATGGGCAACCGGCGAAGCGGTCACGTACGGTGGGAGCCGGACCCCCGACCACACCGAGAGGTTGCCCCGTGACTCCCGTCATCTTCGCCCACCGTGGCAGCAGCGGCACCTACGCGGAGCACACCCGGGCGGCGTACCTGCAGGCCCTCGAGGACGGAGCCGACGGCGTCGAGTGCGACGTGCACCTGACCCGCGACGGTCAGCTCGTGTGCTTCCACGACACCACGCTGGAGCGGACCACGAACGGCACCGGCGACGTCGCGGACCACACGCTGGCAGAGCTGAGGGCGCTGGACGCCTCGTCCTGGAAGGGCGTGGACCTCCCCGCCGGCTTCGGCGAGATCGGGGACCAGGTGCTCAGCCTCGCCGACCTGCTGGCTCTCCTGCGCTCGACGGGGCGGCCCCTGAAGCTGGCGATCGAATTGAAGCATCCGAGCCCGTTCGGCCTGCGGCTCGAGGAGTCCCTGATCGCGTTCCTCATGGACGAGGGCTGGGACCCGGAATCGTCCACCCTGGGCCTCCTCGAGGTGAGCTTCATGAGCTTCAACCCGGATTCGATGCATCAGCTCGCCGAGACTGCGCCGCACCACCTGCTGTGCCAGCTGGTCGCCGATGTGGAGCCGCAGGAGGTGCGGGACGCCCTGCGGTTCGGTTCGGTCGCCGAGGGCGCGCTCATCAACGTGATGCGGAGGGCGCTGAAGGAGGGCGAGGAGCTGATCGACCGGCAGGAGGTCGGCATGGCGGGCCCGGGCGTCCAGTATGTCCGGGCCCACCCCGAGCGGGTCCGTCGGTGGATCGACGAGGGCACGAGGGTCCGGGTGTGGACCGTCAACACCGAGGAGGACGCCTTGTACCTCGCCGGCCTCGGCGTGCAGGAGCTGACCACCGACGTGCCGGCGCGGATACGGCTCGCACTGGAGAGCGCGACGCCCTGACCCCTCGGCCCGGCTGCACGCCTGTGGTTGAGTGGGAGGATGCAATCACCGATCAAGGACTACGCGCTCGTCTCCGACCTGCACACGGGTGCGCTGATCTCCCGTGACGGCAGCGTGGACTGGCTCTGCATGCCGCGCTTCGACTCCGAATCGGTGCTCGCCGCCATGCTCGGTACGCCCGATCACGGGCGCTGGCTCCTCGCGCCGGAGTCGCCCACCGCCACCGTCGTCAGCCGCACCTATATCCATTCGACCTTCGTCCTGCAGACCCACTGGAAGACCGACGAGGGTGAGGTGCTGGTGACCGAGTTCATGCCGGTCACGGATCGGCGGGCCAATGTGGTGCGGCGCATCCAGGGGCTCGTGGGCACCGTCACCATGCGGCAGGAGGTGCAGATCCGCTTCGGCTACGGGGAGATCCTGCCATGGGTCAGCCAGGGGATCGAGGACGGCGTCCCGGTCCTGCTGGCCATCGCCGGGCCCGATGCCCTCCTGCTCCGCGGACCGCGCCTCAGGGCGGCCGACCACCGCCATGAGGGGACGTTCCCGGTGGCCACGGGTGCCGTCGTCGACCTCGAGCTCGTCTGGTACCCGTCCCACCGGGAGACGCCGTCGGCTCTGGACATCGACGACGCACTGGACACCACCATCACCTACTGGCGCGCCTGGGCCGCCAGCTGCGTCGACGACGGACGCTACACCGACGCCGTGCGGCGTTCGCTGCTGGTGCTGCGGGCGCTCACGCACGAGGACACCGGCGGGATCGTCGCCGCTCCCACCACCTCGCTGCCGGAGCAGTTCGGCGGCGCGCGCAACTGGGACTACCGCTTCTGCTGGCTGCGTGACGCGGCGCTGACGCTCGAGGCCATGATGACGCACGGGTTCGCCGACGAGGCCCTCGAGTGGCGCAACTGGCTGCTGCGGGCGGTCGCGGGTGATCCCGAGGACCTCCAGATCATGTACGGGCTCGCCGGCGAGCGCAGACTGCCCGAACGCGAGCTGGGGCACCTGCCCGGCTACGCCGGATCGACGCCCGTGCGGGTGGGCAACGGAGCCGTGGGCCAGTACCAGGCCGACGTCGTCGGCGAGGTGATGGTGGCGCTCGAGAAGCTGCGCGGTCACGGCGTCACCGAGGACAGCTTCTCGTGGCCCCTGCAGCGCGCGCTGCTCACCTTCGCGGAGAACCACCTGGACGATCGCGATCACGGGATCTGGGAGATGCGCGGAGAGCTGCAGCTCTTCACCCACTCGCGGGTCATGATGTGGGCGGCCTTCGACTGCGCCGTCCGCGCGGTCCGGGACCACGGGCTCAGCGGGCCACTCGACCACTGGATCGGCCTGCGGGACGGGCTGCGCACCGAGATCCTCGAGCGCGGCTTCGACCACGGGCTGAACTCCTTCACGCAGGTCTACGACGGCGGCGAGGTGGACGCCTCCCTCCTGCAGCTCCCTCAGGTGGGGTTCCTCGACTACGACGACCCGATGATGCTGGGCACGGTCGAGCGGATCGAACAGCACCTCCTGGATCCCCACGGGCTCCTGCTGCGGTACCGCACGGGCGAGTCCGACGACGGTCTCGAGCCGGGGGAGCACCCGTTCCTCGCCTGCTCGTTCTGGCTCGTCGAGCAGTACGCGCACAGCGGCCGGCTCGATGACGCCACACGCCTCATGGACCAGCTGGTGGGTTACTCGAACGAGCTGGGCCTGCTCTCGGAGGAGTACGACGCCGAGAACGGCCGGATGGCGGGCAACTACCCGCAGGCCTTCTCCCACCTGGCCCTCGTGCGTGCGGCCGACGCGCTGCAGATGGCTCGCGGCGAGACGAATCCGCACGAGTCGCTCGCGCGCGAAGAGCCGGAGACCGACTGATCTCCGGCTCTCGCCGCGCGGGTGATGCGGGTCCCTCGGGCCGTCCTTGCCCCTGCGCGATTCCGGCCTGACGTGCGCCGGCTCGGTGTGGCTCTGGCCCGAGGTTCGCCGGCCCGGTGCGATCCGGGCCGGCGTCGTCGTGCGCTGGTCCGACGCCGTGGCGTCAGACCGTGACGCCCTGGGGCTTGAGCACCACCTTGATGGTGCCGTCAGTCTTCTTCTGGAAATTCTTGTAGGCGGCGGGCGCTTCGTCGATCGAGACCTCGTGCGTCATGAGATCGGTGACGCCCAGCGGATCCGATGCTTCCTCCACGATCGGCAGGAGCTGGTCCGTCCAGCGCCGCACGTTGCACTGGCCCATGCGGAACTGGACCTGCTTGTCGAACATGGTCAGCAGCGGCATGGGGGTCGCGGACCCGCCGTAGACGCCACTGAGGGACAGCGTGCCGCCCCGGCGGACGGCGTCGATGGCCGAGTGCAGGACCGAGACGCGATCGCTGCCACCGGTCTCCATGACCTTCTGCGCCAGCCTGTCCGGCAGGATCCCCACGGCATTCTGCGCGAACGCACCGACCGGCGAGCCGTGTGCCTCCATGCCGACGGCGTCAACGATCGCGTCGGGGCCGCGGCCGTTGGTCATGCTGCGAAGCTCCTCGGCGGTGTCCTTCGTGAAGTCGATGGTCTCGATGCCGTGGCGCTTGGCCATCTCGCGTCGCTCGGCGATGGGCTCGACAGCGATGACGCGGTGTCCGAGATACTTGCCGATGCGGGCGGCGAACTGGCCGACGGGGCCCAGACCGTACACCGTGAGCACTCCGTCCTTCGGGACGTCCGCATACTGCACGCCCTGCCAGGCGGTGGGGAGGATGTCCGAGAGGTAGAGGTAGCGCTCGTCCGGCAGGTCGTGCCCGACTTTCACCGGTCCGTAGTCGGCGAACGGCACCCGCAGGAACTCCGCCTGTCCTCCGGGGACGGAGCCGTACAGCTCGGAGAACCCAAAAAGGGCAGCGCCGGATCCCTGCTCGTGCACCTGGGTGGTCTCGCACTGGGACTGCAGGCCTCGGGTGCACATGAAGCAGTAGCCACAGGAGATGTTGAAGGGGATGACGACGCGGTCGCCGACCTTCAGGTTGGTCACGTCCGCGCCGACTTCCTCGACGATCCCCATGGGCTCGTGCCCCAGGATGTCTCCCTTGTGCATGTACGGGCCGAGGACCTCGTAGAGGTGCAGATCGGAGCCGCAGATCGCTGTCGAGGTGATCCGGACGATCGCGTCGGTCGGTTCCTGGAGCGTGGGATCGGGCACGTTCTCCACGCTGATGTTGCGCTTGCCCTGCCATGTCACGGCTTTCATGTCGCACTCCTCCGGGTAGTAAGTATGCTTCGTTTCCCACTCTTCACCATGTGGACCCGAATGGGAAGCCGGGGCGGCGGCTCGCCTAGCCTTATCAGGTGCAGCTCCTCCAGTCACCGGCGGTCAGGATCGCCCTCTCCGTGGCCATCGCCACCGGCCTCTACGGCTTGTCCTTCGGTGCCCTGTCCGTCGCCGCGGGACTCGACCTCCTGCAGACCATGGCCCTGAGCCTGCTGCTGTTCAGCGGCGGATCGCAGTTCGCATTCATCGGTGTCGTCGCGGGCGGTGGCAGCGGGCTCTCGGCGATGTCCGCAGCCGCGCTGCTCGGCATCAGGAACGGCGTGTACGGGATGCAGGTCAATGTCCTGCTCAGGCCTCCCCGCTGGCGGAAGCTGCCGATGGCGCACCTCACGATCGACGAATCCGTGGCGACGGCGACGGGCCAGACGGATCCGCAGGAGCAGCGCCGCGGGTTCTGGGCCGCGGGGATCGGCGTCTTCGTCCTGTGGAACCTCTTCACGCTCGTCGGGGCGCTCGCCGGCAACGCCCTCGGCGATCCGGCCCGGTGGGGGCTCGACGGAGCCGCCGTGGCCGCCTTCCTCGGCCTGCTCTGGCCGCGGATCCGCGCGCGGGAGCCCGCGGCGATCGCCGTCGTCTGCGCCGTGGTCACCCTGATCGCGGTGCCGCTCGTGCCGCCCGGTGTCCCGATCCTCATCGCCGCGGTGGTCGCCGCCGTGCTCGGGCTCTCGGGGTTGGGCCCGGCGACGGAAGGCCTGGAGCCCGACGTCGATCCGTACCCCGATGGTGTTGCCGGGGAGCCCGACGCCGGGCGGTCCGAAAGCGCCGAAGGGCCCCGAATCGTTCGGGAGACCGGGGAATCCGGCGTCGCTCGGCAGACCCGGGGCCGTCGGCATGTCGGGACGACACAGCAGCCCGGCGTCCCACGGCAGTTCGGGGTCCTACGGCGGTCCGGCATCGCTCGGCAGACCGGGGCGTCACAGCCGCCCGGCGGACGGACGGACGCATGAGCCTCTGGGCCTGGATCCTGCTGGCGTGCGCCATCTCCATCGCCACGAAGTTCCTCGGGTTCCTGGTCCCGGCGAAGCTGCTCGACAATCCGAGAATGCTCCGGGTGGCCGGATCGCTGACGATCGGGCTGCTCGCGGCGCTGACGGCCGTGAACACCTTCGCGTCCGGCCAGGAGCTCGCCGTCGACGCGCGGGTGGTCGCGCTGCTGGTGGCCGCCGTCGCCCTGTGGCTGCGGGCGCCGTTCCTGGTGGTCGTGGCTCTCGGGGCGGTGGCGGCCGGTGTGGCGAGGCTGCTCGGCGCGGGGTGAGCACCCAGTGGGGGCGCGCGCCCCGTCCGGGGCGTTCTGCCCACTGACCGCGCCCGGTCAGTGGGAACGAGCGCTTGTGCCCACTGATCCGGTTCGGTCAGTGGGAGCATCTGCACGTCCGCCGGCGCAGGGCGGACCGCCGTGCAGGGTCAGCTCGTCGAGCGTGGACCGACCATGATCAGCGCGACGCCGACCAGGCAGACCGCCGACCCCAGGATGTCCCAGCGGTCGGGGCGGAAGCCGTCGATGAGCATGCCCCACGCCAGCGATCCTGCCACGAAGACACCGCCGTACGCCGCGAGGATCCGCCCGAAGTTCGGGTCGGGCTGGAGGGTCGCGACGAAGCCGTAGGCGCCGAGCGCCATGATGCCGAGCCCGGCCCACCACCACGGCCTGCCCTCCCGGACCGCCTGCCAGATGAGCCAGGCCCCGCCGATCTCGGCGCCCGCGGCGAGGACGAACAGGAGGGCCATGCGGATGATCGTCATGGCCTCAGTCTGCCGGAGCCCTGCTGCGGCGGCGTGCCTCAGGTGCACGCCTCAGGTGCGTGCCTCGGGTGCACCGACGACGACGGGGAGGCGACGCCGCGTCGGAAGGGTGGGCCCTGCGGTCAGGACCCGGCGACGACGGCGGCCGTGGCCTGTGCGATGGCCGCCTCCTCGTCCGTGGGCACCACCAGGACGGGGAACGCGGACGACGGCGTGCTGATCACGCGCGCCTGCTTGCTGCGCTCGAAGTTGAGGCTCTCGTCGAGCTCGAGGCCGAGGGCCCCGAGTTTGGCGACGACGGCCGCGCGGAAGTCGGCCGCGTTCTCCCCGATGCCCGCGGTGAACACGAGGGCGTCGGCACCGCCGACGGCGACGTGGTAACCGCCCACGTACTTCGCCAGCCGGTAGGACGCCACCTCGACCGCGAGCTTCGCGCGCTCGTCGCCGGAGTCCGCGGATTCCGCGACGGAGCGCATGTCATTCGTACCGGCGAGGCCCTTCAATCCGCTGTTCCGGTTGAGCAGCGTGTCGAGGTCCTTCTCGCTGTATCCCTCGCGCAGCAGGAACAGCAGGATGGACGGGTCGATGTCCCCGGACCGCGTCCCCATCACGAGCCCTTCGAGGGGCGTGAAGCCCATGGAGGTGTCGATGCTCTCGCCGTCACGCACGGCCGTGACCGAGGCGCCGTTGCCGAGATGCGCGATGACCCCCGTGAACGCGTCCGTCCCGAGGAGCTCGGCCGCACCACGCGCCACGTAGGCGTGCGAGGTGCCGTGGAACCCGTAGCGGCGGATGCCGTGCTTTCGGTACAGCTCGTCCGGCACGGCGTACCGCCAGGCGTGCTCGGGCAGGGTGCGGTGGAAAGCGGTGTCGAACACGGCCACCTGCGGCAGGTCCGGCCACTTCTCGGTGATGGCCCGGATCCCCGTGACGGCCGCGGGATTGTGCAGGGGGGCGAGCGGGTTGAGGCGCTCGATCGCGCGGGTGATCTCGTTGTCGATCAGGACCGGCTCGCTGAACCGCTCGCCGCCGTGCACCACGCGGTGCCCGACGGCGTCGATCGTGCGCTCGCCGAGTGCCTCCGCCACCTCGTGATCCACACGGTCGAGGGCGGCGGCGTGGTCGGGGACCTCCGCCTCGCCGATGCGCTCGACCAGGCCTTCCGCCAGGACGTCGTCGCCCTCGCGCACCTGGTACTTGAGCGAGGAGGAGCCGGAGTTGATGACGAGGATGATCATGGGGTCCTGTCCTGGAGCGGGATCGATGGGAACGGCTAGGAGGTGGGCTGCTGCGCCTGGACGGCGGTGATGGCCACCGTATTGACGATGTCCTCCACGGTGCAGCCGCGTGAGAGGTCGTTGACAGGCTTCCGGAGGCCCTGGAGGACGGGTCCGACGGCGACCGCGCCGGCCGACTGCTGTACGGCCTTGTAGGTGTTGTTGCCGGTGTTGAGGTCGGGGAAGATGAACACCGTCGCCTGACCCGCAACGGACGATCCGGGCAGCTTGGAGGCCGCGACCGAGGCGTCGACTGCCGCGTCGTACTGGATGGGGCCCTCCACGGCGAGGTCCGGGCGGAGCTTCCGCACCAGCTCGGTGGCGCGCCGGACCTCGTCCACCGCGCCGCCGGACCCCGACTCCCCGGTGGAGTAGGACAGCATGGCGACCCGCGGCTGCACGCCGAACTGCTCGGCGGTCTCCGCGGAGGCCACGGCGATGTCCGCGAGCTGCTCGTCGTTCGGATCCGGGTTCACGGCGCAGTCGCCGTAGACGAGCACGCGGTCCTGCAGGAGCATGAGGAACACCGAGGACACGATCTTCACGCCGTCCTTCGTCTTCACGAACTCGAGCGCGGGGCGGATGGTGTTCGCCGTCGTATGCGCCGCCCCGGACACCATGCCGTCGAGCTTCCCGAGCTGCACCATCATGGTCCCGAAGTATGCGCCTTCGAGCATCCTTTCACGGGCCTGGTCGAGCGAGACGTTCTTGTGGGCGCGGAGGCGGGCGTACTCGGCGGCGAACTCCTCCAGGAGGTCCGAGGAGGCGGGGTCGATCAGCGTGATGCCCGTGAGGTCGATACCCTGGCCGGATGCGAGCTCGCGGATGCGAGCCTCCGGCCCGAGGACCGTCAGATCGCAGACGTCCCGGCGGCGCAGGATCTCCGCCGCCTTCAGCACGCGGACGTCCTCGCCCTCGGGCAGCACGATGTGCTTCCGCTCGGCCCGCGCACGCTGGATCAGCTCGTGCAGGAAGCGCAGCGGGGTCATGCTCACGGGCCGCGGCAGTTCGAGGCGCTCGAGCAGCTCGTTCTCGTCGACCTGCCGTGACCAGGCGCCGAGCGCAGCGGCGGCCTTCCGCCGCAGTCCGCTGGCGATCTCCCCGCGCACCTCGCTGACCCGCCGCGCCGCGGTGTAGGTGTCGTCGTCGAGCGCGAAGACGGGGAACGGCGCCTGCGCGAGAAGGGCGAGGATGTTGGGATCCGGGGCGAGGCCGCCGGTGAGGAACATGCCCGAGGGCACCGGGAACTCGGGCGAGAACGACGACGCCAGGGTCGCCACGAGCACGTCCGCGCGGTCGCCGGGCACGATCACCAGCGCGCCGTCCGTGAGCAGGTGCAGGAAGTTGCCGACGTTCATGGCGGCGACACGCACGCTCGTGACGTCGCGCTCCAGGTTCGAGTTGCCGGCGATCTGCCGCGCACCGAGCTCTGCCGACACCTCGGACACCGTGGGCTGGGAGATCTCGGTCAGTTCAGGGATGACGTAGACGGGCCGCCCGGACCGCCCGGGCCGCACCTGCTCGCTGATGGCGGTGACGGCGTCGTCCGCCGCCCGGTTGACCATCATGGCCAGGAGGGACACCTTCGCGGCGTCGAGTTCGCGGCGCGCGACGTCGACCGTGTCCGCCGCCTCCTCCACGGACATGTCCTTCGCGCTCACGACGGCGAGCACCATGGCACCGAGGTTGTTCGCGAGGCGGGCGTTGAGGTCGAACTCGACGGCGGCGTCGTTGCCGGAGAGATCAGTGCCCTCGACGATGACGACGTCGCACTCCGCGGCGATCTCGCTGTAGATGGCGACGCACCGTGCGTCGATCTCGGCGCGATCGCCCGTGACCAGGAGTGCCCGTGCCTCGGCGCGGGTCAGGCCGCCCCGGGCACGGCTCTCGGGGAGGTCGAAGGCGCGCTGCATGAGGCGCACCATCGGATCCGCCGAGGGGTCGCTGCCCTCGACGATGGGCCGGAAGAAGCCCACGCGGTCGGCGTGGCGGTGCAGCATGTCGGCGAGGCCCAGGGAGATCAGGGACTTGCCGGAGCCGTTGGTCATGGCGCTCACATATATTCCGCGGGTCATGGGGCCAGTCTCGCAGGCTCCCCGGACGCGTGCCATAACGGGTGTCACGTCCTGGTGGGTGTCCGCGCGGACGCCGAGAGGACACAAAAGACCGCTCGGAGGCCCTGTGACGCGTCATGTCTGTCCGTTCGGCGGGGTGGCTGGACCAGGGCCGGCTGCCACCCTTGACCGGCGTCCAGACCCCACGTAACGTACAACCATATGGTTGTAGTTCAGATGGGTGAGGACGAGGTGGACCGCCTGTTCCAGGCGCTCGCCGACGCGACCCGGAGGGACATCGTGTCCCGCGTCCTGGTCGCCGAGTACTCGGTCTCCGGCTTGGCGGAGCAGTACGCCATGAGTTTCGCCGCAGTGCAGAAACACGTGGCCGTCCTGGAGCGGGCTTCGCTCGTCATCAAGGAGAAGCGCGGACGGGAGCAGATCGTGCGGGGACGGGTGGACGCAGTGCAGCGGGCCCGCCGCCTCCTCGACGAGTACGAGCACATCTGGCGGCAGCGGATCGACAGGATCGGCGACCTCCTCGCCGAGGATGCATCGGATCAGGACTAGGAAGGCAGCATCATGGCAGTCATCAGCACCGAGAAGGACACCGACGCTCTCCACTTCCGGCTCGTCGCGGAGTTCGACGCCGGCACTGAACGCGTGTGGCGGATCTGGGCGGACCGGACCCAGCTGCAGCGCTGGTGGGGACCGCCCACCTGGCCGGCGACCTTCGAGACGTACGAGTTCGAGGAGGGCGGGCGCGCCGCCTACTTCATGACCGGGCCCGACGGCGAGAAGGCGCGAGGCTGGTGGCGGATCACCGCCGTCGAGCCCCACCGCCTGCTGACCTTCGTGGACGGCTTCGCGGACGAGAACGGTGATCCCGTGCCGGACATGGGGGAGACGACGGCGACCGTCACGCTCGAGGATCTCGGCGGACACACGCGCATGACGATGACGACGGCCTTCCAGTCGCTGGAGCAGCTCGAGCAGATGGCTGCGATGGGCATGGAGGAGGGCGTGCGCGAGGCGCTCGGCCAGGTCGATGCGCTGCTGGCGGAGGACGCTCCGGTCTGAGCCGGGTCGTTCCTCCGACAAGGCGCCCGAGAGGACAGAAATGACCGCCGGAAAGGCTCTTCGGCGGTCGTTTCTGTCGTTTCGACGAGGTGGAGCGGAAGAACCGCCGCGCGGGCTAGGCCGTGGCGGCCTTCTGCTTGCGCGGGGGCAGGGCCAGCTTGAAGATCTTGGCCCACGTGGAGCCGACCTGCTTGGGCAGGGGGCCCGTGGTGTAGGGCAGCTTGTAGCGCGTGCAGATCTCGCGGACCTTCACGGCGACCTCGGCGTACCGGTTGGAGGGCAGATCGGGGAAGCAGTGGTGCTCGATCTGGTGGGACAGGTTCCCGGACATCAGGTGCATGAACTTGGAGCCGGAGATGTTGGCCGAGCCGATCATCTGGCGGACGTACCAGTCGCCGCGCGTCTCCCCGTCCACCTCCTCCTCCGTGAACGTGTCCGTCCCATCGGGAAAGTGGCCGCAGAAGATGATGGCGTGCGCCCAGAAGTTGCGGATGGCGTTGGCCGCCAGCGTCCCGTAGAGGGCCTGCTTGCCGGAGCCGGTGAGCATCGCGACGGCGGGCGTCGCGGCATAGTCCTTGGAGAACTGCTTGAGCACCTTGACGCCCACGGCCTTGAGGTCGCGGTTCATGGCCTCCTTGGTCTTCAGGCCCTCCTTGTACTCCGGGATCTCGAGGTCGTACAGGGCGATACCCCACTCGAAGACCGGCGCGAGGATCGCGTTGTACAGTGGGTTGCCCAGGTTGAAGGGGCGCCACGGCTGGTCGGGGTCCATGCGCAGCAGGTTGTATCCGATGTCCCGGTCCTTGCCGATGACGTTGGTCCAGCGGTGGTGGAGATCGTTGTGTGTGTGCTGCCAGGAGCGCGCCGGCGTCACGAAGTCCCACTCCCAGGTGGTGGAGTGGATGTCGGGATCCCGCATCCAGTCCCACTGGCCGTGCAGCACGTTGTGCCCGATCTCCATGTTCTCCAGGATCTTCGCGACGCTCAGCATCGCGGTCCCGGCGAACCAGGCGGGCTTGTACTTGCTGAACAGCAGGGTGCCGCGTCCGGTGAACTCCAGTGAGCGCTGGATCCGGATGATGCGGCGGATGTACGCGGCGTCGGTGGCGCCGCGCTTGGCGAGGATCTCGTCGCGGACGGCGTCGAGCTCGCGGCCCAGTTCCTCGACCTGCTCGTCCGTCAGGTGCTTGGCTGCATCGGGACGGACCAGGGGGTGGCCCGACGCCGCGAGGGCGCCCGGGCGGGTCAGCGTGGTGGTCATGGGGGACTCCTCTGGTGGGGGGATCTACAGGTCGAGGTTCACGGGCCCGGCGGCTGCCGAGACACAGGTCTGGATGAGCTGGCCGGGCTCGTTGTGCAGTTCACCGGTCCGCAGGTCACGGACCTGGCCGGAGCGGAGCGGGATGAGGCAGCTGTGGCAGATACCCATGCGGCAGCCGCTCGGCATCAGGACTCCGGCGTCCTCGCCGATGTCCAGCAGGGGGGTGTCGCCGTCGGCCTGGACCTCGCGGTCCGACTGCTCGAAGGTGACGAGGCCGCCGTCGTGCCCGGCGCCGGCCGTCAGGTCCGTGCTGAACCGCTCGATGGTCAGCGTGGCGCCGCCGGATGCGCCCGCGGCGACGTTCGGGACGGTGCGCGCCGTCTCCAGCGTCGCCTCGCGCTGCCACAGGTCCTCGGCGTCGTTCAGGAAGCCTTCCGGGCCACAGGCGTAAGCCGCGCGGCCGCGCCAGTCGGGGCACAGGTCGGCGATGGTCTTCGCGGTGAACTCGAGGCGGCCGCGGGCACTCGTGAACCAGTGCCGGACCGTCAGGTTGGAGAACTGGTCGGCGAGCTCGTCGAGTTCCTCCCGGAACAGGCTCTTCTCGGGGGTGCTGTTGGAGTTGATGAGGACCACGTCGGCGTCGGGGCGGCGCGGGATCAGCGTGCGGATCATCGACATCACCGGGGTGATGCCACTGCCCGCGGTGAGCATGAGCAGCGACCGCGGGTGCTCGGGGAGCACGAAGTCGCCCTGCGGAGGTGCGAGGAACAGGACGTCGCCGGGCTTGGTGTCGCGGACCAGGACGTGCGAGACGGATCCGGCGTCCTTCACGGTGATGGCGGGATCATGGCCGGCGGCGTTGCTGAGGGAGTAGGAGCGCCACTGGCGTACCCCGTTGAGCTCCACGCCGATGCGGGCCCACTGGCCGGCCTTGTGGGCATGCCAGCCGTGGCCGGGGCGGAAGTAGATGGTGGCCGAGTCCTCGGTCTCGTGGACCACACGGGTGACGACGCCGCGCAGCTGGCGTGAGGAGTACACCGGGTTGAACAGCGCGAGGAAGTCTTCCGGTGCGAGCGGGGTGGTCAGCGCGGATGCTGCACGCGCCAGCTTCGTGAACCGGATCATTGTCCTAACGATATAGCCTCTGCCGCTAAAGATCTTCATCCCGGGCATACAGTTGGGGGATAAGAACTGTCACGGAGAAATAGATGGGGGTCGTCCATATGGGTTCCGACGAGGTAGCCGTCGCTCCACCGGAACCGCCGTGGCTGGCTCTCCCGCCCGGTGTGAGCGACCTGCTGCGGCCGCTCAACGCCGATCTGGTGGAGGCCATCATCGAGGCGGTCCCCCAGCTGGTCCCCGCCTACGCCCGGCCCATCGAGGGGAGCTTCGGCCGCGGACTGCGGATGGGAGTGGCTGCCGCCCTGGAGCGGTTTCTCGACTTGCCGGGCACGAGGCTGCCCGCCCTCTCCGACCAGAGCCGCCAGTTGGTGGCGGGACTGGGCCGCGGCGAATTCCGTCAGGGGCGCAGCATGGATTCGTTGCTCGGCGCCTACAGGATGGGGGCGCGGGTGACGTTCCGGGAGATGTCCCGCCGCTCGATGGACGCGGGACTCGGCTCGGCTGTGGTGGTGGATCTCGGGGAGTCGATCATGGCGTACATCGACGAGCTCTCGGCCGTGAGTGCGGAGGCCTACGCGTTCGAGCAGTCGGAACGGGCCGGTGCTGTGGACCGGCGGCGCGCCGAACTCCTGGAGCTGCTGCTCCTCGGCAAGGCCGACGAGACGGCGCTGCGGCAGGCCGCGCAGCTGGCGGACTGGACCGTGCCGGCGCAGGTCGTCGTCGTCACCCTCCCGCTCGACCGCGCCCAGGGACTCCGGCAGCGGCTCGCGCCCGGGGCGATCGTCATCGAGCGCGATTCCGACGCCGTCGCCCTGGTGCCCGAGCGCGGTGCGGTGTCCCGCGCGGAGCTCCACCGGACGCTGACCGGACGGAGCGCGGCCGTCGGCCCCGCAGGGGAGCTGCACCAGGTCGCGGAGTCCCTGCGTCTGGCCATCCTCGCCGCTTCCATGCTCCCGCCCCGCGAGGGCGACGACGAGCCGCCCGTGTGGGCGGACGAGCACCTGACCGAGGTGGTGCTCGCGGCGGAACCGTCGGCGGTCGGTGAACTCTCGCGCCGTCGACTCGCACCGCTCGCGGAGCTGCCGGAGAACCAGCGGCAGAAGCTCGAGGACACCCTCCTGGCGTGGCTCCGGCACTGGGGCCAGCGGTCGCCGATCGCCGAGGAGCTGGGGATCCACGGGCAGACCGTCGGGTACCGCGTGCTGCAGCTGCGGGAACTCTTCGGCGACGACCTTCGGGACCCGAAGATCCGCTTCGAGCTGGAGATCGCCCTGCGGAGCGTCCGCAGGACGCCCGCCCCGTCCGCCTAGGACGGGTCAGCCGCCGCGATAGGTCGCGGACGTCCAGAGGTGGAACAGCGCGTAGGCGCGGTAGGGCCGCCATGCCTCGGATCTCCGCTCGGCGTCCCGGATGCTCGGGTTGCCCATGGCTCGGCGTGCCACCAGGTCCCCCGGGGTGAAGGCGTCGGCGTCGCGGAGCACGCGGACGGAGAGGTAGTCCGCCGACCACGGGCCGATGCCCGGGATGGCCAGGAGTTCCCTCCTCAGGCGCACAGGCTCTGCCAGGGGATCGAGGGACAACCCGCCGACGACGGCGCGCGCCACGTTCTGCACCGTGGCCGCCCGGCTGCGGGTCACCCCGACGGCGGCACGCAGCTCCTCGGGCGGCGCCGCCGCGATCGCTTCCGGCGTGGGGAACACGGTGAGGCCCGACGGCGACGGCGTCCCGTAGGCGGCGGCCAGCCTGCCACCGAACGTCCCGCCGGCCGCCACCGACACCTGCTGGCCGAGCACCGTCATGATCGCGGCCTCGAACGGCTCGGGGTAGCCGACGGCGCGCAGACCCGGGCGCTCGCGGACCAGGGGGCCGAGGAGTGGGTCGGCGTCGAACGCGCGGGCGATCGCCTCCGTGTCCGTGTCGAGGTCCAGCCAGGCGCGGGTCGTCGTGACGAGGTGTGCGAACTCGCCGTCGTCGTCCGTGTCGGCGGTGAGTTCGACGTCGCCCGGCCGGACGGTGACGGTCACCCGGCGCGGGCCGCCCGGCGTCGTGAGCAGCCGGGTGTGCCGCCGGCCGTCCCGGTCCGTCACCTCGCATCCCGGGACGGCGTGGTTGGCGAGGATCGCGGCCATGGGGCCGGGCTCCAGGGCGCCGTGCGGCGTCAGGACCGCGCTGCGTGTCACGGGAGGATGGAGTCCACGTATCCGCCGTCCACCCGCACCGCCGCGCCCGTGGTCGCCGAGGCGAGCGGCGACGCGAGGTAGGTGACCATGTTCGCGATCTCCTCGGGTTCGATCAGGCGCTGCAGCAGGGACTGCGGCCGGTGGTCCTTCATGAACTGCTTCTGGGCGTCCTCCCACGGAAGGTCCTTGTCCACCAGCTGGTAGACGAAGTCCTCGACGCCGCCGGTGTGGGTGGGCCCGGCGATGATCGAGTTCACGGTCACGCCCGTCCCCGCGGCCTCCTTCGCGAAGCCGCGGGAGACAGCGAGCAGCGCGGTCTTGGAGACGCCGTAGTGGATCATCTCGGCCGGGATGGCGACGGCGGAGTCACTCGCGATGTACTGCACGCGGCCCCAGCCCGCACCGATCATCCCCGGGAGGTAGGCGCGCGTGAGGCGGATCGCGGTGAGCACGTTGACCTCGAAGTAGCGGCGCCACTCGTCGTCGTCGATCTCCAGGGCCGGCTGTGCGCCGAAGATGCCGAGGTTGTTGACCAGGACGTCGACGGCGGGCAGGACGCCGAGGGCCTTCGCGACGCCGTCGTCCGTGGTGACGTCGGCGGGGACGGCGATGAGGTCGGCATCGGGTACGTCCCTGCGGATGGTTTCCATGGCGCGGGCGACGCTGCGGTTGCTGCGGCCGTTGACGCCCACGCGGGCACCGGCGGAAGCGAGTCCCAGGGCGATGGCCAGCCCGATGCCCTGCGTCGATCCGGTGACCAGGGCGGTCCTGCCGCTGAGGTCGAGTGCCAGTGCCATGGGAAGCTCCTTCAGCGTTCGGCGGGTCTCGGATACACCCTACGACGACGGCGCGGGGGTGGTCGCGGGGTCCCCCCGCCCCGCCGCGACGGACCGGGCGGACGTGATGCTGGACACGGAGCGGGGGCCTGGCGACACCTATCACGCCGGAGCCATCGCGTCACAATGAAGTGCGGTTCGATGCGCTGGTGACGGGTGGAGAAAAACCTCAGCGCCAGCAGGTATATTGCTCCCGGTATATGGAATACTTCCACCTCCCCCGAGGTTGAGAGTGGCATCTGGGCGTCATTCCCGCCCATAGAAGGAGATCTACCCCCATGGCAACCGACTACGACGAGCCACGCGTTCGCCCGGAAGACCAGCCGGCCAACGAGTCCCTCGAAGCGATCCAGGCACAGCGGAGTGCGACCACGCAGACCGCACTGATCGACGTCGAGGACGGCGAGACCGCTGAAGGCATCGACCTCCCCGGGGCCGACCTCTCCCACGAGGAACTCCTCATCCAGGTCATCCCGCAGCAGGAGGACGAATTCACCTGCATGTCCTGCTTCCTGGTGCACCACCGCAGCCAGCTCGCCCGTGAGAAGAACGGCGAGAAGTACTGCACCGAGTGCGAAGGCTGACACCCCTCCGGACGTACGCAAAGCCCCTGGCCCGATGGCCGGGGGCTTTCTTCGTCCACAGGTCCGGCCGGGCGCCGCGGCAGGTCAGGGCAGGACGACGAGCGGCAGGCCCGCCGCGGCGCAGGACACCCGGACCAGGCCGTCCCCCGCACCGCGGGACAGGCGGTTGTTGACCCCGGTGTCGTCGCACCAGTCGATGCCGTACGGGTACGCGGACACGAGGTACTCCCCGGGTGGCGTCCCCGGGGGCACCACGACCTCGGTGGAGAAACCGCCCGCATCGGTCATGGGTGCGAGCTCCCGGAGGATGCGCACGCCGTCGATCGTGGTGACGAACACCTCGACCTGCGCCGCATCGCCGTACCTCGGATCGCAGTCCGCCTCGTCCGCGTCGATCCCCACCGTCCCGCCGGCACGTATCTGATCGGGGGCGACGACGTACGGCGGGGGCAGGCAGGCGGGCTGCCGGAGGAAGCCGCCCGGGCCATTCCCGCAGGCTGCACTGCACAGCAGCGCCGCCACGACGGCCGCGCCGAGGCCGAGGTGCACCCGCGTGCCGCGTCTCCCGCCGTCGCTCCCGGTATCTCCCACGGTCCAGATCCTCCACCCGTCGGTGTGCGGGGGACAGGGCCGTGTCGAACCGTCGCGCGATCGTGACGCGGGCGACCGCCCAGTACGGTGATGGGATGGATTCCTCCCACGTGATCGTGCTGCCCGGCGGCGGGTACACCATGCTGTCCGACAACGAGGCGGAGGTGGTCGCGGAGCGCCTGCGCTCGTTCGGCCTGTCCGCGAGCGTCTTCGACTACCCCGTGCAGACCCGGCACCCAGGACCGCTCGACGCCGTCCGCTCCGAGGTCCGGCGCGTCCGTGCGGCCGGCGCTGCCCGGGTGGCCCTCCTGGGCTTCTCCGCCGGCGGACACCTTGCTGGGCAGGCAGCCTTGGCCCCCTCCGGCGAGCCGGCCGAGCGCGTGGACGCCGCGGTGCTCGGCTACCCGGTCGTGTCCATGGAACTCGCGACACATCGAGGTTCGCAGGACGAACTCCTCGGGCCCGACGCCGGGAACGCGCTCCGCGCCTCGACCTCCCTGGACCGTCTCGTCACCGCCGATGCGCCGCCGTTCTTCATCTGGCACACCGCGGCGGATGAGGCCGTCCCGGTCGAGCACGCATACCGGCTCGCGCGGGCGCTCGCCGCACACCGGGTTCCGCACGCCCTGCATGTCTTCGAGGAGGGTGAGCACGGTCTGGGCCTCGCCGACGGGCAGGGTGCCGCCGGCCAGTGGAGCCGGCTGGCGAGCGAGTGGCTGCAGGCCCGGGGCTGGTGATCGCGCCGATCCTGACCCCCGGCAGGGGCGCCGCCCGATGATCCTGCAGACCATCGTGGCGCTCGGCCCGGTGATCGGGCTGATCGCGCTCGGCTATGGCATCCGTGCACGGGCGTTCCTCGCGCCGTCGTTCTGGCCCCCTGCGGAGCGGCTGTGCTATTTCGTCCTGCTTCCCGCTCTGTTCATCAACGGCACGGCGACCGCGGATCTCGGCGGGTTGCCGATCGCCCTCATGGCACCGGTACTCGCCGGCCCGGTGGTCCTGACAGCCCTGGGACTCGTCGTGGCGCAGCGGTGGCTGGACCTGGACGGGCCCGCGTTCACCTCCGTGCTGCAGGGGAGCATCCGCTTCAACAACTACCTCGGCCTCTCCATCGCCCTCGCCCTGTTCGGGACCGACGGCGTGGCGCTCGCCGCGATCGCGAACACCATCCTCGTGCCGCTCGTCAACGTCGTCTGCACGCTCGGTTTCGCGCGGTACGGGGCGGAGCGGCTCACGGTCGGCGGGACGGTCCGCAGCATCGCCACGAACCCGCTGATCCTCGGCTGCGTGATCGGTATCGGCCTGAATGTCACGGGGATCGGGCTGCCCCCGGGCGTCGAGGGCCTGGTGCGGACGCTCGGTGCCGCGTCCCTGCCGCTCGGCCTGCTGTGCGTCGGGGCTGCCCTGGAACTGCGCAGCATGGGACGCAATCTCGGCGCGGTGGGCCTCGCGACCGCCGTCAAGTTCGTGGTGATGCCAGGACTCGGTCTCGCGGGTTGCCTGCTGGTGGGCCTCACCGGCGAACCGGCGGCAACGGTGATCCTCTTCCTCTCCCTGCCCACCGCGTCCTCGGCCTACGTCATGGCGAGGGCGCTCGGCGGTGATTCCCGGCTCATGGCCTCGATCATCACCCTGCAGACCGTGGCGGGCGTCCTCTACCTGCCCGTGGTCTTCCTGGTCATCAGGGCCTTCGCCGGTTGATCGCGCCGGTTGATCGCGCCGGATGGCCGCGACGGGTGGCCGCGACGGGTGGTCGCCTCGGTCGGTCGCGCCGGTTCGGACACGGACAGCGGACCCGTCGACCGGCAGAGGCGCGCTCAGCGGCGAGCGGGCGAGTGATGCGGCGACCGGGATGAGGAGCAGGAGCACGACGGCTCCACGGAGCCGCCACCTCTCCCAGCCGCCACCGACCCGGTGCCAGAAGGCCGCACGCGGTGTTCGACGGCGATGGACGTGACGTCGAAGTGCAGCCACCACAGTCACACCGAGAGTGCGACGCCGACGACCGCGCCGAGGAGGATCGGGACGCTGACCGGTTCCTGGGCCGCACCGACAGCGATCGCGACGAGCGATGCACCGAGCGCCAGGATGACCACCCGTCCGTAGCGCTCCGTCCGGTGCGCGACGGAGTGGTGGATGCGCCGCGTGCGGAGGCGAGGAGGGCTGGATCAGCGGATCGCCGAGCTTCGGTGCCGACGGCAACCACGTTCGGTACTAAGCATGCTTGCTATCAGGTCGATCGGCCCCTACGGTGAGGAGGAACGATCCACGTCGAAAGGGCCACCATGATCACGCTCGACCAGATGAAGGACTCGATGAACGCCGGCGGCAACGTGCTGAGCGAGGACGGGGCGGTCCTCGGGCCGATGGGGCACCTCTACGTCGACGATGCCACCGGCGAACCCAGCTGGGTCACGATCACCACCCACGCGTCGGGCGAGCCGGAGTCCTTCGCACCGCTGCGCGATGGGGTCCTCGACGGGAACGACGTCCGCCTGCCGTACCCGCACGGCACCGTCCATTCGTCACCGAAGATGTCCCAGGACGGGCACCTCAGCCCGGAGGAGGAGCAGCACCTGCTGCGCTACTACGGCCTGATGGCGCCGAAGGACGAGACGCTCACCGAGACTCCCGCCACTGGCGGCAACCGGTCCTCACGCACCGACGCCTTCGCGGGGCGTGCCGAGCAGCCGCGCCGCGACGAGGGACTGCGACGCGGTGCCGGCCCGGGTGGGACGGACGATGACGGCGATCTGGCCATGACGCGCTCCGAGGAGCAGCTGAGGGTCGGTACCGAACTCCGGGAGACGGAACGGGTTCGCCTGGTCAAGCGCGTGGTCACCGAGGATGTCACCATGACCGTCCAGATCCGGCGCGAGGAGCTCGTCGTCGAGCGCGTCCCGGTCAGCGACGGCAAGCCCCTCTACGACGACGGCTCGGGCACCTTCAGCAAGGCCGAGCGCGAGCGCCTGTACTCGGCGGTGGAGACGGCCTTCAGCGGGGACGTCGTCGAACTGGTCCTGTACGAGGAGAAGCCCCGCGTCGAGATGGACGTGGTGCCCATCGAGCGGGTGCGTGTCAGCCGTGAGGCGCACACCCACGACGAGACGGTGGGCGGCCAGGTCCGCAAGGAAGTCATCGAGACGGAGCGCATCGAACTCTGACGGAGGACGGGCGGGGCCGAGCGGCTCCACCCGAAGGATGCGATGAAGGACCGTCGGAGCTGCCGTCCGGCGGTCCTTCGTCATGTCCGGGCGGGTTGCGCCTCCCGCCGGATCGGACTCGGGCCGGGGATCAGTACTCCCGCGAGGACAGCACGCAGAACTCGTTGCCGTCCGGGTCGGCGAGGACTTCCCAGCTGACGTCCGGACCCTGGCCCACGTCGGTGCGCGTCGCCCCGAGGCCCACGAGGCGCTCGATCTCGGCGTCCCGATCCTGGCTCGTGTGCGGCGCGAAGTCGAGGTGCAGGCGGTTCTTCCCCTCATTGGCGTGCTCCACGGGCACGAACACGAGTCCGGGCGGCACCTGCTCGAAGGCCAGCTTCGAGCCGAGATCGCGAGCCCAGGGCGGTACGAGGACGGCTTCCTCGTCGGTGTCGAACATGACCTCCCACCCGAGTGCCTCGGCCCACCAGCGCGCCAGCGCACGGTGATCGGTGGATTCGATGACGGTGGAGTACCAGCGCAGAGTCATGACCGGATTCTGCTCCCCGACTGCACCGGGCGCACGTCCTCGCGGTCAAGGAGTGTCCGCATGGCTGTCGGCGGGCCGGGCGGTAGGGCCGAATGCGGCGTCGGAATAACGTCACAATCGCATGCGCTAATCCCTGCTAAGGTAATCCTTACCTGATGCTCCGAGGGTCGATCCGACCGGTAGCACGCCGGTACCCGTCATTGTCGTCACCCTGGAAGGCCCCCATGCTCCGCGCCCCGAAACTCCTCACCCTCGCTGCCGCCGCAGCCATGACCGTCGCGCTCGCTGCCTGCTCCACGCCGGCCGCCGAGTCCGCCGCCGAGGCACCCTCCAGCGCCGGCTTCGAGCCCATCACCATCGAGCACGGCTTCGGGACCACCACCATCGAGGAGAAGCCGGAGCGCGTGGCGACCGTGGCCTGGGCCAACCAGGAGGTGCCCCTCGCGCTCGGCGTCGTCCCCGTCGGCATGGCGGCCGCCACCTTCGGTGACGACGACGGCGACGGCGTCCTCCCCTGGGTGACCGAGAAGCTCGAGGAGCTGGGCGGCGAGACGCCCGTGCTGTTCGACGAGACCGACGGCATCGACTTCGAGGCCGTCGCGGATACCGCGCCGGACGTCATCCTCGCGGCCTACTCGGGCCTGACGCAGGAGGACTACGACACCCTCAGCGAGATCGCCCCCGTCGTCGCCTTCCCCGAGACCGCCTGGGGCACCCCGTGGCGCGAGATGATCGAGCTCAACAGCGCCGGCATGGGCATGGCCGAGGAGGGCAAGGAGCTGATCGCGGACCTCGACCAGCAGATCAGCGACGCCACCGCGGAATTCCCGGGCATCGCCGGCAAGAAGACCATGTTCATGACGCACGTTGACCCCACGGACCTCAGCGAGGTCAGCTACTACACCACGCACGACACCCGGGCCATGTTCTTCGAGGACCTCGGCCTCGCCACACCGGCGAGCGTCGCCACCGCATCCGCGGAGACCGACCTCTTCTCCGGGACCATCAGCACCGAGCAGGCCGACGTGCTGGACGACGTCGACATCATCGTCACCTACGGCGACGACGAACTGGTCTCCACGCTCGAGGCCGACCCGCTGCTCTCGCAGATCCCCGCCGTCGCCAACAAGGCTGTCGTGAATCTACCCGGCACCACGCCCGTGGGCACCGCGGCCAACCCCACGCCGCTGTCCATCTCGTGGGTGCTCGAGGACTACCTCACGCTCCTCTCGGACGCCGCAGACAACGCCTAGTGCCCCCGTCCGCCCCGCCGGCCGTCGCAGCCCCCGCCACCGCGCGGGGACTGCGACGGCTCCGGCCGCTCTGGCTCGTCATCGCCCTCGCCGTGCTGGGGGTGGTGGCCTTCGCGTCCGTGGGCATCGGCTCACGCGACGTGTCGCTCGCCGATGTGATCGCGGCCCTGGGCGGATCGACGGACGGCTTCAACGAGGCGGCGGTGGCCAAGCGGATCCCGCGGACCCTGCTCGCGGTGCTCGCCGGTGCGGCCCTCGGCCTCTCCGGGGCGGTCATGCAGGGCGTCACCCGCAACCCGCTCGCCGACCCCGGGATCCTCGGGGTCAACACCGGAGCCTCCCTCGCCGTCGTCACCGCGATCGCGACCGTCGGCCTGAGCTCGGCGACGGGCTACATCTGGGTGGCCATCGCCGGAGCCTCGGTCACCGCCGTGTTCGTCTACGTGGTGGGCTCGCTCGGTCGCGGCGGAGCGACGCCCCTGAAGCTCGCGCTGGCCGGTGCCGCCACCTCTGCCGCGCTGACCTCGCTCATCAGCGCCGTCGTGCTCCCACGCGGTGACATCTCGGGTAGCGTGCGGTCCTGGCTGATCGGTGGTGTGGGCGGAGGCACCTTCTCGAGCATCTTCCAGGTGCTCCCGTTCCTCGCCGTCGGCCTCCTCCTCAGCCTCCTCTCCGCCCGCTCGCTCAACTCCCTGGCCCTCGGCGACGAGCTGGCGGCCGGGCTCGGCGAACGCGTGGCCGTGGCGCGGGGGCTCGCCGCCTTCGGCGCCGTCCTCCTGTGCGGGGCGGTGACCGCCGTGACCGGGCCCATCGGCTTCGTGGGCCTCGTGGTCTCGCACGCCTGCCGCCTGCTGATCGGCGTGGACCACCGCTGGCTGCTGCCCCTCTCCGCCGTCCTCGGGGCCATCCTCCTCACGTCCACCGACGTCCTCGGGCGGATCGTGGCGCGCCCCGAGGAGATCGACGTCGGCATCATCAGCGCGCTCGTGGGTGCCCCCTTCTTCATCTACATCGTCCGCCGGCAGAAGGTGCGTGAACTGTGACAGCGCTGCAGGCACCACCGCGCGTAGGCATCACCGCCGGTGAGATCGCGCAGGGGCGACGGCACCGCACGGCTCGGCGACGCCTCGTGGTCGGTGTCCTCGCCGCCCTGATCGTCGTCGCCTTCATCGTCTCCCTGTGTGTCGGGCAGACCACCTACTCCCCCCGCGAGGTCCTCGGGGTGATCCTGGGGCAGGACATCGACGGTGCGAGCTTCACCGTGGGGCGCCTCCGGCTCCCGCGTGCCACACTCGCGGTCATCGCGGGCCTCTGCTTCGGGATCGGCGGCGTGACGTTCCAGACCATGCTGCGGAACCCGCTCGCGAGCCCGGACATCATCGGGATCAGCGCGGGTGCGAGCGCCGCGGCGGCCTTCGCCATCATCACGCTCGGACTCGGCGCCACGCAGGTCTCGATCTTCGCCATCATCGCCGGTCTCGGGATCGCCCTCCTGGTCTACGGGCTGTCCTTCAAGGGCGGCGTCGTCGGGACGCGCCTGATCCTGATCGGCATCGGGATCGCCGCCATGCTGGACAGCCTCACGGCGTACGTCCTGAGCAAGGCCGCGCAGTGGGACCTGCAGGAGGCCTCGCGCTGGCTGACCGGCAGCCTGAACGGGGCCCGCTGGTCCGAGGTGGTGCCCGTGGCCATCGCCCTCGCGGTGCTTGCGCCCGTCCTCCTGACCCAGTCCCGGAACCTGTCCACGTCCCAGCTGGGCGACGACGCCGCGGCGGCCCTCGGGGTCCGCGTCGAGCGCACGCGCATCATCGTGATCATCGCCGCCGTCGGCCTCATCGCGTTCGCGACGGCGGCTGCCGGGCCGATCGCGTTCGTCGCCTTCCTCTCGGGGCCCATCGCCGCGCGGATCGTCGGCCCCGGCGCGTCGCTGCTCATCCCCTCCGCCCTGGTGGGCAGCCTGCTGGTGGTGACGGCCGACTTCCTCGGCCAGTACGCCTTCGACGTCCGCTACCCGGTCGGCGTCATCACCGGTGTGCTGGGCGCGCCCTACCTCGTCTATCTGATCGTGCGGACCAACCGCTCGGGAGGCTCGCTGTGACCACTGCCCATACGCTGAACGCCCTGGACCTGACGGTCGGATACGGGGACCGGACCGTCGTGGAGGGCCTCGATCTGCAGGTGCCCATGGGTGGCATCTCGGTGATCGTCGGGGCCAACGCCTGCGGGAAGTCCACCCTGCTCCGCGCCATGTCCCGGCTCCTCGCACCCCGCGGCGGGCAGGTGGTCCTCGATGGGCGGGCGGTGCACCAGACACCGGCCAAGGAGCTGGCACGGACACTGGGGCTCCTGCCGCAATCGCCCACCGCACCCGAGGGCATCACGGTCGCGGACCTCGTGGGCCGCGGGCGGCATCCGCACCAGGGCCTGTTCTCCCGGTGGACGCCGGCCGACGACCAGGCCGTGGCGGACGCCCTCACCGCCACCGAGACGGCTGCGCTCGCGGACCGGCCGGTGGACGAGCTCTCCGGCGGGCAGCGGCAGCGCGTGTGGATCGCGATGGCCCTGGCGCAGCAGACGGACATCCTGCTGCTGGACGAACCCACCACGTTCCTCGACGTCAGCCACCAGCTCGAGGTGCTCGATCTCCTCACGGACCTCAACCGGTCCCGCGGGACCACCATCGTGATCGTGCTCCACGACCTGAATCTCGCCGCGCGCTACGCGGACCACCTCATCGCCCTCACCGACGGAAGGGTCCATGCGCTCGGCACCCCGGCCGAGGTGCTGACCGAGGACACCATCCGGGCGGTGTTCGGGCTGGACAGCCGCGTGGTCGTGGATCCTACGTCGAACAAGCCGCTCATGCTCCCGCTCGGCCGGCACCACACGACCACGGAGCGCTGACCCGCCGGATGCGGGGCGGGGGCGCCGCCGTCGCGCCGCCTGCGAGGGATACCAAGCCTGCTGATGATAGGCGTAGGCTGACGGGACGACGTCGGACGAGCACCGCTGCCGCGTCGGACCGACCAGGCACCATCCCACCGGAAGGACGTCCCATGAGTACTCACGACGAGAAGCCCCAGCACGATCCGAGCGCCGACCAGCAGCTGTCCGAGTCCCTGGAGGGACATAAGGAACTGGCCGACGAGGCCGAGGAGGGCTCACCCCTCGAGGAGACCGACAGCCCGGTGCGCACCGAGAACAGCTGACCCGCTCCGGCCGGGCCGACGTAGCGGCACGGCTGGACGGGGTAGACGCAGAAGGGGCGCCCGCAGCAGCGGGCGCCCCTTCCGTCGTTCGGGCAGGACTACTTCTCGACCGGTCCGAACATCGCATCGATGTCCGCCATCTCCAGGTCCGCCGTAGCCTGGATGAGCTCGAGCAGCGCGGGGTCCAGCCCGGGGGCGAACTCCTCCAGGCGCTCGGGCGCGATCTCCGACGGCACACCCTGCGGGGCCTGCTCGCTGGCGTCCAGCTGGGTGCCGTCGTTCGACGGGGACAGCCCCTGGTAGATCTTCCCGGCCTCCGACTGCCCCTTGAGGTCGAAGGTGTACTGCTTGCTCTGCAGCCCGAGGTCGAGGAGCTTCTTGACCTCCGGGAACTGCTCGGCGTTGGTCTTGGGGATGGGCAGCAGCGCTTGCCACTTCACGCCGAGCGTCTCGAGGGCCTTGGCGTAGCCGTTCTCGTGTGCCTGGTCGCGGACGATCAGGTAGGCGATGGTGGAGCGGGCGGTCTTGTTGTCCGTCATCTCGTACATCCGGCACTTCTGGAGCCGGCCGGTCGCCTCGAGCATCAGGTTGTACAGGAGGTCCAGCGGCAGGTTGCCCGAGTTGTAGACGTAGCTTCCGCTCCAGGGATTACCGGCCGAGTCCACCGGCATGGCACCCTGAGCTCCCACGAGGTAGTGGTGGATGTTGCCCTGGGACAGGGCGAGGTTCAGCGGGATCGCGCCACCGGCGCCGGGGGTGTCCAGCGGGTCGTCGAGCGTGCCCTGGTAGCGGGGTGAGCCGTCGAGGAGTCGGGAGATGGTCGTGCCGATCAGTTCGACATGGCTGATCTCCTCCGTGCCGATGCCCTGGATCAGGTCACGGTAGGGCTTGGCGGCCGCGCCGCGGAAGTTCATGCTCTGGAACAGGTACTGCATCATGGTGCGCATCTCGCCGAACTGTCCGCCGAGGCCCTCCTGCAGGGCGTTGGCTGCGGCGGGATCCGGCTCGTCGGGGATGATCTCGTTGATGAGCTGCTGGACGTGGAAGAACATGGGACCTCCTCAGGGAGCGGCAGAATGCCACTCGATTCCCACACTCGTCCCGAGAAGTCGGCCTCACAACCACCCTTGCTTTTCTGTGGTGGGGGTTGCCAGAACCACCCTGATCGGCGGCACCGGCGGAATCATCACGACGGCGGCAGCCCGCGGCTCCGTCGGTGTCGGTCGATCCCGCCGCGCCCCGTAGGCTGGGAGCTCACCATGCTGGGGGGTCCATGATGTCCGGGAAGAAGTACGTCTGGTTCGTCGTCGCGGGAGGATGCTTCGTGGCGGCGGCACTGGTCTTCGGCGGGCGGTCGCTGCTGCTCGACTGGCTGGGCACGTCCCCGGCATACCGCACGGTGATCGCCGCCGGCTGGGTCCTCCTCGCCGCGGGGGCCGGCGCGGTGGCGAGGGGATGTACCGCCGAGGTGCCCGACGGCGATGCGTCCCGTGGGGCGACCGAGGGCAGCACGCCGTGAGCCCGTTCCCGGGCGGCGTCGGCCCGGCAGCCCAGGTCCGCCAGACCCATCGCGGGTATGGCGCCGATGCTGCCGGACCGGTGGTGACACTGCGGCAGGCGGGCTGGGCCCTGATGTTCGTGGTGCTGTACGTGGCGGCGGCGTGCGGGGTCATCCTGGTCCTCGGGCTGACAGGCCTCGTCGACTTCACGCTGGAACTCCTCGTGCCCGTGCTGCTGGGAACCGTCACCGCGGCGGCGCTCGCAGCGCTGTCCGTCCATCTCGTCCGCCGCAACCACCTCACGGCGGCCCAGCTGGGCTTCCGCCGCCCGGGCCCACGGATGGCCCACCTCCTCTGGCAGATCCCCGCGGCCATCCTGGGCGCCCTCGTGCTGCAGGGCGTGTTCCTCGCCGTCCTCGGTCTGACGGGGTTCGACATCGGCGCAGCCCCCACGACCAACGATCCGCTGGCGGACCTGGCCGGACTCCCCGTCCCGGTCGTCCTGTTCGTGGTGCTCGTCGTCGCGGTCCTCACGCCGCTCTGGGAGGAGGTCCTCTTCCGCGGCGCGTTCCTCGACGGGTTCGGCCGCCGCTTCCGCCCCGCGCTCGCCGTACTGCTGTCCGCCGCCCTCTTCGCCGCCGTGCACCTCGTGGTGGTCGGGTTCGCCTATCTCTTCGCGCTCGGCGTCGCGCTGGCCCTTCTGCGACGGTTCCACGGGAACCTCTGGGTGCCGATCCTCCTGCACGCCGTGAACAACGGCCTCGCCGTGCTGATCGTGCTCTCGGCTATCTGACCCCAAAGGCGCCGACCCCGAAGGCACCGCCTCCCGCTTCAGTTCTCCGGGAGCGCCGCGAACGTCTTCTTGGTGCCGTTGTACCAGCCGAGCCCCTTGATCGGGTTCTTCCAGCGGCCCTTCATGGCGGCGCGCGCCGGCTGGTGGGCGGTGTCACCGGCGGCGACCGCGTCCTTCAGGTGTTGGTCCTGGGCCTGGATGATGATGTCCGCGGAGTCACCCGTGAGGGCGAGATCGCAGGGGCCGCCGAGCTGCTTGCAGGTCATGGTCTTCATGGCGTGTTCCTCCTGTGGATGCGGGCGACCCGGAGCGGTGCCCTACCTGTACGACGACGGCGAGCAGCCGGATGTGACACCGGCCGCGTCATTTCTTCTCCGCACCCGTCCGACGCACGAGGGAGGCGAGGACCTGCGGCTCCGCGCGGAAGGTGATGGCGTGCACCAGGCCGTCGGCCACGGTGAAGTCGAAGAGCACGCGGGCCTCGCCCCGGTGGTACCAGGCGGCGCCGGGACGGCCGTCGACGACGACGGGCAGGGCGGCTTTCGCGGCGCCGTCGAACATCGAGGCGACGGCCTCGCGTCCGGAGAGCAGCTCCGGGGTCCCCGCCGCGATCGCGGCGGTATCGGCGCGGACGACGGCGTCGGGCGCCAGCAGGTGCAGCAGGCGTGCGAAGCTGCCGCCGCGGGAGGCCTCGAGGAAGGCATCGACCACCTCCCAGTCGGCGGGCGCTTCCGCCTGTACGGCCACCGCGACCTTCGAGCGGGCGCGTGACGCGAGTTTCCGTGCGGCATCGGCGGACACATCGAGGACGGCCGCCACGGTGCGGAACTCCACGCCGAAGGTGTCGTGCAGGACGAAGGCGACCCGCTCGGTCGGCGTGAGCCGGTCGAGGACGATCCGCAGCGCGACCCCGACCGCCGCCGCCCGGACCACGCCGTCCGCGGGATCGGGGGAGGAGGGCCCGACGTCGACCCCGGGCTCGACCGGTTCGGGGACCCGGGCGCGGAGCCGGTCGAGGCACAGGCGCGTGGTGACGACCGTGAGCCAGGCCGGCAGGTTCCCGATGACGGCCGTGGTGCCGTGCAGGCGGAGCCAGGCCTGCTGCACCATGTCCTCGCCCTCCGCGCGGTCGTCGAGCACGCCGGCGGCGATCCGCACGAGGCGCGGCCGCTCCGCCTCGAACTGTCCGGTCAGGTCCATACGGCCACCCTAGGCGGCGGAGGCCGTCCGGCGAAGGGAGCGCGGCCTCACGTGCCGCGGAGGGCCACGACGGGCTCGATGCGCGTCGCCTTCCGGGCGGGCAGGCTCCCTGCCGCGAGACCGACGATCGCGCCGAGGAGGGCACCGCCGACGGCGACCAGCGGATGCGTCACGGGCGTCCACTGCTGGGCCGCCGAGATGGCGATCACGGCGAACACCCCTGTGGTGGCACCGAGCAGCCCGCCGAGCAGACCGATGATCACGGACTCCGTGACGAACTGCGCGGCGATCTGCCGCCGCGTCGCCCCGATGGCACGTCGCAGGCCGATCTCGCCCGTACGTTCCATCACCGAGAGCATGGTGACGTTCGCGATCCCCACTCCGCCGGCGAGCAGCACGACGACGGACAGGACGACGAAGATGAGGTTCACGTCCGCCTGGACGGACTCGGCGAGATCCGAGCGTCCCTGCGGCGCTGCGACGGTGACGGCCTCGGGAGCATCGGGGGAGAGGGCGAGGGCCGCCTGCTCCGCGACCTGCGGGCCTGCGCCGATGACGATCCTGGCCTGCACCTCGCCGGGGGCGGTCAGGCCGAAGTCCTTCCGGGCCGCGCCGGTCGGGATGACCACGCTGTCGAGGAGTTCGGCGCGTTGCTGCACGTCGCCGAAGACGCCGACCACCGCGTAGGGGATGCCGTTGACGAAGATGGAGGGTTGGGAGTCCACGCGGGTGATGCCGAGGCGTCCGGCGAGCCGCTCGCCGAGGACTGCCACCCGGTCCTGGCGCTGGTCGTGGCCGTCGTCGAACAGGCGGCCGTAGCGGACGGTGCCCTCCAGCGCGTCGACGAGGCCTGCGGACGCCGCGAAGATCCGCGGTGGCACTGTCCCGGGGGCCGAGGGATCGTTGACGGGAACCGCCGTGACGGTGCCCTCGGGCAGGCTCACCTCGCTGATGAGCGCGGCCTGCTCGATCCCGGCGAGGCGCTCCATGCGCTGCACCGCGTCCCAGGGCAGCGAGCTGGTGTCCACGCTCTCGCCGTCGGCGGTCTGCGCCTGGGCGGGTGAGGCGACGATCTGCGTGGCGGCGAAGGCGTCGAACTGCTTGCTGAGCTGCCCCGCCGTCGTCTGGGCGAAGCCGATCGTGGCGACGAGGGCGCCGATGCCGAGGACGGTCCCCGCGAGGGTCATCAGGAGGCGGCCGGGGCGGGTCCCGAGATCCGACGTCGCTTCGATGAGGAGATCGGTGACGCCGAATCGGTCCGCGGCGGGCACGGGATGGAGCAGGTCCGGCAGGCCGTCGGTGGACTCGTCGGTCGTGCCATCGGTCATGTCATCCGTCGTGCCATCCGTCGTGTCAACCGGGGCGTCGTCCGGCGCGGCGGGCGGGAGGTCGGGGGCGAGGTGTCGTGTCACGGCGCGCTCGTCACCCGTCCGTCGGCGATGCCGACACTGCGGGGTGCGCGGCGGGCCACCGCGGCGTCGTGGGTGATGATGACGAGCGCCAGGCCGTCGGAGACGAGCTCCTCGAAGAGTTCCATGACGTCGGTGGACGTCCCCCCGTCGAGGTTTCCGGTGGGCTCGTCCGCGAGGAGCAGGCTGGGCCTGGTGACGACGGCGCGGGCGACGGCCACGCGCTGGCGTTCACCGCCGGAGAGCGTGCCGGGCAGGAACGCGAGGCGGTGCCCGAGCCCCACGCGTTCGAGGGCCTGCCTCGCCCGGTCCTCCCGTTCGTCCCGCGGGGTCCCGCTGTACAGCATGGGCATCATGACGTTCTCCAGCACCGGGCGCCGTGGCATGAGGTGGAAGGCCTGGAACACGAACCCGATGCGCTGGGCCCGGACGGCGGCGCGCGTGTCCTCGTCGAGGGCGCCCGTGAGGTGGCCGGCCAGCCGGTACTCGCCGACGCTGGGCCGGTCGAGCAGGCCCAGGATGTTCAGCATGGTGGACTTGCCGGACCCGCTGGGACCGACGATCGAGACGTAGTCGCCGTCGTGCACGGTCAGGTTGATGCCCTTCAGGGCCTGCACCTCCGGCGGGCCCGGGAAGGACCGGGTGACGTCCCGCAGCTCGACGAGCGGCGTGCTCATCGCCCCACCACCACGAGATCGCCCTGCTCCAGTTCGCCCTCGAGGGGCGTGACCTCCACGGCGCCCGGCGTCGCCAGTCCGCTGCGGACCACCACCAGGCGCGTCGTCGTCTCCTCACCCGCCCGCGGGTCGCCCTCGGTGACCTCCACCCGCGTCTCGCCGCCGGGGCCGGCCGTCAGCGCGGCGTACGGGACCGAGAGGACCTCGCCGTCGGTGGCGCCGACCGCGATGGAGACCCGGACGTTCGAGCCCTGCAATTCCCTGATCTGTTCCGGGCTGAGCGGATCGGGCGTCAGCTCGATGGTCCACCGCTGGGAATCGCCCTCGCCCGGCGTCACCGCCGTGATGGTGGCCGGATGGGGCGTGCCGTCCGGCAGCTCGAAGGACGCCGTGTCCTCGACCTTCAGGAGCCGGGCGTCGCCCTCGGCGGCGGACCCGGACAGGCCGACGGTCGCACCCGAGACGGTCATCGCCGGGCCGTCGAGGACGCTGCCGCGCTGTGCGGCCACGGCATCGACGCGGCGCGGCAGTTCGGTGAGGTAGAGCACCTCGCCCGCGGGCAGCGCGGGCAGGGCGGCCACGTCGGCGCGCGCCAGCTCCTCCTGCGCCGCGATCAGCTGCGCGGTCGCTGCGTCGACGGCGGCCCGCTGCGGTGCGTCGGTGCGGTCGGACCCGACCTGCTGCCGTCGCAGCTCCGCGAGCTTCAGTCCATCGGCCGCGGCGCCGATCTGCAGGGGATCCTGCGGGTCCGCCTCCTGCGCGGCGGCGAGTTCACGGCGGGCGCCCGCCACGGCGTTGTCGGCTTCGAGGATCTCGACGGCGGTGGCCCCGACCGGCGTGGCCGCGAGGTCGTTCTGGGCCGTGACGAGACCCTGCTCCGCGGAACGGACGGCCTCCTGGGCGGACCGGAGGCTCTCCTCGCTGCCCTCCTCCGAGGCGGGGGCGCTGTAGCCGGCGTCCGTGTAGAGGGTCGCGACGGCGTTGGCCGCCTCGACGCCGAAGACCGGGTCCGCGGGATCGCCGGCGTCGATGCCGATGGTCCGGAGCGCGGTCTTGAACTGCACGACGTCGGGACCGGACACCCCGATCTGCAGGGTCCGGTACGCCGGGAGCTCGCCGGGCAGGACGATCACCGGACGTCCGGCCACCTCGAGGGCGATCGAGAGCGCCTTCAGTTCCGCCCCCTCCTCCGGTACCTGACCCGTGACGACCGCCGCACCCGCGATGGACGACGTGTCGACGCGGACCTCCACCGGATCGGCGTACGCCACCTCGCCCCGGATGGTCACGTCGTTGCTGAGGCGCCCGAACTCGACGGGGACGGTCACGAGGCCGGGGGCCGGCGGCTCCGCCGTCGACGC
This sequence comes from Arthrobacter sp. CP30, assembly GCF_053470025.1. Taxonomy (NCBI): domain Bacteria; kingdom Bacillati; phylum Actinomycetota; class Actinomycetes; order Micrococcales; family Micrococcaceae; genus Arthrobacter; species Arthrobacter sp. CP30. The sequence continues at coordinate 194,867 of NZ_JBQEMM010000002.1, forward strand.
GGCGTCGGCGGGGGAGACGAGGAACCGGCCGAGCAGCAGCCCGGCGACCAGGCTGAGGACGGCGGCGACGGCCACGATCCAGAGGGTGCGGTTGCGGCGGAAGACGGCGGCCAGCCCGGCCCCGGATGCGCCGCGCGGGCCGTCCTCCCCGTCAGGGGCAGGAGTCAGGATCTCGTCGAGGCTCCGGGTCTCCGCCGTGGCTTCCGCGGTTCGGGCTCGCCGGAACCGTGCCACTCAGCTTCCCTGCTCGAGATCGGCGCGGAAGGCCTCGAGTTCGGTCTTATGGTCGTCCACGAACTGCTGCTCCTGGGCGAACTGCACCTCCTGCTGCTTCTGCCGGTAGTCGGTCTCCTCCCGGCAGTCGAGGTCCGCGAGGGCGAGCTCGATCTCCTTCTCGCCGAGGGCGTCCATCTCCGCCTGGTTCGGCATGCCCATCCCACCCGCCATCGCCGTGTCATCCGTCGTGCCGATCTCACCGGTGCTCTCGTAGAGCTTGTTCATGTCATCGTTGATGCTGGTCTGGGCGTCCATCTGCGCGGAGAACCCGGGGTGGCCCGCGTCCGCCATGCAGGAGGACCACGCCGCGTCGATCTCGGTGAGTTCGGGCGAAGTCATCATGGTCTCGTAGAACGTGTTCATCGCGTCCATGAGGGGCTTGTGCTCGTCCGTGGACATCGGGTCCACTGCGGTACCCCGCTCGTTCTCCGCCCACCCGTAGCAGCCGGCCGTGGTCCAGTCCCACTCCATCGGCTCACCCTCGGCGGGCATGTCCTCCGGGTCCGGCATCGGCCCGTGCAGGGCCTCGTTGAACGCCTGCTGCTCCGACTCCGAGAGGCTCGCGACGTAGTCGGCATTGGCGTCGACGTATTCGCCCTCCCCGCCGGACTCCATGTCGTCGCGCCCGGGGTAGTTGATCATCCCGTACCCGTACTGAGCCACCCATTCGCGGGAATCCGGATCCCATTCATCACCGCTCACCGGCATGGACATCGAGGCGGACTGCACATTCGGTGAATATTCGAACCCTTCCTCCGACATGCATTGCGCCACGAGTTCCTCACGCTCTCGCTCGTCCTCCGCGAATTTCTTCTCCTGCTCCTCCTGGCTCAGGTCCCCGCCATAGGCGGAGGCGAAGAAAGCGGACAGCGGGGATTCCTTCTCGGCGGCGGGAGCTTCCTCCGGCGACGCGCAACCCGCGAGCAGGGCCGAAGCACACATCGTCGTGGCCAGGGCAGTGATGACGCGGGATGACAGTCGCACGGGTCCTCTTCCTCCATAGGGCAATAGTGAGGATGCTATTGCCTGGAATCGTCCACGGAGTCATACCTAGGGAGGACATCGCGGCCCGTTCGATAACGATTGGGAACCGTGTCCTTTTCGTCCCGTCAATGGTAGACAATCAGGCGGTCTCCCCTTGATCGGATACTGCCGGACCGAATTCCTGCGGCAGACCCGAGGGGCCGCGCGTGTCAGCACAGCGGAGCACCACCACCCGGACAGCGTCATGATCACCGCGGGTCCCTCGGCCCGTCGGCACCCTGAGACTGCTGCGAGATCCTCGGGACGACGACGGGGCGCCCGCTCGTGCGGACGCCCCGTCGGTCGGGTGGAGGGAGGGTGCCTAGCGGGTCAGCGTCACCCGGTAGGTGCCCGTCGCGGTGCCGTCCTCGCTCGTCACCGTGATGACGGCGGTCCGGTCACTGCCCTTCGGCTGCGTCACGGAGACCGTGGCGTAGGGATCCGCCGCTGCGGCGGACACGGCGGGCAGCTTGCCCTTGACCGGCACCGCGTAGGTGGTGACCGCCGGGTCGAAGCCGGCGATCGGCGTAGCGCCCACGCTGATCGAGGAGAGCGTGGCGTCCGAGGACACCGCCGGAACGGCCCCGAGCACCTGGATCTCGCTGACCACCATGTGCGTGTTAGGGCGGGCCGTCATGACCACCCGCACGGACTGCGCCGTCACCCCGGTGAGCGGCAGGGTCACCGCGGGAGCCGGAGCGCCCGAGGGGACGGCCACCGGCGCGCCGGCCGAGGTCCAGACGCCGTCGGCGCCCTGTACCTGCAGCTGGAGGGTCTGCGCGTAGCTGTCCGTGGTGCCGTCGCGGAAGAAGTTGACCACGACGCCGCCCAGCGGCCGGGCCGACGGCAGGGTCACCGTCAGGGTGTCCGAGGTGTTCTTCGCGCTGGACTTCCAGTTGGACCAGGCCTTGTCGCGGAGATCGCCGTTGAAGAGCCCGGCCGTGCCGTAGCCCGGCTCGGTGAACGTGGCCGTGGCGGTGGTGCCGCCGTCGTCGGCCACGTTGTCGAGCGTGCCCTCGGTGACCTGGATGCGGACGGCCGCCGGGAGCGTGCCGCCCGCGCCGTCGTCCGCCCGGCCGGCGAGCTCGTACACGCCGGGGGCGGGGTAGCTGACGGCGGTGTCCCAGGTGACGTCGCGGTCCACGGTGCCGCCGAGGCTGCCCATGGCCGTGACGGTCGGAGGCAGGACGGGAACGGCTCCGACGACGGCCTTGGCGCGTGCCGGCTGCGTGGAGACGAGGGTGTCGACCGTGACGGTCAGTTCGGCGGGGAACTGCGCGCCGGTGACGTCCGTCGCGGTGCCCTTCACCTTGACGGTCCCGGCCTTCTTCCAGCGGTTCCCGTTCGGGATCTTCCACTCGACGGGGATGGCCCCGCGGGCGCCGTCGCGGTACACCGGCGTCACGGTCTCCGGCAGCACGGGTGCGGTGCCGGGGACGGTGAAGGCGGTGGCCGGTTCGACGCCGAGCACGGTCTCGTCGACCAGTATCCAGCGCTGGTTCGCACCCGAGTTCGCGAGGTACAGCGTGACCGCCGCGCCCTCGGCCGTCGATCCGCCACCGACCTCGAGCAGGAGGTCGGTCTCGGCGTTGACGAACGTGTAGGTGCCGTCCCCGGTCGTGGAGGCGATCCACTCGGCCCGGGGGTTGCCACCGGCGGGAGCGACGACGGCGGCGCCGCCCTCGTCGGCGAGCTGCGCGGCGCCGTCGAGGGTGGTGATCGCATAGCGCTCGCGGTTGGTGTTGTCCTCGCCGAGGCTGGTGAAGCGGAACAGCTGCTGCGCGTCGGCGGGGTCGGTGGCGCTGATGACGGCGGTGCCGCCGGCGGTCTCGATGGACTTGCCGCTCTGCACGCCCTGCAGCCGATACACGTGGCCGTCCTGGAGGGCGGCCGCGTCCTCGGCGATGCCCGAGACGCCGTCGACCACGAAGGTGGTGACGGACTCGGCCGGTGCGGTGACGACGGCGCTGCCGCCCTCGATCGCGACCGGCTCACCCTCGACGAGGGCGCCGTCCGCATCGCTGACCACGGGGGTCACCGTGGCACCCCTGGCGACGGAACCGAACTTCGAGAAGTCCAGGACCACGGGCTTGTCCTCGGCATCCTCGTTGATATGCACGACGGCGGCACCGGAGTCGGTGATCGCGGCGGTGGTGTCCTCGTCGTCCACCTGCACCAGGCGGTCCCCGGGCTGGATGTAGTGCGTGTAGTTCCGCACGGTGTTGAACTTGGTGTTCGTGTAGATGGGGCACGTCTCGAGGGTGTCCACGTCCGTGCAGTCGAAGGGCATCTGGATGCTGCCCCAGTTGGCGCCGGCGGCGGACTCGCCGCCGGGTGCCATGTTGTCGTAGTCCTCGACGGGCTGCCAGAACACCCAGGCGCTGGGCTCCAGCTCGCGGAGGTCGTCGGTGATGCGCTTGGCCATGCCGAGGCCCGGCTCCATGCTGGTGAAGCTCTGGCCGTCACCCCAGGAGCCCTCGACCTCGCTCATCCACACGGGCTTGTCCTCGGCCTTCGCGATGTCCCGGACGGTGGTGCGCTGCCCGGTGCCGTAGGTGTGCACGTTCAGCTGGTCCACGAGGGCGCGGACGTCCTCGGGGTAGGAGTTCCAGTTCGTGGCGAAGGTGCCGGGGTTGGTCTCGTCCATCGCGGAGATGGTGGCGTCCGTGTCGGCGTCCTGCAGCTGGGCGGCGAGGTCGCGGAGGACCTGCTGCTGCAGCTGCGGGCCCATGTGGGCGCCCTCCTGGCGGCCGCTGGTCGGTTCGCCGGTGGCGTCGAGCTGCGTGCTCCAGTAGTTGGTGTTCGGCTCGTTGAACGGATCGAGGGTGTCCACCTCGATGCCGTGGGCCTTCTCCAGCTCCTCGGTGACGCGCACCAGGTAGGCGTTGAAGTCGGAGATGCTCCCGGGCTTCAGCTGGTCGGCGGTGGAGTTGAACCCGCCGGACGTGTAGCCGCTGACGGTCTGGAACCACGGCGGCGAGTTGCTGAAGGTCTCCCAGTGGGTGATGTCCTGCTTGATGCGGTCGATCCACCAGCGCTGCGTGGCGTCCGCCTCGAGGTTCCAGTCCGCGGGGTCCTCGGGGGACCACCAGGCGGTGTCCTCGCGCGTGGTGCCCTCGGGGGCGTTCCACCAGCCCTCGACGGCGCCGCCGGGCCGCAGGTAGTCCTTCACGTCCGGGGCGTTGCCGCCGCCGATGTTGTACCGGGCGATGTTGAGGTTCAGGCCGTCGGGCCCGAAGACCAGGTCGGCGAGGCGGTTCCGGATCTCGTCCGGGTAGTCGCCGGTGGCGTTGGCGAACCAGACGAGGCTGGTCCCCCAGCCCTCGAACTCCTCCCCCTGGTAGGAGGGGTCCGGGGTGAGGGTCAGTGCGCCCTCGGGTGCCGCGGGCGGTGCGGGCGGGGCCGGGGGTGCGGCCTGCGCCGCACCTCCCATGAGGGAGGCTGCCGCCAGGACGGCGGCAACCCCTGTCGCGGCCGCTCGTGTGGCGGCGCGCCTGGATCGATTCGTCATTGAACGTGGTTCCTTCCAGCGAGGGGTGGTGCAGGTCTTACGAGACGGTGGTGCGGGCCTTCCTCGTGAGGACGGCGACGGAGCGGGGAGCCAGCTTGGACTCCTCGCCGGTGAGGGTGTCGCCGTCGACCCCCGTGATGTCCACGGGTGTGTCGGTGCGGTTGATGAGGAAGACGTGGTCGGCGTCGTCGCCGGTGCGGATGACCTGTTCGACGGCGCCGCGGAGTTCCGCGGGGAGCTCGCTGGTCACGCCGGCGCGGGCCGCGAGGTCCGCGAGGACGGTCTCGAGTCCCTCGGCGCCGAGGCGTGCGCCGACGTACGCCGCGCTGCCCCGGCCGGAGGCGCGCCGCGTCACGGCGGCGTCTCCCGCGTGGTCGCCGGTCGTGTAGCGGGAGAGGACCTGGACGCCGTCGAAGCGGGGGAGTACGCGGTCCGCCCACAGGGTCGCGGTGGTGCCGTTGTCCAGGGCGACGGACTCGCCGTCGAGCAGGGGGCCGAACTCGTCGATACGGATGCCGAGCAGGTCCGCGAGGGCCCCGGGGTAGCCGCTGAGCCAGATGTGGTCGTTCTCGTCGGTGATGCCGCTGAAGTAGCTCGCGACGAGGTGCCCGCCGCCGGCCACGTAGTCCTCGAGGCGCGCCTTCAGGGCGGCCGGGACCACGTGGAGGACGGGGGCGACGACGAGCCCGTAGCCGGTGAGGTCCGTCGCGGCGGGGATGACGTCGGCGCGGATGCCGAGGGCGAGGAACGCCGAGTACCAGTCCAGGGCCTCCTGCCGGTAGCGCAGGCGGTCGGAGGGGTGGGAGTCCTGCTCGGAGGCCCACCAGGAGTCCCAGTCGAAGAGGATGGCCGCGGGTGCCTGGCTGCGGCGGGAGCCGACGACGCCGGACAGTGCGCCGAGTTCGCGCCCGAGGGCGACGACGTCGCGGAAGATGGGGCTGTCCTCGCCGGCGTGGGGGACCATCGCGGAGTGGAACTTCTCGGCGCCGGCCTTGGACTGCCGCCACTGGAAGTAGCAGACGGCGTCCGCGCCGTGGGCCACGTGGGTGAGCGAATCGCGGCGGAGGGCACCGGACTTCTTCGGGGTGTTGACGGGCTGCCAGTTCACCGCGCTGGTGGAGTGCTCCATGAGGAACCAGGGCTTCCCGCCGGCGATGTTGCCGGTGAGGTTCGCGGAGAAGGAGAGCTCGTCCACGGCCTGGGGGCCGGGCACGAAGTAGTGGTCGTTGGCGACGAAGTCCACCTCGGCAGCCCAGTCGGCGTAGTCCATGCCCTTGGTCTCGCCCATGACCATGAAGTTGGTGGTGACGGGGATGTCCGGGGTGATGCGGTTCAGGATGTCGCGTTCGGCGCGCAGGTACTGCTTGAGGGCGTCGGAGGAGAAGCGCTTGAAGTCGAGCTGCTGCGTGGGGTTCGGGTGCGAGGCGGCCTGGCGCGGGGGCAGGATCTGCTCGAACCGCGTGTAGCGCTGGGACCAGAAGTCGGTGCCCCAGGCGTCGTTGAGGGCGTCGATGCTGCCGTAGCGGTCGGCGAGCCAGGTACGGAAGGCGCCGGCGGCGTCGTCGGAGTAGTCGTAGATGTTGTGGCAGCCGAGCTCGTTGGAGACGTGCCACGCGCAGACGGCGGGGTGGTCGCCGTAGCGCTCGGCCATCGCCGTGACGAGCTTCAGGGCGTGCTCGCGGAAGACGGGGCTGGTGGGGCGCCAGTGCTGGCGGGCGCCGGGCCAGAGGGTGCTGCCGTCGACCGTGACCGGGAGGATCTCGGGGTGCTCGGTGGCGAGCCATGGCGGCGGGGAGGCGGTCGCGGTGGCGAGGTCGACGGCGATCCCGTTCGCGTGCAGGAGGTCGATGACCTCGTCCAGCCAGGCGAAGTTCCATTCGTCGCGCTCGGGCTGCAGGCGGGCCCAGGAGAAGATCGCCAGCGACACCACGTTGACGCCGGCCTCGCGCATGAGGCGGACGTCCTCGTCCCACGTCTCGCGCGGCCACTGCTCCGGGTTGTAGTCGGCGCCGTACGCCATGCGGGGGCGGGCGGGCTCGGACGGCCAGCGCAGCCAGCGGTGGGTGGTGGGTGTCGACACGGTGAAGCTCCTTGGGTGATTCTCGAGACGTGTGGCGCGCGGGTGGTGCTCCCGCCGTCGTCGTGCCCATCCCCTGACGGAGGGGCGGGGGACGACGACGGTGGGTCCAGCGGGGATGGAACAGGGGTGGAACGGACCGGGCGGGTGCGCGCGAGCTCCCGCCCGGCCCGGGTCCGATGAAGCAGGGACTACTCCGAGACGGTGAAGCCCTGCTCGTTGCCGTACTTGACGCTGGCGTCCTGCCAGTTCTTCAGGCCCTCGGACAGCGGGGTGTCCGAGACGTAGGCCTGGCCGGCGGTGTCGTTGAAGATGCTGTTCGCGTAGACCTGGAAGGGCAGGTAGGACCAGCCCTCGGGGACGTTCTGCGCGGATTCGGCGAAGATCTCGTTGGCCTTCTGGCCGCCGAAGTACTCGAACTCGGTGTTGAGGAACTCCTCGGACTGGAGCTGCGCGGACGTCGCCGGGAAGGCGCCGCCGTCGATCCTGGTCTGGACGCCGTCGCCCACGTTGGCGTAGTCGAGGAAGGCGTACGCGAGGGCGCCCTGCTCACTGGCAGCAGGGATGGTCAGCGAGGAGCCGCCGTTCTCCGCGCTCGCGGTCTGGCCCTCTTCCCACTGGGGGAGCGGCGCGGCACGCCACTGGCCTGCGGCCTGGGGGATGCCGGAGGTGAAGTTGCCGGGCATCCAGGCGCCGGTGGAGAGGGTGGCGATGGTGCCGTTGCCGAGGCCCTGGTACCACTCGTCGCTCCAGGAGCTGATGGGGGCCAGGAGCTCCTCGTCGAGGAGCTGCTGCCAGGTCTCGGCGAACTTCGTGGAGCCCTCGTCGGAGAAGTTGACGGTGACGTCCGTACCGTCCACCTGGTAGGGCTGGCCGCCGGCCTGCCAGATGAGGCTGGTGGCGAAGCCGGCGTCTCCCGTGTCATTGGCGATGTACACGTTGGGGTCCGCCTCGTGCAGCGTGCGGGCGGCCTCGACGTACTCCTCCCACGTGGTGGGGACCTCGACGCCGTACTTCTCGAACACGTCCGTGTTGTAGAAGAGGGCCATGGGCCCGGAGTCCATGGGCAGGCCGTAGATGCCCTCGTTGGCCTGGACGGAGCTCCACGGGCCGGGGCTGAAGGTGTCCTGGAGATCGACGGCGCCGTAGCCGGTGAGGTCCTTCACGGACTCGGCCAGGGCGAACTGGGGTAGTGCGTAGTACTCGACCTGCGCGACGTCGGGCACGCCCGAGCCGGCGGCGATCGCGTTCTGCAGCGCCGTGTACTGGTCGTTGCCGGTGCCGGCGTTCACGAGGTCGATGTTGACGTTCGGGTACTCCGCCTCGAAGTCCTCCACGACCTTCTCGAGGGTGGGCTCCCAGGCCCAGACGGTGAGGTCGCCACCGGTCTCGAGGGCTGCCTGGACGTCGTCCGCGCTGACCTCTTCGGGTGCAGCGCCACCGGCGTCGTTGCCGCCGCCGCCACCGCAGGCGGAGAGGGTCAGGGCGGCCGCGAGGGCCAGGGCCGAGCCGCGGAGCACGGCCGGGGAGATTCTGCTCTTCATGGGGTTCCTTTTCACTTCATCGTTTTCGGAAGGGGGTGTTCGGGAGGGGTTCTACTCTTTGACCGCGCCGGCGCTCAGGCCGGACTGCCAGAAGCGCTGCAGCAGCAGGAACGCCGCGATCAGCGGAATGATGGTGAGGAGGGAGCCGGTGATCACGAGGTTGAAGATCGCCTCGCCGCCGGCGGTGGACGCCTGGTTGTTCCAGGCGTTGAGGCCCAGGGTCAGCGGGTACCAGTCCGGGTCCTTGAGCATGATCAGCGGCAGGAAGTAGTTGTTCCAGGTGGCCACCATGGTGAACAGCAGCACCGTGACGATGCCCGGTCCCAGCAGCGGCAGGGAGATCTGGAAGAACGTGCGGAACTCGCCGGCGCCGTCCATGCGCGCCGATTCCAGCAGCTCGGTGGGGATGGCCTCGGAGGCGAACGTCCACATCAGGTACAGCCCGAACGGGGAAATCAGCGAGGGGATGATCACCGCCCACGGCGTGTTCGTCAGGCCCATCTGGCTGAACATCAGGAAGGTGGGGACCGCCAGGGCGGTGCCGGGGACGGCCACCGCGCCGAGGACGACGGCGAACACGGCCTTCTTGCCGGGGAACGTGAACTTCGCGAGGGCGTACCCGCCGAGGACGGCGAGGAAGGTGGCTCCGCCGGCGCCCGCCACCACGTACAGCACGGTGTTGAGGAACCAGCGGCCGAAGATGCCGTCGTCGTACGTGACGGTGTCGCCGATGTTGCTGAACAGCGCGAAGTCCCCGCTGAACCAGAGGCCGAAGGAGCTGAACAGGCTCTCCTGCGTCTTCGAGGAGTTGATGACGAGCCAGACGAGCGGGACGAGGCTGTAGACGAGGACGATCCCGGTGAGGACGGTCAGCAGGATGCTGCGCTTCGGGGTGTCGACGCTGCGGCGCGAGCTCTTCATGCGCACGTAGCCGGGCCTGGTGGTCCGCTTGTCGCTGCGGGGGCGGGTGGGTTCGACGGCGACGCTCATGGTCAGCCCTCCTTCCGCATGCCGCGCAGCTGCACGGCGTAGGCGATGACCATGGTGATGATGCCCATGACGATCGCCACGGTGGCGGAGTAGTTGTACTGCTGGCCGGAGAAGCTCAGCGAGTAGGCGTACAGGTTGGGGGTGAAGTACGTGGAGATGGAGTTCGGCGCGAGGCTCTGCAGGATCGCGGGCTCGTTGAAGAGCTGGAAGCTGCCGATCACCGAGAAGATGGCGGCCACCACCATGGCACCGCGGATGGCGGGCAGCTTAATGGCGGTGACGAGGCGGAACTGGCTGGCGCCGTCGATCTCCGCGGCCTCGTACAGGGACTTCGGGATGACGCTGAGCGCCGAGTAGAAGATCAGCATGTTGTAGCCGATGAACTCCCACGTGACGATGTTGCCGATCGAGGCGAGGATCAGGTCCGGGTTCAGCGGGTTGGGGATGTTGGTGCCGAGCGCCTCGTTGATGTTGCCCACCAGGCCGAACCGCGTGCCGTACATGAAGCCCCACATGAGGCTGGCGACGACGGCGGGGACCGCGTAGGGCAGGAAGATCGAGATGCGGAAGAAGGATTTGCCATAGAGGCGGCCGCTGTCCAGGGCCAGGGCCACCAGCATGGCGATCAGGAGCATCACCGGGACCTGCACCGCGAGGAACAGGACCACCCGGATGAGCGAGGACCAGAACTGGGAGTCCTGCAGCACCTGGGCGTAGTTGGCGAGGCCCACGAAGCCGTTGCCGCCTACCAGCTGGTTGCGGAAGAAGCTCAGGTAGATCGAGTAGGCGATGGGTGCGAGGAACACGAGCGCGAAGACCGCCATGAACGGGCCGATGAACAGCCAGCCGGACCAGGAGCTCTTCTGGCCGCGCTTCTGCGCTCGTTTCGCGGGCTTCGGCTGCGTGCCGAGCGCGGCGGGTGGGGGTGACGCCGTCGTCATGTTGGTCCTTGTCCTCGATCGATGTTTGCGTAAACACCAGCGTGCGCTCTTCTCGATGTTTACGCAAACATTGTTGTTACGATGGTCACATGTCCACCACGCCGCGTCAACACTCCATCCGGGATGACCGGCGTGTGTCCATGTCCGATGTCGCCCGGCTGGCCGGTGTCTCGGCGCAGACGGTGTCGCGGGTGTCCAACGGCAGCGCGGGGGTCATCGACGCGACGCGGCAGCAGGTCATCGCGGCCATGAACGAGCTCGGCTACCGCCCCAACAGTGCGGCGCGGGCCCTGAAGCGGGGGAGCTTCCGGACCATCGGCGTCATCCTGTTCACGCTCTCGACCACCGGGAACGTCCGCACGCTCGAGGCCATCGCGGCCCGGGCCGCGGAGGAGGACTACGCCATCACGCTGATCCCCGTGGCTGCGCCCACGCAGGCCGGCGTGCGGGGTGCGTTCTCGCGGCTGAACGAACTGGCGGTGGACGGCATCATCGTGATCATGGAGGTCCACCTGCTCGACGCCGCCACGGTGTCCCTGCCGCCGGGCGTCCACGCCGTGGTGGTGGACTCCGATGCCAGTGACGGCTTCAGCGTGATCGACACGGACCAGGCCGACGGCGCCCGGAAGGCCGTGGAGCACCTGCTGGACCTGGGGCACTCGACGGTGTGGCACGTGGCGGGGCCGTCGGCGTCCTTCGCGTCTGAGCGGCGCGTGAACGCGTGGCGGTCGGTGCTCTCATCCCGGGGGTGCGCTGAACCTGCGTTGCTGCGGGGGGACTGGTCGGCGGACTCGGGCTACCTCGCGGGCCTGACCTTGGCCGCGTCCGACTGCACCGCGGTGTTCGTGGCGAACGACCAGATGGCGCTGGGAGTGCTGCGAGCCTTCCACGAGAAGGGCATCCGGGTACCGGAGGACGTCTCGATCGTGGGCTTCGACGACATCCCGGACAGCACCTCCTTCAGCCCGCCCCTGACCACCGTGCACCAGGATTTCGCCGAGGTGGGCCGGCGCTGCGTGGACAAGGTGCTGAAGCAGATGCGGGAGAACTCGACGGAGCCGGGGCTTGACCTCGTGCCGACGCGGCTCGTGGTGCGGGATAGCACCGCGGCACGCCTGGGCTGACCGACGGGCCTTTGCCCGGATCTGCATCAGCGCTGCCCACCCTCGCCTGCACCTCCACCATGTGTGGGTTGGCTTCCTGGTCGGGGCCGCCGGGTCAATAGCTCCCCGATGACCCGCCGCCGCTGAAGCCCCCGCCCCCGTTGAAGGACGACCCTGAGGCGTTGGTCCCGCTGCCACCGGAGTAGAGCGCCGGGTTGGCGGCGTAGAGGGGAAGCCACACGGCCGGGTTGGAGACGGCGTCGTCACCGCAGTGGCTGTACCGGTATTTCCGGTATGCATCGCGCTGCTCCTCGGTCAGGCGCAGGTCCGGGTAGGCGTCCTCAGCCGAGCGGATCTCCTCGTCGGCCTCGCGGCGACGGCGTCGGGAGTGTGCGACCCCCCACCACATCAAGGCTCCGATGAAGACGGCCATACCACCGGCCACTGCTGCGAGGAGACCCCAGTCGAACGGCTCCTTCACCGGATCCTGGCCCTGGGCGTAGCCATAGATCTGGCCGACGGCCTCCGTCAGACCCCGGGCGTACTCCTCGTCCGCGAAGGCCGGTTCGAGGACGTCCTCGATGACCTGCTCGGCGTTGTCGTCGGAGAAGGTTTCACGGGCACCGTCGGCGGTCTCGATGCGCAGTTCGCGCTCCCCGGTGTCCGCGACCACGAGCACGCCGTTGTCTTCGCCGTCGTCGCCCACACCCCACTCCGTAGCGACGGACCGGGCGTAGTCCTCGATCGAGCCACTCGCGTCCTCCACGGTCAGGATGGCCACGCGTGCGGCGTCGGTGCGGGCGTTCTGCTCGTCGATGAGTGCATTGAGCTCCTGCTCCTGAGCAGCGGTCAGGACGTCGGCTGCGTCGAGCACATTGCCATCGGCCGGGGGCTCCGGAACCGCTGCCGTGCCGCCAGCACCGCAGCCCGTGAGGGCGATCAACAGGAGGGAGACGCTCGCGGCGGCGACGGCTGCGCGGTGGTTCGTCATGGCTGCTCCCCTGCATCGACGGTGGCGCGGGGCCGGTCGTGGGGTCCCGCTCACGGACAGTCTAGGGGCCGCCTCCAGCGTGTGGTGGGTTGCCGGTGCGAGTCAGAGACGGGCTACCAGGGTCTCGTGCTCGTCTGGTCCGAGGTTTTCAGAGCTAGGGCGAAGACCATCGCACGAGGCACCAAGGTCCAAGCGCGTTGCGCGGCGAACGGGTTTCGCCCTCCTTGACGGCTGTCCCATTTGAGGATCCGCTTGTGCGATGCACACCGATGGCGGTGTAATCAGCCCGGGGTGTCTTGGGTGGTTTCGGTAATGCTGATTGCCCACTGCTGACCGGTCTCGCCCTCGACCTCCACAGAAAACTCTCCCTCTATGGAGCGGGTATCGAACACGTTCCGCAGGCCCTCACCTTCCGGGTCGACCTGACACGGTGCCGTGAAGCTGCCGAGGCTTGAGGCCTGGACGTCTACTGTTCCAGTACCCCTGCAGCCGACGTACACGGCGATCGCAGGTGCCTCCGTCGAGAGCGGCCCGAGCGCATTGGTCCCTTCCTGCTCATCCAGAAAGCCGAGCACCGTCTCATTCGCCGGCTGGTACGCCAGTATCGGGCCCGGCGTCGGTGTTGTGGCTGCAGGCGTCGGCGCTACGGCTTGACTCGGTGCGCTGGCCTCAACTGTGGAAGGAGTCGTTTGATCGGGTGCCGGGGACGAGGACGTACATCCGCACAGCGCGAGGAGGCTGCCGATCAGGATGGTTGAGGCCGTACGGCACATACTGCTACCCCCACGTACTTCGGTATTCTCTGACGATGTTCCTCGAACTGTAGAGGACGGGGTAGAAGGATTGCTGATAGCTGAGGCCTCATTTCCCATCAATACAAACCACGAAGCGGAACGACTCCCCACAGGGCGCTAAGGGATGGGCTCGAGGAGTCGCTTCACGTCTCACACATACATCCGTTCAGCCATCCGCTCACAGTAGAGCCATCGGTCTCAAGTTGGCCGCCCCATATGACGATCGGTCTGCGGGACGCCTCGTACTATGGCACTCGCTTGCCGTCATAGCCGTGTATCAAGCCGAGCCGGGCGAGCGAGGTATAGGGCGGGTACCAGTCGATGGACTGCCCAGATAGCCACTCTTTCAGTTCTTCGAGAGTGGCGAACCAGGGGTCCGGGTCGTCGTCACCGGGGCCGGCCAACGCATCATCGGTGATGAAGTAGTCGGCGGCGAAGTCGAAGTCCTTCGGTTCATACGATCGGTTCAGGTCAGCCTCGCCATAAACGTGAATGAGAAGATCGTGACCGATATAGGGGCCGCTGATCACTTTGCCGGCGAACTCACGCCGCCCGGCGACGAGTCCTTCCCAGGACGGTCCATAGCCGTAGTCAGGGATCGGTTGGGCTTCCAGCTCCAGCAGACGGGCTTTCCGCATGCGCCACTCCCTGCTGAGCTTCAACTTCAGCTCCCACCATCTCCACATCGCTCAAGTATGAGGCGTTAGCGGTGACGAAGGATGAGTTATGAGCGGCCATTTCCCGCTGAGGGATCTCTCAACGGGCGTCCCGCTGAGGGATCAGATAAAGCGCTCTATGCAAGACTCTCGAACACCATCGTCGCTTGAATGCGGTCACCGCCACCGAGTCCTTTGCTCCCGCTGCTCGAGGTGGTGATGGTGTGGAGCCGGTAGCCCTTCGCGGTTTGATCGTTGATGGACTTCTCCAGCGAAGTCAGGTTGCCTGATCCAGTTCCGAGCAGCTTTTCTTTGAGGATTACCTGTAAGACGACGTAGTGCGGCATTGAATGAGATCCTCCCGTTGCTGGCTAATTGGGGCCATGCTACTCGGTGTGGCGGGCGCTTCCCGTGGGCAGAGTAGTGACACCACGAGATTTCAACCCGCCCGCAAGCCGATCCCTTAGCGTGATCCGTGGCGGGCATCGTTCGTCGTTGCGTCCTAGATCTCGACGGTGATTCTTAAATAGTTCGAGAACTGGGGAACCTTTTGACTGGCTGCGGACACTACAGAGTATGAGCGTCAGTGATGAAGAGGTGTGGGTCGAGGTACTGGCAGGTAGGGGACACGCGTTCGGAGAGGTCTTCGACCGTCATCGCACCCGCCTTTACCGGCACTCCCGTGGTCTGGCCTCGTCGTGGTCCGACGCAGACGACATCGTTGCTGTGACGTTCCTGGAGGCTTGGCGCAAACGCGACGACATCCGCTTCGTAGGCGGGTCGATGCTGCCCTGGCTCCTTCGAACGGCGACGTTCACAGCGAGCAACCTGGCCCGAGCCTCGCGGCGCCACAAAGCCGCGCTCCAACGCCTTCCCCCGGGAGACACACAACCGGATCACGCGGAGCAGTTCGACGACGGCGAAGCAGTAACAGCCCTCAGGAAGCTCTCCTCAATCGACCAGCAAATCCTCACACTATGCGTCCTCGAGGGTATCAGCGTGGAAGACGCCGCCCGGGTCATGGGCGTCCGCCCAGGCACGATCAAGTCCCGTCTCTCACGAGCCACAGCGCGACTGCGGGAGTCCCTCAGCGAACCAACCACAGCACTGCGACCGGAAGGTGCGACCCATGTCCTCTGAACTGCCTTCATCCACTCGCGATGCAGAGCTACGACACATGCTCGTCGCGACCGCCTCAGCTGCCCCCATCCGTCCTCGACGCCGCTGGAGGGTCGCCGCCCCGATCGCCGCCTTCGCCCTTGCAGGAGCAGTGACGGGAACGGTGTCTGCCACCGCACTGAATGCAACGAACGCACCGCAGGATGACGCACCCGTCTCCATGGACAACTCAGTCGCCATGTTCGTGCACGACGACACGCAGCTCATCGGCGAGCCGGTACAGGTCAGCGGACAAGACGAAACCGCCATCCCACTCGGAGCGAAACCAGAAGGCGCAACCGAACTAGCCGTCATCCTCCGCTGCCAAGGCGCCGGCACCTTCAACGTCTTCATCGACGGTCAACCCAAGGTGACCGTTGTGTGTGACGAGGACTCGAACGCCACTGCGGGTGGCGGGAGCTACTTCACCGTGGAGGACAGGCCCACCCACGCAGTAACGGTCGATGCCGGTGATGGAGAGCAATACGCGGTCTGGGCTTCCTGGGCCGCTCGCGCCGTTCCTCCTGCACCATCGTCCAAACAGACAGAAGCGATAGCCGATGGTGAGGTCACCGAAGCGGAGTACCACGCACAATTCGACCGTTACTCCGAGTGCATGACCGCCGCCGGCTACCCCCTAGGATCGATCAACAAATCCGACACGGTCATCACCTACAACAACTCCGGCGCTGCCGTCACCTCGGGTGATGAAGGCCGCTGCTACGCCGAACACTTCTCGCAGGTCGACATGGCTTGGCAAAGCGACCACGCCCCACAGACAATCATCGAACAAGCACGCTGAAGGATCCTGCAACGTGCGGGCGGGCTGGGTCTCGGTTCTATCCGTTTTCGCGTCCAGGTAGCGGAGTCCCGTCGAGGAAAGCCTCGTAAGCTTCGCGTGCATCTTCTTCCACCGTAGGCTGCTGAGAACTGTATCGGCCATCCGTCCGGTCCCGCTTCGGCCCTGATACCCAGTATTCGTCGCCTGAGTCGACATCGTAGAAGTTTGAGTCGAAGTTCGCTCGAGCGGTTCCCGTTACTCGGTGCAGCGTGCGTCCCTGGAAATACACAGTGCGCCAGGTCTTACTGAACTGGACTCGCGAGATCCAAGCCGGGCCTCTATCTGTGCCGAAGCCGGTCTTGAGTTGGACGTACACGATGCGTTCATTCACTCGCTCAGAGTAGCCATACTCAACGGAGACCTTACGGAAGCGGATCCGTGACGCACTGCTGATTTTGGTGTCTGCTTGTACGACGCCGCTTCATGAAGGCGGAGGAGAGATGGCGGTATGACGAATGTTCTAAGTCTCACCGAGCGACATGTCCCCGGGACCATCTGGGTCAAGGGCGGGTTGTTTCGTCGCGGGCATACGGAGGAGACCGTCGAGGTGCACTTGGACTTCGTGATTGACGGTAAGAACTTGCGTGACTGGATTCAGGAGTGGGAGGAAGAGGACACAGCCCCGGAGGAGGTGTCTCTTCTCATTGCTGCGCAGCCCAAGCTTGCGGCGGAGCAGATTGATCGGCTTTTGGGGCGCCGTGCCCATCAGTACTGGGATCGAGGCTGGCTACTGTTCTGCCTCTGCTGGGACGAGGGCTGCGGCGGAGTGACAGTCGAGATTCGTCGTGCTGGCGGAAAGGTCTATTGGTCACATTTGGGGCTGGAACAACTCCTACGAGTCTGAGACGGACTACATCGAGAACGCGACTGACTTCGTGTTTGATGAGCTCCAGTACGAGCAGGTGCTATTAGAAGCGCGTGCTCAGCTTGTCGGAGAAGAACTGACCTGACCTGGGTGAGTGTAGGGCCACCCCCGCCCCGCAGCAGGATCCCTCAGCGGGTGGCCGTCAGCGGTCGGGGATCATGGTGATATGCCCATCAAGGTTGCCGATGTATACGAGGAAGCCACCTACCGTCCGTTTCCGGAATGGATCGTTGAGGAAGAGGACAAGCGCGTCTTCTCTGGAGCGTCCTTCGGTCTGTCGGGCGACGCGTGGGCCACCGTCTTCTCAGCGCAGCTAGTTCTCGAAGACCGGCTCCTCGCGGGCCTCTCCAAGCGACTCGGTCGCTTCAGCCACCTTCTGCCGCCTGTTACGAACCTGATTGCCGATGAACTTTGGCTAAGGGTCTGTTCCCCGACTTTCGAGGACACAGACCAACGCTTCGTCCGTGGAGACCAACATCTGGCTCTTGTGCAAGACCGCTTTGATCGCGTTGGAGTCGAGGACTACTTCCGCGGCAGAGTAACCGACGTCGAAGATCGTCGATTGCCGGCGGCGTTCACCAGGCTTCAGCGATACTTCTACGTGGTGGACCCCATGGACTGAAGGAGTTCGGTAACGGATTACCCTGCGGGTGACCTGACCGTTTAGTCAGCTGTGGCGGTTCGTGTTTCCACTGTCCTGTAGGCGTAGCCGTCCTGTTCGACGGTCTCCCATCCGAAGTCAACGGCGCTACCTGGGGGCAGGGTTCGGTAGCCGTCGACTGAGACGCAGCTGAAGTGAGTCCAGCACCCTCCGGGCGTGGCTGGAGAGTCGATAACTCCCCAGCCGTCCTCGTCGTTCCAAAATCGGACAACACCTCGCGTACTCATTGAGCCAGTCTAGAACTGGAAATACGCCGGACAGCAGGAGCCATGATCAGCGAATGAAGCGCGATGAGCGATCCTTGAGTGGGCGCCTTCGAAGTGATGTTTGTGGGTGCGGAAGGGGCCTTCGCGTTGGCTCCGATCCTCAGGACCCAGCCGACCAAGTGTCCGTGATGCCTGCGGCGTTCCCGCACGCTGGACACAGTGTGGTGCATGGCGCTCCCGACCTCCGCCAATCCACTTCCGCAATCTGAGGGGTACCGCACGGAAACTTGGTCGATCCGTGTCACGCGGCGTGACCGACCCCGTGCACGGCTGGGATCGGCAATAGCCCTCAGGGATCGCTGTATCGGCTTCCGCACTTCGGGAAGGTGGGAGACGGGTTGTACTTCGTCCTTCTGGCTGTCCCGGACAGGGATCGGCATACGGTCCGCCGTCCACCGATGAGATCCTTCGGTAACGTTTTGTTTCATGATCAACCTGCCAGTGCCGCCTGCGCTGTCTCGTCCATCAACGACGGTCAAGACGTCGTACCTTATCGGCGAGCAAGCTGACACGTTGCACCGGGGATCGGACACGGCTTGGCTGCAGGCGGCAAGTCGCGACTTCGATGGGTTCGTGGCAGACAGAGTGGGCATACGACAAAGGTGGGGCGTTCCTTCTGAGCTGTTCTGGTTCACCTCCGGTGAGTACTACATCGGCTCCCTTGTCATCCGTCACCAGTTGACCGGCGACGAGGGCGGCGGCCATATCGGCTATCACGTCGTCTACCCGTGGCAGCGCAAGGGCCATGCCACCCAGATGCTTCGGGATGCTCTCCTAAAATGTTCGGCTCTAGGGATTAAAAGTGCCCTCCTGACGATTGCTCCTGAGAACGCCGCTTCACTTGTGGTGATGCGCCGCAATGGAGGAGTTGCTGATGGAAAAAACGGCGAAGGTGAGCTTCGCTTTTGGATCGACACATCGTCCGTAAGCTAATCAAGCTGTGAGCCGATCCATAACCGAACACCGTTCGGCAGGGTCAGTGGCTGTACTCGGTGTGTTCCCACAGCAACTCGTCATCGACTACGACCGAGGTCAGCGTGAGACCGAGGCGGTGGGCGATACGTGCTGAGGCGTCGTGGTCCGGGTGGATGAGAGCCCTGATCCTCCTGACGTGTTGATCGAGGAGCCAGGCGAGCATGGTCCTAGAGGCTTCGGTGGCGAACCCCTGGTTCTGCTCTGATGGGGTGACAAGCCACGCGACGTCCGCCACAAGACCGTCGTCGTCCATTGTGAGAGTGGCCTGCACATACCCGATCGCAGCTCCCGTTTCCTTCGTGCGGATGACCCAGTTCAACCATCCCGCGTCACCGGTAGGAGACTGGCCGCCGGACTGACGTTGATAACGGGCGCAAAGATCATCGTCAGTGGGCGGTTCGCCACCGGTGAAGGTGTAAAGCTCGGGTGCGGCCAGAACCGGGACCATTTCGGTCGCGTGTTGAGGTTCCAACGGTTCGAGAGTGAGCCGGAACGTCTCGAGCTGGGCCGCGCGGAGCCAGGGCATGAAGCACATCGTTCCACAGCACTCCACGTCAGCCCGTATGCCTATTGTCGACCGTGCACAGTCGAAGATCCTTGTGCGGAGGTTTGAGGCGCCAGCTAGTTCAGGGTGTCGCTGCGTGACCTGGCGTCATTTTCGGCGGCGGCCGGTCGTGCCACGGGCAGCGCGATGGTGTAGGCCAGTGAGGTGAGAAGGAGGGCTACGAGGCCCAGAAGCATCAGCCCAATTCCACCAATGTCTCCCACGGACGCTTCCGCCGACCTGAACGAAAACAGGTAGATCCCGTTCGCTACGAGAACTGGGATGCTGGCTATCGCCAGGAGCTTGGTCCCAATCTTCAGGAGGCTTCGGCGGCACCCTGTCGCCCGGCCGACCAACAGGAATGCTACTGAGACGCACAAGATGAGAATTGTCGACCCAATGTGCGACACCGTGAAGAAAAATTGTGGGTTAGAAGCTGTGTCGAAGATAAGGCCGAGGTTGGTCGCAAAGAGGTAGGCAGAGATGAACGACAGTGTCAGGGCAGTCAAGCCTGGTAGGACTCGAAGCGCGGTTGTCATGGCTCACTGTCGCACAGGGCGTGAGGCTCAGCGAGGCGCGGCAAGTACCGATAGTTGATGAGCCTGACAGGTACGTCGACGGCGGTGACGTGGACCCCACGAAACCACGAAGCAGACGCGTCTCATTTGTTGATCAACGAGTCGATGTCAGCGCCCGTAAGCCGGTCCTCCATTGGGACATCTTCCGCTAGGAGAATCGATTAGACACGTTCCGCACTGAGCCTGACGTGGTCGATTCCCGTAAGACCCGCCCGAGAAAATGCCCGATGAAGGTACCCTAACTGGGACAGGTGTCGCCGGTCTTTGGCCTCCCAGTCATCTGCAGGTCAGGGGGGGGGCACCGGATGCTGAGCTGCTCAGCCGGCTCGGGGGAACAAGCACGCCACTTCATGCGTTAGCATCGATGTATCAAGGGGAGTACTCCCGTCTGTGATCGGCCCGTCAATACGGATGCACTGAAGCATCCCGGGCCCATCGGTTCCGGTTTGTCCGGGCGGAGGAGACCTTGGCGACCATCCGACGCCGACCCCCTTTGGAGTACCTCCGTGGACATCTCTCCCACAATCTGGCTGATCACCATCGCGGTGACCATCGCCTTCTTTGTCTATGAATTCTTCGCGCACGTGCGCACGCCCCACGAACCGACCATCGGTGAATCAGCCCGCTGGTCCGCCTTCTACATAGGCCTTGCCCTCCTCTTCGGTGTGGTGATCGGCCAGGTGTGGGGCTGGGACTTCGGCGGTGAGTACTACGCCGGGTACTTGACCGAGAAGGCACTCTCGATCGACAACCTCTTCGTGTTCCTGATCGTCATGACCGGCTTCGCGGTTCCGAAGAAGTACCAGCAGAAGGTGCTGATGATCGGCATCATCATCGCGCTGATCCTCCGCGGAGCGTTCATCGCGATCGGCGCCGGCCTGATCGAGAACTTCTCCTGGATCTTCTACATCTTCGGCGCGCTGCTCCTCTTCCTCGCCTACAAGCAGGCCTTCGGCAGCCACGACTCCAACCCGGCCGACGGCAAGTTCATGCAGCTGGTCCGGCGCGTGCTCCCCGTCACGGACGAGTACCACGAGGACAAGCTCACCGTGAAGAAGGACGGCAAGCGCTGGGTCACGCCCATGCTGCTCACCATCATCGCGATCGGCTTCGTGGACCTGATCTTCGCCGTCGACTCCATCCCCGCGATCTACGGCCTCACCGAACAGGCGTACATCGTGTTCACGGCCAACGCCTTCGCTCTCATGGGCCTCCGCCAGCTGTACTTCCTCATCGGCGGCCTGCTGGAACGCCTCGTCTACCTGGCGCAGGGCCTCGCCGTGATCCTCGCCTTCATCGGTGTGAAGCTCGTGTTCCACGCCCTGCACGTCAACGAACTGCCCTTCATCAACGGCGGCGAGCCGCTCCTCTGGGTGCCCGAGATCCCCATCTCCGTGTCGCTGCTCTTCATCCTGGCGACCATCACCGTGGCCACCATCGCGAGCCTCATCAAGACCCGGGGCGACGCGGCGAAGAAGGACCGCGACGAGGTCGAGGGCGAGCCCGTCATCGCCGCCGACGCCGAGGGCACGGACATCGAGTCCGGGCGCGACGACGACAAGAGCACGGCAACCAGCCGGAAGTAACCCCGCTCGATGACGAGACGTCCCGGTCCCCTGACGCAGGGGGCCGGGACGTCTCGCGTGATCTAGGTGGAATTCTTCGTGCCGGATCCCGGTTCTGGAGAGCAGAGGTTTGAGCTCGACGGCGCGGGCGCCGACCGCCTGAAGGTGGTAGGCAATCGCACCGACGGAGCCACCCTCTCGTCCTGATCGCCGGGACCGCACCGTCCCCGGCAGCACCGAACACCGCAACCTGGAGTTGATGCGCTATCAAAGCAATCGGAGTCACCGAATTCGGCGGACCGGACGCCCTAACCGTCCACGACCTTCCCGAGCCGCACCCGGGCGAGAAGGAAGTTCGCATCCGCGTAAGGGCAGCCGCGGTCAGCCCGACGGACACGAATGTCCGCACGGGCGCCTATGACATGAGCCAGTCCGAGCCGCCCTACCTACCCGGCATGGATGCTGCCGGCGTCATCGATGAAGTAGGGCGCGGCAGTGCGTGGAAGGTCGGTGACGAGGTCATGGCCATCGCGCTGCCTCTGGGGGAGCACGGCGGTGCGTACGCCGAACACCTCGTGGCTGCCGATGATTCGATCGCTCGGATCCCTACCACCAGCACGCTCGAGGAGGCAGCCACCATTCCCATGAACGGGCTCACTGCCGTACAGGTCCTCGAGTTCGCCGCTCTCACGCCCGGGCAGGTCATCGCCGTCACGGGCGCAGCCGGGACGCTCGGCAATTACACGATCCAGCTCGCCAAGCAGCAGGGCCTGACGGTCATCGCGGACGCGGCACCCAAGGATCGCGAGTTGGTGCAGAGCCTCGGCGCCGATCACATCCTCGACCGCGGTGAGAACCTCGCCGGTCGCGTCCGGGAGGTTTTCCCGGACGGCGTCGACGCGATCGCCGACACAGCGCTGCTGCACGACGACGTCGTGCCGGCCCTCCGCGACGGTGGGGTCTTCATCTCCGTGCGCGGCTGGAAGGGTGAACCGACCCGCGACATCCGCTTCGAGGCTGCGTGGGTGTTCGACGAGTACCACTCGCAGGCAAAGCTCGACTCCCTGCGGCAGGCCGTCGAGGACGGCGTGCTGACCCCGCGCGTGGCAGACACCCTCCCCGCCGAGCAGGCGCCTGAGGCCCACCGGCGCCTCGAGGCGGGCGGCGTCCGCGGCCGGTTGGTGCTGACGTTCTAGCGGAGCCCTCACGAGGAACGCCCCCGAGCCGAGAGCTCGGGGGCGTTCCTGTCTCCTGCCGGCATGGCACATTCGTAGGGGCGCGAGCCCTGCTGCTTGGCATACTGGGCGGATCACCCTCGACGAAGAGAGCAACGATGCCCCGCACCCTGCCTGCCCTGGCCCTCGCCGGTTTTGTCCTGACCGCCTCGCTCGCGGCGGTCGCACCCGCCCACGCCGCACCGGGACAGGGGAGAGCGCCCTCGCCGGCATCGGCCTGCGCCCTTGACGACGGGCGCACCACGCTGACCATCCCGTCGGGCGGACTGGACCGCACCGTCGTCGTGCATGTCCCGGAGTCCGCGGGCACGCGGGCAGCGCCCCTGGTCCTCGATCTCCACGGCAGCAACAGCACACCGGCGGAGCAGCTGACGCGGTCGCAGCTGGACCGCACGGCGGACCGCGAGGGCTTCATCGTCGCCGCACCGCAGGGCGCCCTCCCGGCAGCGGCGGGCTTCGTCTGGAACGTGCCGTACACCGCGACGGACGTCGCGGAAGCGCCCGACGACGAGGCCTTCCTCCAGGACGTCATCGACACGCTCGTCGACACGGGCTGCGTGGACGAGCGCCGCGTGTACGCGGCGGGCTATTCGGGCGGCGGGCGCATGGTGTCCCAGTTCGCGTGCGACAACCCGACGGCGGTGGCGGCGATCGCGCCCGTCGCCGGCCTGCGGGCGGGTGCACCGCTCGCCGTCGACGGCGGTCTCGCGCCCGATCCGGCAACCTGCGCGCCGGGCGACGGCGTCCCGGTCATCACGTTCAACGGCACCACAGACCCGGTCAACCCGTTCGCCGGGGGAGGAGCGGCGTACTGGGGGTACGGGGCACTCGCGGCGTCCGAGCGCTGGGCGGACCTCAACGGCTGCCACACGGTGAAGGAATCACGCGTCAGTGAGAACGTCACACTGACCGACCACCGCGGCTGCCCCGGCAACGCCGCAGTCCGCCAGTACGTCATCGCCGGGGGAGGGCACACCTGGCCCGGCGGCAATGCTGCCGCGTTCCCGGGAGCGGGCGTGACGACCACGGAGATCAGCGCGAACGACCTCATGTGGGACTTCTTCGAGCAGCGTCGCACCCGCTGACACGCAGGGAGGGCTCCGGGACACCTGGTCCCGTAGCCCTCCCTGACGAGCATGTGCTGCGGTAGGTCAGGCGACGCAGCCACCGAGCGCGATCTGCCCGTCGATGGCCTTGATCTGGCCCTGAACCGCCCCGAGCCTGTCCTCGAGCGCGTTGACAGTGGCCTTCTGCGTGGTGATGGCCGTCTTGTTCGCCTTCTTCTGCGCCTCGAGTGTGCGCAGGACGGTCTGTGCGTCGGTCACCTGCTTGTCGAGGGTGGTGAGCTGGCTCTGCAGGGACGTGAGCTGGGCTTCGGTGGCGCTGATCTCACCGTTCAGTCCATCCAGTTGCGCGAGGAGCGGAGCAACGCGGCCCTGCAGCGTCAGGACCTCCGCCTCCTTGCCGGCGATGCTCGAGTTCAGCGCGGCCAGCGCGCCCACCAGGCGATCCATCTCGGTGTTGAGGGCGACGATCTCCGCCTGCTTGTCCGTCACTGCCTTCGCCGCGCTGTCGGCAGCTGCCTGCAGGGTGGGCAGACGGTCCTGCAGCCCGCTGAGCTCGGTCGACTTGGTGGCGACGGCGCTCGTTGCCGACGCCAGCCGGGCTTCCGCTCCGGAGAGGTCGGTGCGCAGCCCGGACAGGACGTCCTTCTGGGTGGTGATGGAGGCCTCGGCGGCGGCGACGCCGTCGGTCAGGCCGGGCAGCGCTGCGACGAGATCGGCGACCACCTGCTCCTGGTCCGCTACAGCGTCACGGGCTTCGTCGGCAGCCGTGACGAGGGCCGGCAGCTGACCCTGAAGGGTGGTCACGTTCGCCTGCTGGGCAGCGACCAGGGCCTTCGCGTCGGCCAGCGCGGTCTGCAGCGCCGGCAGCTGGGACTTCAGGGTTGCCACATCGGCGTCCTTCGTCGCGACGGCGGTATTCGCGGCGGTCAGCGTGGCCTGCAGTTGTGCTGCCTGCAGCTGGAGGGCGCTACTCTCGCCTTGCTTCGCCAGCAGCTGTGCGTTGAGGCTGTCCACCTGGGTCTTGAGGGTCGTGAGGTCGCCCTGCAGGCCGGAGATCTGGGTGCGCTTGTCCGCGATCTGCGTGTTCACGGCGGCCAGGTCGGCCTGCTTCAGCGAGCGCTGATCCATCAGCGACTTCCTGAGGTTCGAGTTGTTTCCTTTGATCTCGCTGATCCTGGTCGTGAGATCGGCGATGTCGGAGTCGAGAGTCGTCTTTTGCACCTGAAGCGCCGTCAGTTGCGTCTCCGCCGTCGTCAGGGCGGTCTGCTTCGTCGTGATCTCACTGTTCTTCGCCGTGATGTCCTTCTTCAGCTGCGTGATCTGCCCGGTCACGGTGCCCTGGATTGCGGTGTTCGCGGTGACGGCGTCGGCAGCTTTCGTGGCGTCGGCCCGGAGCGTGACGAGGGCGGCCTCGGCGGCAGTGACGGCCGTCGTCTGCGCGGTGACGGCATCCCCGGCGCGGGTGGCCGCCGTCTGAAGGGTTTCGAGGTCGGCCTGTGCGTTCGAGACGGCCGTGTTCTTCGCCGTCACTGCTGCCGCCGCTGCCGTGGCGGCGGTCTGCCGTGCAGTGAGGTCGTCCTCGGCCTGGGCGATGTCGGTCCGCAGTGCGTCGAGCTCCGCCTGCGCCGTGGTGCCGG
Organism: Arthrobacter sp. CP30; assembly: GCF_053470025.1. NCBI lineage: Bacteria > Bacillati > Actinomycetota > Actinomycetes > Micrococcales > Micrococcaceae > Arthrobacter > Arthrobacter sp. CP30. Next base: position 220,165 of record NZ_JBQEMM010000002.1, read on the forward strand.
CGGCGACGAGCTGTCCGAGGAGATCCTCGCCTTCCGCGACAGCCGTCCGGGCGGCAGCGACGGCGTCGGCTGCTTCCCGGGCCGTCGCGGTGAGCCCGGCCAGTTCACCCGTCGCCGTCGTGATGGCGTCGTTCTGGCGGGCTGCATCGCCGGCGGTTCGGGTCACGGTGGCTTCGAGGCCTGCCAGTTCTTCGGACGCACGACGCACGACCTCACGCTGCGCGTCGACCTGCGCAGTCGCCGCGGATGCCTGGTTCCGGAGATCGGCCGCTGCCGCCTCGGCCGCCGTCAGCTGCGCCTGGATCGGTGCGAGAGCCGCGACGGCTGCAGCCTGCTCAACCTTCAGGTCGGCGAGCTGGGTGTTCGTCGTCGCGATGGTCCGCGTCACGGCTTCCTGCTCCGCGACGACGGTTGCTTCGGCGGCCCGGGCTGTGGTGAGGGCCGTGGCGAGGCGTGCATCCTCGGCTTCGAGGGCTGCGAGCGCTTTGGTCGCGTCGTCGATCTGGGTCTTCAGGGAGGTAGCGCTCGCCTGGAGTGCCGCCTTGTCCGCCTGCAGCCTGGCGATGATGTCGGCGTTCTTCTTCGCTGCGGCCTTGAGGAGGTTCTCCTGCACCATTCCACGGTGCGCCAACTGGTTCACCACGCCGTTGCAGATGCCCGACGTCGGACCGGTGGCGGCCGAGGCCTGCGGGGCCAGGAAGAGGGCGCCGCCGAGGAGCCCCGGCAGGAGGACGGCAGTGGCGAGGCGGCGGGAGAGAGGGGATGCGGCGAGACTGGTACGCACGGGTGCTCCTGAATGAGTGAGGGCAGCCACGTCGCCGCCTCCCCAAAGGTAGGGAGCGCCTGCAGATCCGAATACAGTGGCGCGTACGTCAGTCAGCGGCCCCGCTACTCGCGTTCTTGTTCCCAGCTACCTGTCAGGGAGTGCTCAGCGGTTACGGTCCGCTGTCCTCGGTGGCTGCCAGGGTTGTTACTGCAATCACGGCTGAGTACCGTGAAGAGCGAGGACTGAAGTGGCACTGCCACCTGCTTCTGAGGGGGACGATCATGAGCAACACAACACCTCGGGCGTTTCTCGCGCTCTTCATCGGACTGTTCATCGCGGGCGCCGCGCTGGTGCTTTCGCTCCCGGCGGTCTTCGGGCCGCATGAGCCCTACCAGGCCTGGCTGGCCATGATCCTGGGAGGCGTGACCGCGGTCCTCGCTGTCGCCGTGATCCTGATGCGTCCACCGAGACGCGGCGTGAACCACTAGATCATCGAAGGGGCCCTGCGCACTCCCTGCAGGGACCCTTCCCCACGTCAGGGCCGCCCCCGCTCGCGCCGAGGTCAGGGGGCCGGAGGCCGCGCGATGAGGAGCTCGCCCCTGCCGTCGAGGTCGATCGGGCCCTCCCCGGCCGGTACCAGCCACGTGCTGCCGCGCGGGGCTTCCCGGCCGGACAGGGTCACCGGTCCGTCACTGACCACCAGCACCGCGAAGCCCGGATCGAGCCGCGCGGGGCCGTCGACGGGCCGGCGCTCCAGCCGGAAGAACGCGTCCGCGCCGGACGGGAAGGCGGAGCCCGACAGCGGTGACGGGCGCACCAGCCCTCCGAGCGCTTCGCGGGGCAGCGCCGTCCGGTCGACCGCCGTGAGAGCCACGCCGAAGCCGAGGCCCAGATGCCCGTCCGCCGTTCCGTCGAGGGCGAAGTCCCGCCATTCCAGCAGGATCGAGAGGTCCTCCGGCTGCTGCAGTTCGAGCAGCAGCACGCCCTCGCCGATGGCATGCAGCACCCCCGGCGGGACGAACACCACATCGCCGGGGGCCACGTCCACCGGGTGCAGCAGGCCGAGGAGCGCATCGACGTCCTGCGCCTCCACGAGGGCCGCCAGGTCGTGTTCGCCGACGCTCCGCGCCAGTCCGAGGTGCACGGTGCCGCCGGTGAGGATGTACCAGGCCTCGGCCTTGCCATGGCGGTGGCCGAGGTGCTCCGCGGCGAAAGCATCGTCGGGATGCGCGTGGACCGGGAGCCGCTGACCGGCGTCGAGCAGTTTGACCAGGAGCCGCACGTCCCCGCCCCAGCGCGCCGCGTGGTCCGATCCCAGCCAATACCCGGGATCGGCCGTGACGGCGTCCCGGAGGAGCCGGCCGTCGGCGAGGCGCCTCAGTCCGAGGCCCTGCTCACCGAAGATCGTGGTGGTGGACCCGATCCAGTCCTCGGGCTCGAATGCTGCGTCCGACGCCTCGCCGCGGAAGGACGAGATCTGCGCCCCGCCGCGGTAGAAGCGCTCGGGCGGGCGGTTGGACGGCAGGCGTTCGATCATGGTTGCGGTTCCGGCACGGGTGCGTGGACCACCAGGAAGCCACCCACGAAGCTGTCACCGAGCCCGATGGTGGTGGGCGTCGCGGTGTCGATGCGGAAGGCGGGCACTCCCGCCGCTCCGGTGATCATCCGCTCCACGCCCTCCACCACGTCCTCGCCGCGCGCGCTGCGCGAGAGGAGCGCCGTCGCCTCGAAGTCGGACTCCGTGAAGCCGTCGCCCAGGCGGAAGCGGGTGGCCGCCATCTGCACGGCGCTGGCCACCGCGTCGCGGTGCCCGGCGGCGGCCGGGCCCACGGCGATGGCCCAGTGCTGCGTGTGCACCAGCAGGGCAGGGACCGGGATGAGGCGATGCGCCGCGAGGAGCGCGGCGGCGACATCGGCCGGGTCCAGCAGGTCCACGGGCCGGTCCACGTACTCCTGCAGTTCGTCCTCGTTCATCCCGTACACGTCGATGCGCTGGAGCAGGTGCGCCCAGATGCGTTCGGCGAACCGCCTCACGTAGAAACCCGCGTCCTCGTAGTACACGAGGGCGTCGGGCGGCAGGTGCTCCAGGGCGGCGTCGAGGTCGGTGAGCCGGCGTTCGAGCAGGGCCTCGTCCTGCATGGTGTTGAATCCCGAGACCAGGAAGGCCCTCGCCTCGGTGAGGGCGTCCCCCAGTTCGGGGGCGATGGCCATGCTGCGGTTCGGCGGATCATTGGCGAAGATCAGGCGGTTCGACGACGGCGAGACGATCTCGCCGTCGTCGAACCGGATGACGGTGCCGGGTGGGTACTGCACGATCAGATGCGGGTCCAGGGTGTCCCCGGTGGCCGAGCTGACCCAGGAGATGGACGCCGGCATGAGCCGGCGCACGTGGTCGTCGATGCTGACGAGGTGCTGGACGCTGGGGATGCCGAGCCGGTCCAGGGCGATCCCGGCCCGGACCCCCGTGCCGCCCAGCGTGATCTCCGTGGTGAAGCGGTCCGCGAACTGCTTGACCACCTCGGAGGACTCCACGAAGCGCTCGCCACCGGCGCCGTCGAGCACGAAGGCGAGGATGGTGACCACCAGGGAGCGTTCGTCCACGATCGGTGCCATGGTGGTGAGCTCCGCGCGCCGGATCCCGTACTGCACGGCCAGCGCGCCGAGGACCTCCGCGTCCCAGCGCACCTCGTAGTCGACGGTTCCGCCGAGTCCGAGGACGAGCGTGGTTCCCATGGCACCGATCCTTTCCTGCCGACCTGCGCCGGCGTCCGTCACCTCTGTCGACCCTCTGCCTGACCTTTGTCTGACCTCTGTCAGCCTCCTGCCAGCATGGTCCCGCGGGCAGGCCTCAGTACAGCTTGGCCTTGCCGTCCGCGCCGAAGAGGTCGATCTTCTCGGCTGCCGTGACCTTCAGGGCGGCGATGGCCTCGGGCTGGATGGCGTTCGGCTCGCGAAGGCGCTCGTCCGTGCCCAGGATGCGCCGCATGGCGTTGTGGTAGGAGACCTTGATGTCGCTGGAGATGTTGATCTTGTTGATGCCGAGGCTCACCGCACGCGCCAGCTCGCTGTCCGGGTTCGCCGAACCGCCATGCAGCACGAGGGGGATGCCCACGGCGGCCTTGATCTCCTCGAGGAGGTCGTGCCGCAGCTCCGGGTTCTTCTCCGCCGGGTACAGGCCGTGGGAGGTGCCGATGGCGATCGCCAGGCTGTCCACGCCGGTCTCCTTGACGAAGCGGACGGCGTCGTCGGTGTTCGTGTAGATGATCTCCGCCGCACCGGACTCGCCGTAGCTGTCATTGGCGCCGATGGTGCCGAGCTCGCCCTCCACCTGGATGCCCACGGCGTGCGCTGCCTCGACGACCTTGCGGGTCAGGGCCACGTTCTCGTCGAAGGGGAGCAGTGAGGCGTCGATCATCACGGAGGTGAAGCCGGCCTGGATGGCCGTGATCATCTGCTCGTAGGTTCCACCGTGGTCCCAGTGGATGGCCACCGGGACGCTGGAGCGGTGGGCGCGGCTGCGCATGGCTGCCACGAGGTCGGTGCGGATGTGGGAGACCTCGTCCGGGTGGATGGCGATGATGACCGGCGCCTCCTTCTCCTCGCTGATGTCCATGACGCCGTTGAACATGGCCCAGTCGCTGATGTTGAACGCGGGGATGGCGAAGGTGTGTTCGTTGGCGATGTCGAGGATGGACCTACCGGTGTACAGCACTGTGATTCTCCTTGTTTAGATGACGTGCGAGGGGTGGTGTGGGGTCAGCTCTTGACGGAGCCGGCGGTCAGGCCGCTGATGAAGAAGCGCTGCAGGACCAGGAAGAGGATCAGCACCGGGATGGACCCGAGGATGCTCATCGCCATGATCTGGTTCCACTCGTACGAGTGCTGGCCCATGAGCAGCTGGATGCCGATCGGGACGGTGCGCATCTCCGTGGTGCGTGTGAGCGTGAGGGCAAAGAGGTACTCGTTCCAGGCGATCATGAACGTGTAGATGCCGACCGAGACGATCCCGGGGATCGAGATGGGGACCAGCACGCGCCACAGGGCGGTGAGCGACCCGGCGCCGTCCACCCGGACGGCCTCGTCCAGCTCACGGGGCAGCGTGTTCATGTAGCCGGTCATCATGATGATCGCGTAGGGCAGCGTGAACACCATGTAGGTGAAGATCAGCCCCGGGTAGGTGTTGTAGAGGCCGAGGGCCACCACCAGGCCGAAGTACGGGATGAGCAGGGTGATGGGCGGGACGGCCTGCACGCTGATGATCACCACGTTCAGCACGCGCTTGCCGCGGAACTCGAAGCGGCTGAACGCGTAGGCGGCGTGGATGGCCACCAGCAGCGTCAGGATGGTGACGGCGCCGGCCACGAGGTAGCTGTTGAAGAAGAACCGCAGCGTCTCCGAGTTGGTGAGGATGGCGGCGTAGGCGTCGAACGAGAACGTGTCCGTGATGAGCCGGGGTGGCAGCTCGAAGATCTCGGTGTTGGACTTGAACGAGCTGGACAGCATCCAGAGCACGGGACCCGCGGCGAAGACGGCTCCGAGGACGAGTCCCGCCAGGACCCCGGATTTCGCCAGGAGGGTGCGGCGTTGCGTGGTGATCGCCATGTCAATCCCTTGCTTTCTGGTGGCGGACGTAGAGGACGGCCAGGACCAGCGACATCAGCAGGATCAGCACCGCGGCGGTCGCGGCGAGGGAGAAGTCGTAGTTGGCGAAGGCGAGCTTGTAGGTGTAGGTGCTGAGCATCTCGGTGACGTCGATGGGACCGCCGCCGGTGGTCAGCCAGATCAGCGCGAACTGCTGGGAGGTCCAGATCAGGTCCAGGAGCAGGAGGCTGATGATGATGGGGCGGAGCTGCGGGATGGTCACGTTCCAGAAGCGCTGCACCTGGCTGGCGCCGTCGATGCTCGCCGCCTCGTGGAGGTCTTGGGGGATGCCCTGCAGGCCCGCCAGGAGGCTGACCATGAAGAACGGATAGCCGGCCCAGATGTTGATGAAGGTCACCGTGCCGAGGGCGAGCTGCGGATCGGCGAGCCACTCCACGTCCGTGTTCAGCAGGAAGTTCACGATCCCGTTCGGGGACAGGAGCATGCGCCACAGGACGGCGATGACGGCCGCGGTGAACAGCCAGGGCAGCACGTACAGGGCCCGGAAGATGGCGCGGGAGGTGACGCTGATCAGCGGGCTGTTCAGCAGCATCGCGAAGGTGAGGCCGAGCACCAGGTGCACGGCGACGCTGACGGTGGAGAAGAAGACGGTGTTCCCGGTGGCCTTCCAGAAGGCCGGATCCGTCAGCACCGTGACGTAGTTGTCCGCGCCGGCGAACTCGGAGGACGACTTCAGGATCACGTTGTCCTGGAAGGAGTAGCCGATCACCATCACGATCGGGACGATCATGAGGACGAACAGCAGGATCAGGGTGGGGGCGAGGAAACCGTAGGACTCGCCGGCGCGGCGCAGCTGGCGGCGCTTGCGGGGAGGAGCTCCCTGGAGGAGCGTCTGGGGATCGGGTGGGGTGACGGTGCGGAGGCTCATGGGAGTGACCTTTGTGGGGGATCGGGCACCGCGCGGGGGCAGCGGTGCCCGATCCGGTTCGGGGGAGGACCTAGAACTCGCCTTCCCATTCCGTCTGCGCCTTCTCGAGCGCTTCGGAGAGGGACTGCTGGCCGTCGAAGGCGGACTGCAGCTGGGCGCCGAGCTGGCGCATCAGCTCCTCTGCCACGGGGAGCCCGACGAACTCGTTGGCGGGGTAGCCCGCCTGGTAGATGTCGAAGGCGGTCTTGAACAGCTCGTCGTCCTCGACGAACTCGGGGACGGAGCCGGTGTTGCCGGGGAAGGCATTCGCCATGGTGGAGAGCTCGGAGTTCGTGTCCTCGCTCATGAGGAAGGAGACCAGCTTGGCGGCGGCGTCCTTGTTCTCGGAGTTCTCGGCGACGCCGATGCCCCACGAGGCGTAGGGGATGCCGCGCTCGCCGGTGTAGTCGTCGGCGGCGGGGACCGCGGAGATGGAGAACTTCAGGTCCGGGTTGGTCTCCCGGATCAGGTTGATGTGGGCGAGGGAGTCGATCATCATGCCGACGCGGCCGTTGGTGAACTCCTCCACCTTGTCCTGTTCCTTCATGGTGAAGCTGCCCGGGGCGATCACGCCGTCGTCCCACATGCCGCCGATGAAGTCGACCGCGGAGGTGACGTCGTCATTGGTGAGGTCCGGCTGGCCGTCCTTCAGCATGGTGCCGCCCGAGGCCCAGGCCCAGGACATGACGTCGTTCTGGACGCCGTTGGGTGCTTCCAGGGAGAGGGGGAGGACCCAGCCGGAGGCGTCGCCGTCGAGGTCGGAGATGCTCTTGGCGGCATCGGAGAACTCCGTACGGGTTTCCGGGGGTGCGCTGACGCCCGCCTGGGACAGGAGGTCGTCATTGGTGAACATCGGGTAGACGAAGTTGACCACGGGGACCATGTACGTGCTGTCGTCGACCTTCACCTGGCTCACGAGCTGGCTGTCGTCGAATCCGGCGTCCTCGAGGAGGGGGGTGAGATCGGCGATGACGCCCTGCTCGGCGAAGTCGCTGACCCACGCGCCGTCCAGGCCGACGACGTCGGGCATGGTGCCCGAGGCCGCACCGGCGAAGAGCTGCTCCTTCGTGGAGGCGTAGGGGCCGCTGACGAGGTCCACGGTGATCCCGGGGTTCTCCTCCTCGAACGTGTCGATCAGGGAGCGGAACTCACCGTCGGGAAGCTCGGGCTCCCACCACTGGGCGAACTCGATGGTGACGTCGCCGCCGGCCTCCTCGGACGCCGATCCGCCCGAACCGCAGGCCGTGAGTGCGATGATCGAGGCGGCGGTGGTGGCAATGCCGGTGAGCAGTGTTGCGCGGGAACGCGTGCGCCGATGGGTGGACATCAGGTCTCCTCGTTGAGATGGTGCGATATTTCGCTTGATTCTGCCGTTTCTTGCTGTTTCCTTCTTGAGTGTGCGCGCTGTCACACGGCGCCGTCAAGAGTCTCCGGGAGAAAGACGCGTTAAACGGCAGACCCACCGGCAGATTTGCCGCAAGGATGTGCTGTTATGTGCTGTTTCTCGTGCCGTCGGGGCCCCGATGTGTTACAGATGAAGGCATGACATCGCAAGAACTGCAGCGCGTCCGCCAGCTCCCTGCTGGGCGGAAGGCCGATCTTGCGTCCTATGTGGACGAGGTGGGCCGCGTGACCGTCGCCGACCTCGCAGCCCACTTCAACGTCTCCATCGACACCATCCGCCGGGACCTCGACCAGCTGGACCGCGAGAACATCCTCATCCGGACCCACGGCGGTGCGGTCAGCACATCGGAGCGGGCCGGGCGGGACCGGGAGATCGATGTGCGCCTGAGCATGCAGGCGGCCGAGAAGGAGGCGATCGCGCAGCTGGCGGTCGACCTGGTGACGGACGGGTCCGTCCTCATGATCAATGCGGGGACCACGAGCCTCGCCGTGGCCCGGGCACTCCGGAACCACCGCAACCTGACGATCGCCACCAACAACCTGCGCATCCCCGCGGAGATCTCACCGACGGTGTTCCGTGACCTCTACATGTTCGGCGGAGCCGTGCGCACGCTCACCCAGGCGACGACCGGCCCGGTCACCCTCGGGATGAGCGGCAGCACGCCCGAGGTGGACATCCGCTGCGACATGGCGCTGATCGCCGTCGGCGCGGTGGACGGGTCGGGCTGCTCGACCTCGAACCTCGGCGACGCCGCCATGATGGCCGAGATGATCAGCCGGGCCGAGCGGACGGCCATCCTCGCCGACTCCACGAAGCTCGACCGACGGCTCTTCGCGCAGATCGTCCCGCTCGAGGGGGCCGACTACCTGGTGACCGACCGGGCGCCGTCGTCCGGACTGGCCGCGGCGCTGGACGCCGCGGGCGTGACGGTCCTGGTGCCCGAGGGGGAGTGAACCGCCGGGCGGATCAGGCCTTGCCCGCCGAGAAGGCCGCGCGGAGTTGCGCCCCGATGAAGCGCCGGGCGGCGTGCGCGTCCTCGATGATCCCGCCCATGAACACGAAGGGGTGCACCTGGCCGGCGAAGCGGACCGTCGTCACCCTCGTGCCGGCCGCCGCCATGGCCCGCGCGTACTCCTCGCCCTGATCGCGCAGCGGGTCGCACTCGGCGGTGACCACGGTGGCGGACGGCAGGCCGGCCAGGTCCGTGGCGTGTGCGGGTGAGAGCCGCGGATCGGTGCGGTCGGCGGTACCGGCGTACTGGCTGTAGAAGTACCCGAGATCGCGCGTGGTGAGGAAGTGGCCGTCGGCGAACTCCCGGTAGCTGCCCGAATCGCCGGCGAGGAGGTCGGTCACGGGGTAGATGAGCACCTGGTGCACCAGGCGCGGTGTGTGGTCGCGGAGCTGCTGGGCGGTCACCGCGGCGAGGTTGCCGCCTGCGCTGTCGCCCGCGACAGCCACCCGCCGCGGGTCGATGGCCCAGGGCGATTGCCCGGTGAGCAGGGCCCTGGTCACGGCCATCGTGTCCTCGAGGGCGCCGGGGAAGGGGACCTCCGGGGCCCGGCGGTAGTCGACGCTGACGACCACCGCCTGGGCGTGGACGGCAAGGGCCCGGCACGTGCTGTCCGCGATCTCGACGTCGCCGAGGACCCACCCGCCGCCGTGGAGGTACACGACCGCCGGCTGTCCGCCCTCACCGACGGACGGCGTGTAGACACGCACCGGCACGCCCGCGAGCGTCGCATCGACGACGGAGGCCAGCTCCGCCTTGTCCCCGGTCAGGGGGAGGGCGTTGACGAGATCGGCCCGATTCTGCTTGGCGGTCTGCGTGTCGAGGGGAGGGGCGTCGACGAGCAGATCGAGGAATCGCTGCGCATCGGGGTGGACCGGCATTGTGGCTCCTTGGGAGGGTCGGTAGCGGAGGGTGGGCGCCCGACGGGGAAGCCGGCCCCCGCGCTCCCCGAGCCTAGCCCGGCCGGAGTCGTCGTGCCCGTCCTCGGGCCGACACGCGAAAGCCCCGACCCGCGGGTGACGACCGGCGGATCGGGGCTTTCGTGCGAGGGTCAGACCCGTTCGGCGAGCTTCCGCTCGCGCATGGCCTTCTCGTCGCGCCCCACCGAGTACATGAAGGCGATGGCGAGCAGGACGCACGCCAGGATGAGGACGAACGTGGTGTCCCACCCGAAGTTGTGCACCGACAGGCCGATGCCCGTGGAGGCCAGCGTGGCCCCGAGGACGTAGCCGAAGAGACCCGTGAAGCCTGCGGCCGTTCCCGCCACCTTGCGCGGGCTGAGGTCGAGGGCCTGCAGGCCGATGAGCATCACCGGTCCGTAGATGAGCCCGCCGATGACCACCAGTGCGGCGTAGGAGACCCCGATGGGCCACTCGACCGGTGACAGCCAGTACACCAGGACGGCCAGGAAGACGCCGATCAGGAAGGTCATGCCCGCGGGGGAGCGGCGGCCGCGGAACACCCGGTCACTGATGTAGCCGCACAGGAGGGTGCCCGGGATGCCCGCGAGTTCGAAGAGGGAGAAACCGGCGATCCCCTCGCCGAGGCTCGCGCCGCGCTCGTCCGCGAGGTACACCGGGGCCCACACGAGTACGCCGTACCGCAGCGTGTAGACGAAGACATTGGCCAGCGCGAGCTTCACCATGGTGGCGTTCCGGAGGACGTAGCGGTTGACGGTCTCCCAGGTCGAGGCACTCTCGTCGGCGGCGTCGGACTCCACCGGCGCGGGATCGTTCCTGAACTCCTCGATGGGCGGCAGGCCCTCGGACTCCGGGGTGTCGCGCAGGAGGACGAAGGCGATGACCGCGATCACGAGGCAGACGATGCCGGGGAACCAGAAGGCGGCCTGCCAGTTGCCGAAGGTGGCCAGGGCCAGGCCCGCGAGGGCGCCGGAGCCGGCACCGCCGATGTTGTGGGCGACGTTCCAGAGCGCCGTCTTGGAGCCGCGCTCCGACGTCGAGAACCAGTGGACGAGGGTGCGCCCGGAGGGAGGCCACCCCATCCCCTGCACGAAGCCGTTGAAGATCATGACGACGGCGAAGAACGCGACGCTCGCGCCGATCCCCGGCATGAGCCCGATGAAGAGGTTGGCGACCGCGGAGAGGGCCAGGCCGATGGGCAGGAAGAGCCGCGCGCTGCTGCGGTCGCTGACGATCGCGCTCAGGAACTTGCTGAGGCCGTAGGCCACGAGGACCGCGTTGGTGATGATGCCGAGGCCCAGGGTGGTGAAGCCTTCCTCGTCGCGCAGGATCGTCGCGACGAGCGGGACGTTGTTGCGGACGAGGTAGTAGCCGGCGTACCCGATGAAGATGCCCAGGAACACCTGGAGGCGGAGCTTCGGGTAGCGCTTCGCGACGGTGGTGTCGTCGAGGCGTTCGGCGGGTGGGGGCGCGGCGAGGAACCTCATGAGTCCCTTGTCGGCCCAGGTGCCACTGGTCGTGGATCGAGTCATGGTTCCTGTCTTTCGGTGATGCTGCGCGAGTGGTGCAGGCGTGGGGCGGTGCGGGGTGGTCAGTCCTCGGCCGGAAGCAGCCAGGCGCGGTCCTGTTCGAAGGACACGCGGACGAAGGTGCCGGGGTCCAAGATGTCCCCCGGTGCGGGGTCGTAGATCACGGCCGTGACATTGCCGCCGACGGTCTCGATCTCGTACTCGACCCAGGCCCCGTAGAAGACGGACTTGAGGACGCGTCCCTCTGTGCCGGACACCTCGCGGGCGTCCGGTGCCGGGGCCAGGACGACGGACTCGGGCCGGACCATCAGGCAGACGGGGCTGCCGGGCCCGATCCCGTCATGGGCGGGGACCGTGTAGGTGGCACCGAGGGCCCGGACCGTGGCGCGGGCGCCGTCGGCCTCCCTGGTCAGCTGCTCGATCGACGTGTCGAGGAAGTTCGCGCGGCCGATGAAGTCGGCGACGAACACCGACGCCGGCTTCCGGTACACGGTCTCCGGCGTGGCCACCTGCTCGATCCGGCCCTGGCGCATCACGACGATCCGGTCGGAGAGGCTCATCGCCTCGTCCTGGTCGTGCGTGACGTAGACGCTGGTGATCCCGAGCTTGTGCTGGAGCGCCCGGATCTCGGTGCGCATCTGGACGCGGAGCTTGGCGTCGAGGTTGGACAGCGGTTCGTCGAACAGCAGGACCTTGGGCTTCATCACCATGGCGCGGGCGAGGGCCACCCGCTGCTGCTGGCCGCCGGAGAGCTGGTTGGGAGCCCGGTCCGCGAGTTTGGTCAGGCTCATGGAAGCCAGTGCGAACTCCACCTCCTCCTGGACCCGCTTCCTGGGCAGCTTCTGCAGGCGCAGGCCGTAGGCCACGTTGTCGAAGACGCTCATGTGCGGGAACAGGGCGTAGGACTGGAACACCATCGCCATGGGCCGCTTGTCCGGGGTGAGTGACACCATGTCCTCGCCGTCGAGGGTCAGCGATCCGTGGGAGGGCGTCTCGAAGCCCGCGATCATGCGCAGGGTGGTGGTCTTACCGCACCCGGACGGACCGAGCAGGGTGAGGAACTCGCCCGGCCGGATGTCGAGGTCGATACCGGCGACCGCCGGCTCGGCGCTGACGCCGCCGGGGTACTGCTTCACGAGGTTGTCGAGGTGCAGGCTGCCCGAGGGACGCGCCTGCACGGGGGTGCCGCTGCTGGTACTGGTGCTGGTGGTGGTTGCCATGGGGGTTCTCCGTGTTCTGCGGCAGGTGGGAGGAGTCAGTTGACGCGCGCGGGAGCGCGGCGGTCCCGGATCAGGAGGTTCATCAGCCCGATCACCCCGAGCACGATCGCGATGAGGATGGTGCAGTAGGCGAAGGCGTTGCCGAACCGGCCGGAATCGACCTCGGACAGGATCTGCGAGGTCATGATCTTCGTCTGCGGCGTGGTGATGAAGATGATCGGGGAGAGGGTGGTCATGGCCCGGGCGAAGGCGTAGGTCAGCCCGGAGAGCAGCGCGGGGCGGATCAGCGGCAGGGTGATGCTGCGGAAGGTCCGCAGGCCGGATGCCCCCAGGGAGGTGGACGCCTCGTCGATCGCCGGATCGATCTGCTGCAGCGCGGCGATCCCCGAGCGCTGCCCGGACGGCATGGAGCGGATGACGTAGACCATCACGATGGCCAGGGCGCCGCCGAAGATGGCGCCGCCCCCGGCCAGTGCCGGCAGCAGCTGGATGTTGCCGATGATGAAGGGCTTGTTGAAGGCCAGGGCGTACCCGATGCCGAGCACGGTGCCCGGCACGGCCAGGCCCAGCATGCCCAGGAAGTCCAGGGCGCCGCGGCCCCGCCGGACCTTCCGGACTACGAGCCAGGCCAGGACCATCCCGAGGACACCCGCCACCGGGGTGGCGATCAGCGCGAGGATGGTGGTGGTGAACATGGCGTCCGACCCGATGCCCGAGAGCACGTACCGGTAGTTCGCGAGCGTGAACGTGTTGTTGACCCCGAGGATCGCGGTGAAGGCACCCACGAAGACGGTGACGTAGATGGCCACGATCAGGGCCGCGATCGCGAGGACCACCGTGAGCAGTGGGATCCGGGCCAGGGGCGAGCGCAGCAGGGTGATGTTGCCGGACGGTTTGCCGGTCACCGACACCACGCTGCGCCGCTCGGCCCAGTAGCGCTGCACGAGGAAGACGAGGAGCCCCGGCAGCAGGAGGACCAGGGAGTACGCCGCGCCGCTCGCGACGTCGTACTCGCCCGTGATGGCGATGTAGGCGCGGGATGACAGGACCGTGAAGTCGCCGCCGATCACGAGGGGGTTCGCCAGGTCGGCGATCGCCTCGACGAAGAGCAGCAGGAAGCAGCTCGCGAATCCCGGGATCAGCATGGGGATGGTGACGCTGCGGAAGATCTTCCAGCGGTTGGCGCCGAGGCTGGACGCGGCCTCGTCCGTGGCGGGGTCCAGGCTGCGCAGCATGCCGAGGAGGTTCATGTACGCCACCGGGAAGAAGGACAGGGACAGCACCAGGGTCAGGCCGGTGAGCCCGTAGATGTTGTAGTCCAGGCCCAGCATCTTGTTGGTGACGAGCCCGCTCCGCCCGAAGAGGGTGATGACGGCGGTGGCGACCGCGAAGGGCGGCGAGACGATGGGCAGGAGCGCGATCAGGTGGAGCAGCTTCTTGCCCCGGAAGTCGAGCCTGGCCTGCGCGTAGGCGAAGGCGAAGCCGATCGCCGTGCCGACCGCGCCCACGAGCACGCCCAGCACCACGGTGTTCAGCAGCACCGCCCGGTTGGCCGATGAGGTGGCGATGTTCCGCAGCGTCTCGAGGCCCTCCGCGCCGAACGCCTGGGTGAGGATCCGCACCAGCGGATAGCCGATGAGGATCGCGAGGATGAGGACGACGGCGGTGATCACCAGCTTGGTGACGGTGTCCATCCTCGCCCCGCCCTGGCGGGACCCTCTGCGGGGTGGCGGGGCGGCCGGCAGGGCGGCGGCGGGGAGCGTGTCGAGGCTCACGGGGAACTCCTTCGGGCGGGGGAGGGTTGCGGTCGGCGGGAGGGTGCCGGCTACTCGCGGGGCTGGGCCGCGATCTCCTCGTCGAAGCGCGTGGTGAGTTCCTTCTTGGCGGCGGCAGCGGCCTCGAAGTCGTAGTCCACGAGGTTGGTGGTCTCGAGATCGATCATGCGGTCGTCCTGCACCGACTCGGGATTGGTGAGCACCTGGTAGGAGCCCACCGTGGGGCCGATGTCCTGGGCCTCGGGGGTGAGCGACCAGTCGATGTAGGCCTTCGCCGCCGCGAGGTTGTCCGTGCCCTTCACGATCCCCACGCCGCCCACCTCGTAGCCGGTGCCCTCCTCGGGCAGGGAGACCTCGAGGTCGTTCATGCCCGCTTCCTTGTACTTGACGCAGTCGTGGGTGAACACCAGGCCCACCGCCACCTCACCGCGTCCGGCCGCCTGGCCGGGTGCAGTGCCGCTCTTGGAGTACTGCAGGACGTTGTTGTGGAGTCCGCGCATGTAGTCGAACGCGGCGTCCTCGTCGCCTCCGGCCAGGGTGACCTGTGTCCACAGGGTGGTGAACGCGGTGCCCGAGGTCGAGGGGTGGGCCGTCGACACCTGGCCCTTGAGCTCGGGGACCAGCAGGTCCGACCACGCCGTCGGCACGTCGACGCCGAGGGCGTCGAGCTTCGCCTGGTTGGAGCAGAAGCCGAGGGCTCCGACATAGACGCCTGTCCAGTAGTCGTCCTCGTCCCGGTACTTCTCGGGGATCTGGGCCGCGTTCGGGGACTCGTACTGCTCCAGCAGCCCGGCGGCGGAAGCCGTGCCGTAGCCGTCGGCGGGACCGCCGTGCCACACGTCGAACTCGGGTGAGTCCTTGGCCGCCTCGAGGCGGGCCACCGTCTCGCCGGAGGAGAGCCGGACGAAGTCCGTCTGGACACCCGTCTTCTCGGTGAAGGCGGTGGTCATGGCCTGGCACCAGTCCTCCATGGCCCCACAGGCCACGGTGAGCGTGCCGCCGAGTTCGCCGTCCGCCGATGCCTGCTGGGTGTCGTCGACCACGCAGCCGGAGAGTCCGAGGGTGGCGGAACCGAGGAGGGCCGCGGTGAGCGCTGCGGTGCGCTTCATGGGCTTGCCTTTCGTGGGGGGAAGCGTCGTCGCTGCCCGTCGGCCACCCGGATGCCGGGTGGAGGATGCACGTTCACCGTATCGACCGGCCAGGGGCCGCAACGGTGACGACGGTCACGCTCGGTCACAGCCCTGTGACCTTCACTGCCCCGGCTACGCCTCAGTCGCGGCCAGGGTGGGGAAGCTCGTAGCCGACACCCCGGACGGCCCGGATGGCCCGCGGCATCCCCTCGCCGTGCAGCGCCTTGCGCACGCGGTACAGCGCCGTCGTCAGCATCTCGCGGCCTCCCGGGCCCTCGTCGATCTGCCACCCGGACAGGAGGAGGTCGCGGAAGGAGACGGGTTGGCCCTGGGCGCTCGCGAGCCGCCGCAGGAGCCTGAGCTCCAGGGCGGAGAGGTGCAGGTAGCGTCCGTGGACGGTCGCGGCGTCCTGCCCCACGCGCAGCGGCCCGTGCACCAGTTCCACCGGCGCGGGCGCGACGGCGGTGCGGCGGACGATCGCCTCGGCGCGCAGGGCGAGCTCGCGCGGGTGGAAGGGCTTGGTCACGTAATCGTCCGCCCCGGCCTCGAGCCCGGCGATCCGGTCCTGCACACCGCTCTTCGCCGTGAGCAGGAGGACGGGCACCGCGCTCACCTCCCGGATGCGGCGGCACAGCGAGAGACCGGAGGACTGCGGGAGCATGACGTCCAGCACCACGAGATCGAACCGGCGGTTCCGGAAGAGGCCCCACGCGGACTCGGCGTCCTTCGCGGAGACGCTCGCGAAGCCCTGGGTCTCGAGGGCGAACGTGACGATGTCCAGCATCTGCGGTTCGTCGTCGACCACCAGCGCGAGGTGTGGGTGCTCCATCACCGGGCGGCCGCCACCAGCCGGGGGAGGGCCGTGCCCGGCGTCCGCTCCGGCAGACTGAACAGCATGGTGGTCCCGCGCCCCGGCGTGCTGTCGACGAAGACGTCGCCCCCGTGCATCTGGACGATCTGCCGCGTGATCACCAGCCCGAGTCCCGTGCCGTCCTGGAGGGGGCGGCCGCTGGCGAAGCGGGTGAACAGCTCCCGTCGCTGGGCCTCCGCCATGCCCTCGCCGTCGTCACTGACGGAGATGAGCACCTGGTCGTCGGCCCGGACGATCCGCACGGTGATCAGGCTGGCGTTGGCGGCGTGGGCCACCGCGTTGTTGATCAGGTTGGTCATGGCCTGCCGGATCAGGGCGTCGTCGGCCCACGCCCTCGGCGGGGCGCCCGGGCAGTCCAGTGCGAACTGGATCGGATGGAGCTGGCGCAGCTCGGCGATCACGGTGGAGGCCAGCGTGCGCAGGTTGACCCGGTGGAGGTGGAGTTCGAACATCCCGGCGTCGATGCGCGCCTGGGTCAGCAGATCCTCGGCGAGGGCGATCACCGCGTGGCAGTTGCCGCTGATGGTCGTGACGAAGCGGGCCTGGCTGTCGGTCAGCGGACCCGGCGAGCGTTCGCCGAGGAGGTCCGCCGCGCCGCGGATCAGCGCGAGGGGGGTACGGATCTCATGGCTCACCACGGAGATCTGGTCCGCGTTGCGCTGCGCGATGCTGCGCAGGCGGCTGATCTCGGCGCGGTCCGAGAGCCAGGAGCGCACGATCAGGAACAGCGCGATCATGGACCCGATGGCCAGGGTGTCGAAGGTGAGGGCGGCGAGGGTGTCACCGGACGGCAGGACGGCGCTCGCGAGGAAGAGGCCTGCGAGGAGGACGAAGAACGCCGCGGCCGCACTCCGGACCACCACGGGCAGCGGCATCCGCCACACCAGGAAGAGGCCGAGTGCGGCCCCTGCGGCGGAGCAGTAGTAGAGCCAGGTCACGTTAGCAGTGTAGGGGGACGTGCGTCGGGCCGGTCCGCTCCCTCAGGTCCCGCAGTAGGTGGTGTACCTCCCGAAGTCCTCCGGCGGTCCGGCCGCGTAGCGCTCCAGCCCGGGGCGCTCCTCGAACGGACGGCGGACGACGTCGACGAGCCGGTCCAGCGGGCCGAGGTCGCCGGCGGTCGCGGCCTCCAGGGCCTCCTCGACGAGGTGGTTCCGCGGGATGTACACGGGATTCACGGCATCCATGGCGCCGGCGTCGGGCCCGAGCGCCAGCCACCGCTCCGCCCAGGCGTCGAAGGCGGCGACGTCGAGCACCCTGTCCCGGGCGGGCCGCGGGTCCCCGCGCACCACCGAGGAGAGCCCCCGGAAGAACGACGTGTAGTCCACGTGGTTCTCCTGCAGGAGGCTGAGGGCATCGTTGGCGAGCGGTGAGGCGACGTCGTCGGGGACGCCGTCGGGCAGTCCGAGCTTCGCCCGCATCCCGGCGAGCCACGCCGCGCCGTACTGGGGGCGGAACGCCTCGAGCGCTGCCACGGCCGTCGTGACGGCCTCCTCCTGGTCCTCCCCGATGAGCGGCAGCAGGGCCTCGGCGAGCCGGGCGAGGTTCCACTCGGCGATCAGCGGCTGGTTGGCGTAGGCGTACCGGCCCGCGTGGTCGATGGAGCTGTAGACCGTGGCGTAGTCGAAGACGTCCATGAAGGCGCAGGGCCCGTAGTCGATGGTCTCCCCGGAGATGGTCATGTTGTCGGTGTTCATGACCCCGTGGATGAACCCCGCGAGCATCCACTGGGCCACGAGCCGTGCCTGCGCGCTGACCACGTGCTCGAACAGGGCGAGGGGAGGATTCACGGCATCCGCCGCCGACGGGTGGTGCCGCCCGATCGCGTGGTCGGCGAGGCGACGCAGCAGGTCCTGGTTCCCACTGGCTGCGGCGTACTGGAAGCTGCCGACGCGCAGGTGGCTGCTCGCCACGCGGGTGAGCAGGGCCCCCGGCAGCATCGTCTCGCGCCGGACGTCACGGCCCGTCGCGACGACGGCGAGGGACCGGGTGGTCGGCACCCCGAGGGCGTGCATGGCCTCGCTGACGATGTACTCGCGCAGCATGGGCCCGACGACGGCGAGCCCGTCGCCGCCGCGGGCGAAGGGCGTGCGGCCGGAGCCCTTGAGGTGGATGTCCCGCAGGGCGCCGGTGTGGTCGGTGAGCTCGCCGAGGAGCAGTGCGCGGCCGTCGCCGAGGCGGGGGTTGAAGCTCCCGAACTGGTGGCCGGAGTAGGCCTGCGCCACGGGTGTCGCACCCTCGGGGACGGCGGTCCCCGTCAGGAGGGCCAGCCCGTCGGGCGAGCGGAGGAAAGCGGCGTCGAGGCCCAGTTCCGCGGCGAGTCCCTCGTTGAGGGCGAGGAGCCGGGGCCCGGGCGTGGGATCCGCCTGCCAGGCGGCCGCCATCTCGGGGAGCTCCTGCGCGAAGCGACCGTCGAGGGTGACTCTGGACCGGAGGGGTACGCTCATCCGTCCACGGTACGCCGCGCCTTCCGTCGTTGCGGCGCGCAGGTCCGGGTTGCACTGACAGTGAACGCGCCGTCCGTCTACACGAGGCTTGTCAGGCCCTCCTGCGCGGCGACCGCCTGTTGCGCCAGGGCGGAGAAGCGCCGCGTGGCGGGGGAGAGGTAGCCGTGCTTGCGCTGAACAAGCGCGATGGTGTCGTACAGCGGTTCGGCGAAGGGGAAGCTCCTGACGCGGTCCTCGGTGCGCAGGGAAGCGAGGATCCCCTTGGCCATGAAGGACTCCCCAGCACCTGCGGCCACGAGGTCGTAGGCCGTCTCGGCGTGCTCCACTTCCATCTGGCCCTCGATCGAGAGGCCGGCGAGATTCGCCCGGTCCTGCAGTTGGCGCCGGGTGGGGTCCATCCAGCCGGCGTGGGCGTCATAGAGGACGAGCTTCGCTTCTGCCAGCTCTTCGATGGTGACGGGACCGGCATCCGGGTCGCGTGTGGAGGAGATGAAGCGCACCTCGTCCCTGGCCAGCTTCCGCACGTCGAGTTCCTCGCTGTCGACGGGGAGGACGACGAGTCCGCACTCGATCTCCCCAGTGGCCACGGAAGCGGCGACCACATGGGAATTAAGGCCGATCATGCGGACCCGGACGTCCGGGTACTTCCGGTGGAATTGCACCACGAGGTCCGCAAGGTCGTAGTTGGCCGCGTAGCGCAGTACTCCGAAGGTCGACACGCCACCTGTCACCCGGTGAAGTGCCTGCACGGCTTCCACACCCCTGCGGGCCGAATTGACGCAGTCGAGCGCATGCGTGTGCAACTCCTCTGCTGCGGGTGACGGGGAGAGCCCCCTGGACGTCCGCGTGAACAGTGAGCATCCGAGTTCGTCCTCCAACCGGGAGATCAGTTGCGACGCCGACGCCTGGCTGATACCGAGCTCCTTCGCAGCCGCGCTCGACGACCCACGGGAATAGGCGGCGAGAAAGGCGCGGAGCTGGTTGAGCGTCATAGGACAATGCTATAGCTCGTACTGGGAAGAGGTGGGTTCCCCTATGATCAATCGGAGACCTACGCTTCCGGCATGGAACTGAACGACCACTACGCTTCCTTCATCAGCGGTGCATACGAATGCGTGAAGGACGCCGCGATCGGCGGAATGCCGGCGCAACGTCTCCCGAAGGTCGTGGAAACCGTCTCCGAGATGCTGTCCGTCATTCAGAAGGGCGGCAGGGACGCCGTCGCCGAGTACTCCAGGGTCCTCGACGGCTGGGGCGGAGGAGACGTCGAAATGAGCGCCGAGGACCTTCGC
Organism: Arthrobacter sp. CP30; assembly: GCF_053470025.1. NCBI lineage: Bacteria > Bacillati > Actinomycetota > Actinomycetes > Micrococcales > Micrococcaceae > Arthrobacter > Arthrobacter sp. CP30. The sequence goes on from NZ_JBQEMM010000002.1 coordinate 240,095, forward strand.
CGTACGGGTGACACGCTCGAACCGGCACTGCGGGCGGCCCTGGAGGCAGGTGCGGAGCGGACGAAGGCGTTCGCCGGTCTCCAGTTGCAGCACCTCCAGGATTTCGAGACCGAGTTGATGCCCGGTGTGGTCGTCGGACAGCGCTACATCCCGGTCCAGCGCGTGGGGGCCTACCTTCCCGCCGGGCGCTTCCCGATCCTCGCGAGCGCCTTCATGACCGTGGGCGTGGCCAAGACGGCAGGCGTACCGACCGTCGTCGCCTGCTCCCCGCCCACGACGCCAACAGCGGGCAATCCGGCCGTCTTCTACTCCGCGTACCTCTCGGGCGTCGACCGCGCGTTCGTCGTCGGCGGAGTGCAGGCGCTCGCTGCCATGGCTTTCGGGCACCTCGGTGAGCAGCCGATGGACATGCTGGTCGGCGCGGGCAACGCTTACGTCACCGAGGCCAAACGCCAGCTCTTCGGCACGGTCGGCATGGATCTCCTCGCCGGCCCGTCGGAAGTGGCAGTCATCGCAGACGACACCGCTGACCCTGTGATCGTTGCTGCGGATCTCCTCGGGCAGGCCGAGCACGGCCCGCAGTCTCCCGCTGCTCTCGTCACCACGTCGCGCGACCTCGCGGTCGCCGTCATCGCGGAAGTAGACCGCCAACTCGAGGACCTCTCCACCAGGGACATCGCCGGACCTGCCTGGCGGGACTACGGGACGGTGTACGTGGCAGAGGACCGCGCCACTGCCGTCGAACTCATGGACGTGCTCGCGCCCGAGCATCTGGAGGTCATCACAGCCGACGATGCCTACTACCAGAAGAATCTGACGAACTACGGCTCCCTCTTCCTCGGCCCCTGGTCCACCGTCGCCTATTCGGACAAGGGCATCACCGGCACCAATCACGTCCTGCCGACCGGAGGGGGAGCGCGCTCTTCCGCGGGCCTCTCGGTCTCGCGGTTCCTCAAGCCGCTGACCTTCCAGCGCATCGACCGCTCGGCAACCATGAACCTGGCTCCGCTCGTCTCCGAGATCTCGGCGTACGAGGGCATGGAAGCCCACCAGCGCACCGCCGACTACCGCATCGCCCGCTTCGGGCACTGAGCACCTACCGAGGAGCAACCATGAACAGCAGGCGAGCAGCACTCTCAATGGCGGCCGGGGCTATGGGTATCGCCCTGGCGCTCACGGCGTGCGGCGGCGGCGACGCCGGTGCAGAGGCCGGTGGCGGCGGAGAAGACGGTGAGATCACGACACTCACGATCGCCACCTCGAACGACGCCCCATTCTCCTTCACCGACGACGCCGGCGCCCTGCAGGGTATCGACGGGGAGATGATCAACTGGATCGCCGACAAGAAGGGCTGGGAGGTGGAGGTCTTCGTCTCCGAGTTCGCCACCCTGATCCCGGCCATCAAGGCCGGCAAGGCGGACGCCGTCGTGGACGCCATGTACATCACCGACGTCCGTAAGGAAGAAGTCAACTTCACGGACACCTGGTATCAGCAGGGCGAGGGCATGGTGGTTCCGGGCGACTCGGACATGACTGATCGTGACGACGCCAAGGGCACGGTGATCGGCGTCCAGACCGGCACCACCTTCATCGAGCTCGCCGAGTCCCTCGAGCCGAAGGAGATCAAGTACTTCGACTCACAGGCGGCATTGCTCACGGCGGTCGAGAACAAGCAGGTGGACGTCGTCTTCACCGACGCCGCCGTCGTCGCCTACAGCCTGGTGCAGAACCCGAACGACAAGATCAAGATCGTGGACCCGTACGAACCCTTCTTCCCGGGACTCATCGGCGCAGCCGTCCCGAAGGAGAACACTCAACTGCTCGAGGAACTCAATTCCGGGCTCGCCGAGCTCAAGGCCTCACCCGACTACATGGAGATCCTCGCCAAGTACGGACTGACCGAGAGCAACGCCGTCGACTGACCGCCCCTTCACCGCACCACCGAGGTCGAAAGGACGTCCCGTCATCGAATTCATCGAGAGCACGCTCAGCTACTTTCCCCGATTACTCGCTGCCGCGCCGATCGTCATCCAGCTCGCGCTGGGGGCGATGGCTCTGGCCCTCGTCCTCGGCCTGCTGGTGGCCCTCGCCCGGATCTCGAAGTCGAGGATCCTTCGGGGCATCGCCCTGGTGTACGTGGAGGTCATGCGCGGCACGCCCCTCCTGGTGCAGCTGGTCTACATCTTCTTCGTGCTCCCCGCTATCGGGGTCAACATCGATCCTGTGCCCGCCGGTATCCTCGGACTGGGCCTGAACTATGCGGCCTACCTGTCCGAGGTGTTCCGCTCGGCCATCCTGTCCGTCGAGGCGGGTCAGACCGAGGCCGCCCTGTCCCTCGGCTACACCCCCGGTAAGGCGCTGTGGAAGGTGGTCCTCCCGCAGTCCTTCATCGTCTCGCTGGGACCGATCGGCAACTACTTCATCGCCATGGTCAAGGACACGGCCCTGACCTCGGTCATCGCGGTGACCGAGATACTGAAGACTGCGAACATCGTCAATGCCCAGACCTTCGAGACCACGCAGGTCTACACTGCCGCGGCCCTGCTGTACCTGCTGATCAGCCTCCCGCTGTCACGTATCGTCAGCGCACTGGAGAAGAGGGCGAGGATCCATGTCTGACGAAGTGATCGTGAGTGTCCGGGACGTCCATAAGACGTTCAGCGTGACCAAGACCCCGGGGATGATGGGACGGCTCCGGGGAGCGCGGAAGGAGGTCAACCGGATCGAGGTCCTCAAAGGCGTGGACCTGGACGTCCACAAGGGGCAGACGGTCGTGATCCTCGGCTCCAGCGGATCCGGTAAAAGTACACTGCTGCGCTGCATGAACAAGCTCGAGACCATCGACAGCGGGCGCATCCTCGTGAACGGCCACATGGTGGGTTACGAGGAGCGCGGCGGGAAGCTGATCGATGAGAAGGCGTCCGTCACAGCACAGAAGCGCACCGACCTCGGCATGGTGTTCCAGCAGTTCAACCTGTTCCTGAACAAGACGGCACTGGGCAATGTGATGGCACCGCTGCAGGACGTGAAGAAGATGTCGCGTCCGGATGCCGAGCAGCACGCGCTCGAGAACCTCGGGAGGGTCGGGTTGCTGGACCGGAAGGACAACTACCCGTCCAAGCTCTCCGGCGGTCAGAAGCAGCGTGTCGCGATCGCCAGGGCGCTGGCCATGGATCCCAGTGTGATGCTCTTCGACGAGCCCACCTCGGCCCTGGACCCGGAACTCGTCGAGGAAGTGCTCGCAGTCATCAAGGCGATTGCCGCGCAGGGCACCACCATGGTGATCGTCACCCACGAGATGCAGTTCGCGAGGGACATCGCCGACATGATCGTGGTGATGGACCAGGGCGTCATCGTGGAGAAGGGGACGCCGAACGAGGTGTTCTTCAGGCCGAAGCATGCCAAGACCTACGCACTCCTCAAGCGGTCCGGTCTGGCAGTGGAGCCGCCCGCTGCATGACCCCCGGATGAAACGGGTGCTGCCGTGGCACTGCCAGGCGATGGCCGCGGTGCGCCGGGGCCGAGGGCATCGTAGGCTCGCATCATGTGCCGAAATCCGCGTCGACCCGTGCCCGCATCCTCGGACGGCGCCCCATGACGGGGACCGACCCGCAGGCGGAGTGGTGGCGGGACGCCGTCGTCTACCAGGTCTATCCGCGCTCCTTCGCCGACCACGACGGCGACGGGGTCGGCGATCTCCCCGGCCTCACCGCCCGCCTGCCGTACATCGCGGACCTCGGCGTCGACGGCCTCTGGATCACCCCCTTCCAGCCGTCGCCGCACGTCGACCAGGGGTACGACGTGAGCGACTACTGCGGCGTGGACCCCCTGTTCGGGACCCTGGCGGACTTCGACGACGTGCTCGACGCCGCCCACGGACTGGGCCTGCGCGTCCTCATGGACATCGCCCCGAACCACTGCTCGTCCGAGCACCCGCTGTTCCAGGCCGCCCTCGCCGCCGGACCCGGCTCACCCGAACGGGACCTCTTCCACTTCGCGGACGGGCCCGACGGGGACACGCCGCCGAACAACTGGGTCTCCTCCTTCGGCGACCGGTCCTGGACGCGTGCGCACCCCGGCTCGGACACCGACCAGCAGTGGTACCTGCACATCTTCTCCTCCGCCCAGCCGGACTGGAACTGGCGGAATCCGGCCGTCGGCGACTTCTTCGAGGACGTCATCCGCTTCTGGTTCGACCGCGGGGTGGACGGCTTGCGGGTGGACGTCGCGCACGGGCTCTTCAAGAGCGAGGGCCTGCCGCACGCCGAGGACCCGGCCGCCGTCGCGCGGGGCCTGCGCTTCAATCCGCACCTCACGGACCAGGAGGAGCTGCACGGGGTCTACCGGCGGTGGCGTGTGATCGCGGACGGATACTCGCCCGCGCGGGTCCTGGTGGGCGAGGTGAACCTCGACGCCGACCGCGCGGCCCGGCTCGTCCGGCCGGACGAGATGCACCAGGCGTTCGCCTACCCCTTCGTCAAGGTGCCCTGGGATGCCGCCACCTGGGCCTCGACCGCCGGCGCGCTCACCGCGGCACACGCCGCCCACGGAGCGGCTCCGGCGTGGTCCGTGGAGAACCACGACGTGGTCCGGGCCGTGACCCGCTACGGCGGCGGGGCGAGGGGGCAGGCCCGGGCACGGGCGGCCCTGCTCACCGTGCTCGCCCTGCCCGGCGGAGCGTACCTGTACCAGGGACAGGAACTGGGCCTGCCGGAGGTCGACGTGCCCGTCGGGGACCGCGTCGACCCGATGTGGCTGCGCGGCGGCATCTCCCGCGACGGCGCCCGCATCCCGCTGCCCTGGACGACGGCGGAGGAGGGGTCCTTCGGCTTCTCGCCGGCGGGGACGGACGCACCCTGGCTGCCCACGCCGTCGTTCTGGGGGAGGTACTCGATCGAGGACCAATGGAAGGACCGGGACTCGATGCTGACCTTCGTGACGACGGCGCTCGCACTGCGGACCTCCCTGGTCGCCGACGGGACGCTGGTCCCCGCGCGGGAGGCCGGCTTCCGGGTGGAGGACGGCGGCCTGCTGGTGTGCGCGCGAGGGGGCCGGTTCCTCGCAGTCATGGCGATGGGGGACCAGCCCGCCCGGCTGCCCGCCGGTGACCTCCTCCTCGCCACGGCGCCCCTGACCGGCGATGGGCTGCTCCCTCCTGACGCCGGCGCCTGGCTGGTGCGCGCGCCCTGACACGCCGGCGTCATCCACCGACGTGTCCGGGACCGGAGTCCTCGGGTCCCCCTACAGCAGGAGTGAGGGTGGGGCAAACGCTGTTCGGGCGTCGGTGCTGCCGCCTACACTCTGAATCAGGTGGAGATCCGTTCGGAACCGCAGGTGTCGCAACCGTTGGGGAGCGACTGATGTTGGGGACGGGACCGGGGATCCACCGCGCCAGGCCATGGCTCCATGGCCACTTCGGGTTCACCTGGTGACCCGCCCACGGCGAGTGTACGCAGCGCGGACAGATCACGTCCTGGCACAACGGCCTGCCGTTGCCCGGGCCACTTCCGCGACCCCACGGGATGCACGATGCGCTTCCCCTCCCGACACCAGAAGAGGACCCATGATGCGAAACCGCACACAGATCCGTACCGGCATCACCGCGATGGTCATCGCCGCCAGCCTCACGTCCCTCACCGCCTGTGGTGCCGGTTCGCGGACCGGGGCCGAGGACGCGACCGCCGTCGAGTGCGACTACACGATGCCCGAGGGCGAGACCACCGTGAACGTGCTCGCCTACAACTCGTCGGCGATCGATCCGTTCACGAACACCATGGTCAAGAGCTGCACACGCGAGAACGTGACGCTCAAGCACGACCCGATCGACTTCAGCGGACAGGTCACCAAGACCACGGCGACGCTCTCCGGCGATACCGGCAGCTACGACATCCTCGAGACCTACGGCTTCGCCGTCCCCGAGATCGCCTCCGCCGGCAGCATCGTCCCGCTGGACGACTTCGTGGCCGAGTACGGGGAGAAGTACGAACTGGACGCCCTGAACGAGGGCATGCGCTCCGCGCTGTCCTACGACGGCAAGCTGTACGCACTGCCGATGCAGGCGCAGATGTACGTCATGGCCTACCGCCAGGACATCTTCGACGAGCTGGACCTCACCGCCCCCGAGAGCTTCGAGGACATGATCGCGGCGGCCGAGGCCATCCGCGAGCAGGGCGACATCGAGTACCCGATCGCCCTCCCCATGAGCGCCACCGCGGACATCTCCACGATCTACCAGGCCGCCATGAACTCGACGGGCACGGACTTCCTCGACGCGGGGGAGCCGCAGTTCACCTCGGACGGCTCGCGCGAGGCGCTCGAAGGCCTGAAGTCGCTCCTGCCGTACATGGACCCGGAGGTCACAACCTTCGACCAGCCGTCGGTCCAGCAGCAGATGTTCAACGGAAATGCGGCCATGGCCATCATGTTCTCGGGGCGCATGAACGACCTCACGCTGGAATCGAACTCGCCCAACTTCGACAAGTTCGGATTCGCCGCTCCGCCGTCGCTCGCCGCCGATGCCCCGTACCTGTTCAGCCGCCTGTCGGTGGACGGGTGGGCGATCCCCGAGAACACGCAGCTCGACAAGGACATGCTCTTCCAGATGATCGCCTCCTCCGTGGGGGAGGACGCCTCGAACGCGTCCGTGCCCGCCGCCTACCCGGCGCGTGAGGGGATCGTCACCGACGAGAGCTCCGCGTACGCGGTCGCCGCCAACGAGACGATCGCGGCCACGATGCCCGCCCCGAACGACCCGTTCAGCGCGCCCGTGACCAACGCGATCCGCCCGGTCCTCGTCGAGGTGCTCCTCGGCCAGACCGAGGTCGAGGACGGCATGCAGGAGATGCAGCGCCTCGCCGAGGAGACCGTCTCGGGAAGCTGACGCCTCCGGGAGTGAGCGCCCCACCGGCGCTCACTCCCTCGTTCCTTGTCTCTTCCGAAGCCAGGAGTACCTTGTGCGTCGTCGTGAATTCGCCAGCTTCATCGGCCCCAGCCTGCTCGTCATGGTGGGCCTGCTCGTCCTCCCCCTGATCCGCACCGTCCAGTGGAGCTTCCAGGAGGTCAACTACGGACAGGCGGGCACCTTCATCGGCCTGTCCAACTACACGCAGGCCCTCGGCGACCCCCGGTTCGGCCGCGCCGTCTTCTTCACCCTCCTGCTCACCGCCATCGTCACGGCGCTCATCCTGGTCGTCGGCTACCTCGTGGCCATCGGCGTCAACGGTCTGGGGAAGCTCCGCCCCTACATCCTCGGTTCCATGCTCGTGGCCTATGTGCTTCCCGGCGTCGTCGGGGCGGTGAGCTTCTCGTGGCTCTTCAACTCGAACTTCGGCGGGGTGCTGAACCTCGTGATCGAGCGGCTGACCGGGCAGGAACTCCTGTGGTTCACCGACACCTGGCCCAACCGCGTCATGATCATCGCGCACACCGTCTGGCACCTGCTGCCGTTCTCGGTGCTCATGATCCTCGCCGGCCTCCAGGGCGTGCCGAAGGAACTGCGGGAGGCCGCCAGGATCGACGGCGCCAATGCGCTGAAGATGCACCTCTGGGTGATCATCCCGACCATGCGCGGCATCATCGGCTTCGTCTGCCTGATCACCATCATGGACGTGCTCCGCACCTTCGACAGCCTGATCCCGCTCTCGCCCCAGGCGGATGCGATCGGCAACGAATCCATCATGTTCTATGTCTTCGACAATGCGTTCCGGGACGGCTCGCAGCAGCTGGGACTCGGCAGTGCGGTCAACGTGCTCTCGATCCTCCTCATCCTGATCTGCCTCTTCCCCTTCATCCGGGACCTCCTCAAGGAAGCGAAGGCCAAAGCATGATCCCCAGTACCGCCACCGCACCGGCCACGAAGGTCGTGGGGCCGGCCCCGAAGCGCCGCCGCCGACGGACGAACCCGACCGCCGCCATCCTGCTGATCCTGCTGGCCGTCCTCATGCTGGCGCCCTTCATCTGGACGGCGCTGTCGGTCACCAAGCCCACCGACGTCGCCTTCGCGAACCCGCCGGTACTCAGCGGCTACACGCCCACCCTCGAGGCGTTCAAGAACCTGTGGGAGACCACGTACTTCGCGGAGTACCTGGTCAACACCGCCGTGGTGGCGGTCATCTCCACGGTCGTCGCCCTGGTGCTGGGTATCCCCGCCGCCTACGCGCTCTCCCGCTTCCCCGGGTACGTCTCGGCGATCCTGCTGCTCCTCGCCCTGGTCTTCAGGTCCCTGCCGCGCTTCGCCGTGGTACTGCCCATGTACGACATCAGCCGGGCGCTCGGGATCTACGACACCAATTTCGCGCTGGCCGCAGCGCTCGTGGCCATCAACCAGCCCTTCAGCATCTGGCTGCTCCGCAATTTCTTCGCCGAGATCCCCAAGGAACTGGACGAGGCAGCGATGATCGACGGCTGCACCCGGTGGGGCACGCTGCGCCGCATCATGATCCCGCTGATGCGACCGGGCATCCTCACCGCCGGTGTCTTCGTCTTCCTCTTCGCCTTCCAGGAGTACCTCACGGCGCTGGTGCTCACCGACACTGCCTCCAAGACGGTGCCGGTCTTCATCACCACCCAGCTGGGCCAGACCCTCCCCATGCTCCAGCAGGCAGGCGCGGCAGCCATGCTCCTGACCCTTCCGGTGATCGCCATCTCCTTCATCGCCCAGAAGTACCTCGTCGCCGGGCTGAGTGACGGCTCCGTGAAGGGCTAGGCGGACCGCTTCGGCACGTGCTGGCGGCGGCGGCCGGTTCTGCCCCCGTCATTCGGGGGATCCACGTCGGCGATCCACGCCGGCGGTTGCTGGCCCCTTCGGTGCGGGACGGGTAAACTGCTAAGCCACCTGATGATTTCGGGTGTGAGGCGCACGACCGAAGGAGATCCGATGGGTATCAGCACTATGGTCAAGAATGCAGCGAGCCGCTACCTCGGCCGGTCCGGCACCGGCACGACGTCGGGCCGACCCGCCGGAGGCGTGTCCGGCGGACGGCGCGGAACACCGGTGCCGTCCGGTAAGGCCGGCGGAATCCTCCGCAACCTCCTCAACCGGCGGTAGCACCGGTGCTCGGGCCCCGACCCCCGGGGAATAGGGCCCGAGCCCGTCGCGGTTGTCCCCGGTATGAAGATCGAGATCTGGTCCGACGTCAAGTGTCCGTGGTGCTTCGTGGGCAAGCGCCGTTTCGAGAAGGCCCTCGCCGACTTCCCGCACAGGGACGGCGTGGAGGTGACCTGGAAGAGCTACCAGCTCGATCCGGACCTCCCCGACCACTACGACGGCACGGAGCAGCAGTACCTCGCGGAGCGCAAGGGGATCGATCCGGACCAGGTCCGGAAGATGTGGCAGCACCTCGCCCAGCAGGCGGAGGGCGAAGGCCTCGCCTTAGACTTCGACCGGATCGTGGTGGGGAACAGCTTCACCGCCCACCGATTCCTGCATCTCGCCAAAGCCCACGGCCTGGGCGATGCCGCCAAGGAGGCCGTCATGTCCGCGCACTTCGAACAGGGCCTCGACACGTCCGACGTCGATGTCCTGGTCCCGCTCGGCGCGGGGATCGGGCTGGCGGAGGACGAGATCCGGTCCACTGTCGGCGGGGACCGATTCGCCGAGGACGTCCGCCGCGACATCGAGGAAGCGCGCACCATCGGCGTCCAGGGCGTCCCGTTCTTCGTCATCGACCGGAAGTACGGTATTTCCGGAGCCCAGCCCACCGAGCTGTTCCGGCAGGCCCTGGATCAGGCCTGGCAGGAGGCGCATCCGCTGGTGTCGCTGACGCCGTCGGCCGACGGACCGGCCTGCGGCCCCGACGGGTGCTGAACAGCCGGCGCCGCCCGCCACATCACGTCGATCTGCCCTCGTCGGACGCCTGACCGGATCGGGCCCCGGCGCGATCACGGCGGGACGGCGAGATGACGACGGGTATCCCACTCGCCATCTTCCTCAGTTCCTCCTGCACGCGGTCCATCTCGCGCCGCCGCTGGACCTGCACCTCGTCCGGGTCCAACGGGCGGCGTCGCGGTGCGGCGGGTGGCTCCCGTCCGTCGTCGTCCTGCTCCGGCAGGTTCTCCTCCGGCCGTCGGCCCTCGCCCTGCAGGGGGTCGAAGAACAATCCGTTGCGCTCCATGGTCCTCCTTGCGCTCTCTGCTCGGACCCGACGGTATCCCGGTCGTGTTTCCAGCTGTTTTCGAACGCCCGGCAGCGGTCAGCCGAGGCCCGACGCGCGGGTGATCACGCCGCCGTCGCCGATCCGCGTCACGGCCCACCCGATGCCGCCGACGGCGTAGAGCGAGACCGGAACCAGCAGGCACCACTCGCGGATCGAACCCGCGTTGCCGAGCAGGGGCACGGCGATGTTGCCGTTCGGCCGCCACACCTGCGCGATCACCGGAACGCCGGTGAGGCGTCGTGGTCTCCGCAGCCGCAGGGGGTAGACCGGATTGCAGCCGCCGGTCGTCAGCATGTCGCCGAGGATGTGCACCACGACCCCGATGCCCACGGACAGCGGGAACCAGAACTGCTCCTCCGGGGCGAACGCCGTGACGAAGGCCCCGGCCGTCAGCCCGACGGCCCAGGGTGATCTCCGCATGCCGTCCGGGATGATCTTCAGTGCCTTCGCCGCGAAGGAGACGAGCAGGACAGTGAGCAGCCCGGCGCCCGGGTAGACGGTACCGAACCGGGCGGTCTCCACCGTCCAGAGGCCGGCGAGGAAGGCGACGGCGACGAAGGCTGCCACACCGAGCAGCGAATGGGTGCCGCGGCGGTGGCCGCCCGAGATCATGCCGACGCCGGCGCAGAAGAGGTTGGACAGCGGCGGGAGTGAGTGGGCGATCGTGGCGCTGTGGTGGTCGGCGTCCGGCAGGAGGGCCGCGCCCGCCGTGACGAGCGCTCCGGTGACCACGCCGACCGGGCTGACATCCAGCAGCCCGAGGCCGAGGGTCACCGAGTCGGGGAGGGCCGGGACGAGCAGGGCCGGGTGGACCTCGATCCGGGTGGTGGCAGCGACCCAGGCGGCAGCGCCGCAGGCAGCATGGTGGGCGCCCATCATGGCGGGAGTCCTTTCGGCAGAGACCACGCCGGCGCGGGATGGCGGCCGGCGGCGATCTCCCATCCTGCCCGGTGGCACGGTCATTATCCGCAGCGGTCTCCCGGGGTGCACCTCCCGGACGCACCGGCCCGCTGCCGACGGACGGCGTGACGCGCCACGCACGGAATGGGGCCGGGACGCCCGTGGTTCCCACCGGTATGCCCCTCCCCTTCGCTGCCGTGTCCATCCTGGACCGAGCGCAGTCACGCCAAGGCTCGCCCGAGGCGGAGAGCCTGCACCACGTGATCGCGCGTGCGCAACGCGCCGAGGAGCTGGGCTACCGGCGGTTCTGGGTGGCGGAGCACCACGGCGTACCGGGGATCGCCGGATCGGCGCCCGCCGTTCTCGCCGCAGCAGTGGCATCGAGGACATCGACGATCCGTGTGGGGAGCGGCGGCATCATGCTGCCCAATCACCAACCGCTGGTCGTCGCCGAGCAGGCTGCCACGCTGGGTGCGCTGTTCGGGGGCCGCTTCGACCTGGGGATCGGGCGATCGCTCGGGTTCACGCAGGCCGTGCGGTCGGCGCTTCGGACGGGCAAGGACGAGTCCGCCCGGTTCGGCGAGGACGTCGACGATCTGCTCGCCTTCCTCGACGGTTCGGCACCGGTCACCGCCAGGCCCGCGGACGCGGGGCGGACACCGGTGTTCGTGCTCGCGACCGGGCACGGCGTGGAGGTCGCCGCGCGGGCCGGTCTGGCCGTCGTCGTGGGTGGTCCCGCGCTCGCCGAGGAGGCCGGTGGCGCCTTGGAGCTGTACCGCGAGTCCTTCCGGCCTTCCCGCTGGTGGGGCCGGCCGTACGTCCTCGCGTCCCTGAACGTCGCCGTCGCGGAGACGACGGCGGCGGCACGGCGGCTCCTGCTGCCGGAGGCGCGGGCCCTGGCCTCCTCGCGGACGAGGGGCTCGTTCCCGCCGCTTCGGGCCGAGACGGGGGAGGGCCTGACGGATCGTGAATCCGGGTACGTCGAGGAGTCGCTCCGCTCGGCCGTCCACGGCACGCCATCCGAGGTGGAGCGTGCCCTCGCCGATCTGCAGGCGCGTACCGGGGCGGACGAACTGCTGGTCAGTGGCGGCGCCTACGACCTCGAGGGCCGGGCGCGCTCGGACGAACTCCTGGCGGACCTGTTCCGCTGAAGTGCCGGGCCGGTTCAGCCCGCGTAGGTGTAGGTGCCCCCGCGCTGTACCGACGGGAGGGCGGAGGACACGTAGGTACCCCGCTGCAGGGGACGGGCCTGGCTGCTGGCTCCGGCTGCGGTCGAGACGTAGGTGCCCTCCGTGCCGGGCCGCGGCATCGAGCCGGTGACGTAGGAACCACCCGGCAGGTCCGAGGCACCTGCTGCCGGCTGGTGGATGGTTGCGGCGGAGTGGCGGGCGTAGCGGGGGCGGTCGATGATCGTCATGGGTGCATCCTCACGTCGGGGGGGGCCGCCCGGGGGTGTCGGGCAGGCTGATTCAGGGCACGGCACAGCACGGGGAGTGCATCGGGGAGGACCCGCGGCGTCCTGGCTGCGGCCGTTCTCTCAGGCTAGTTCTTATTATGAGTTACTCAAAATAAACCGGGCGTACGATGCATCACACGTGGCGGGCAGTGCCGCCCGGCAGTGCCGCTCAGGGTGCGCTGACTGCCCGGGTAATTAGTAAGCATGCTTGCTATATCCTGCCGGACGGCCCTACCCTGAGGTTCAGCCGCCCCTTCGGTGGCCGCTCCCGACGACAGGACTCCGCATGCTCTCGATGACCGACCTCGATCCGTTGATCCGACGCCGCAGCGCAGTGCTGTCGGGTGACGGCGACAGGGTGGGCTCGATCGGTGTCGTCTACCTCGACGACGCCGACGAACGGCCCAGCTGGGTGACCGTGCACACGGGACTCTTCGGCACGCGGGAGTCCTTCGTGCCGCTGGAGGGGGCGTCGGTGCAGGGCCAGAAGCTCGTGGTCGCCTACCCGCGCGATCTCATCAGGCATGCTCCGTCGATCGATCGGGACGGCCATCTCGGTCCCGAGGACGAGGCCGAGCTGTACCGGCACTACGGTCTGGATCGGGTCGCGCCGCCCGCGACGTCGTCGGCCCCGACCACTCCGGCGGTGACGCTGCAGCCGGAGGGCCCGGCTGTTCCCGGCGACGGCGGAATGCGCATGCCCGACGACGGCGGTACGCGACCGCTCGACGACGGCCGCACGCGCGCGCTCGGCGCCGCAGGAACAGGCCCGCAGGACGCGGTCGGCACACGCGTCTCCGACGACGGCGGTACGCGACCGCTCGACGACGGCCGCACGCGCGCGCTCGGCGCCGCAGGAACAGGCCCGCAGGACGCTGTCGGCACACGCGTCTCCGACGACGGCGGTACGCGACCGCTCGACGACGGCCGCACGCGCGCGCTCGGCGCTGCAGGAACAGGCTCAGAGGACGCGGTCGGCACCCGCATACCCGACGGGGGCGCACCGCAGACCCACGACGAGGGCGGCACCCCGTGGGTCGTCCGGTCCGAGGAGCGGCTCCGTGTGGGCACCGAGCGGGTCGACGCTGCCCGTGTGCGCCTGCGGAAGTACGTCGTCACCGAAGAGGCCATGGTGAGCGTTCCCCTGAAGCGCGAGGAGTTGCGGATCGAGGTGGAGCCCGTCACGTCGGCCTCGAACCTCGACGGTGACGACGCACCGTTCCAGGAGCAGTCCGTAGAACTCGTGGCGCGGGAGGAAGTCGCCATCGTGGGCAAGGAGACGGTGGCCCTCGAACGCGTGCGGATGAGAACGGTCGAGGTGGACGGCAGGGCGACGGTGCGTGAGGAGGTCCGCAAGGAGCGGATCGCCAGCGCTGTCGCCGGCATTGTCTCTGGCGCTGTCTCAGGCAGCGCCGTGGGCAGCACCGGTGGCATCGATGCCGCTGACGTCGGCGACGCGTCGACCACCCGAGGGCGCACCTCCTCGACCCGCGGCCGCGGCCGGACGGATCCAGGGAGCCCGTCGACCACCGGATCAAGGGCGAACCCGCTCATGAAGGGCGGGAAGAGGCGGCGCTGACCGGGGCGCTGATCGCTGGGCGACCGTAGGGTTGGCAGCATGGGAGACACCGGGAACGACGCCGCAGCCTTCGCCGACTATCAGGCCGACTTCTCCGAGGCGCCCGGGTACCTGAACTTCGCCAGCTACGGTCCGCCGTCGGGCCGGGTCACGGACCGCGTGGCGCACCTGCTGCAGACCGCCGGTGACGGCGACGCGGGCGCAGCGGACCAGCTGCACGGTGAGGACCTGCGGGCCCGGTCCGCGTTCGCGAGGCTCACCGGTTTCCCCCTCGAGCAGGTGGGGCTGACGGGCAGCACGTCGCTCGGACTGTTCCAGGTGGCCTTCGGCCTGACCGGCGGCACGGTGCTGGTCGGCGCCGGCGAGTTCCCGTCCAACATGTACCCCTGGTTGCGCACCAGCGATGCCGGCCGGGCCCGCGTCGAGCTCATCGGCGAACCCGGGACGCAGATGACGCCGGACGTCGTCGCGCGCGGACTGACCGACGACACCGTGGCGGTGAGCGTCAGCGCCGTCGACTTCCGGACCGGCTACCGCGCGGATCTCCCCGGCATCCGGGACGTGATCGGCCCTGATCGGCTCCTCGTCGTCGACGGAATCCAGGGATTCGGCGTCGTGGACAACGCCTGGACGCTCGCCGACGTCCTGATCGCCGGCGCCCAGAAATGGGTCCGCGGCGCCTGGGGCGTGGCCGGGATCGCCGTGTCGCAGCGGGGCGTGGAGCGGATCGAACCGCTGCTCACCGGCTGGACGGGCGTCACCGAGTCGCGACGGTACGACGGCGAGGAGCACCCGCCGCTGCCGGGTGCCGGGCGGTTCTCGATCTCGAACCTCTCGCCCTACGCGAGCGGCGCCTTCGCGGAAGCCCTCGAGCTGATCGAGTCCGTGGGTGTGCCCGCGATCGAGGGCATCGTGTCGACGCACGCGCAGGCGCTCATCGCGCAGTTGGACGACGCCGGCGTGCCGGTCCTCTCGCCGCGCGACCGTGCGGAGCGGGCGGGCATCGTGGTGGCGCAGGTCCCCGGCCGCGCTGCCGAGGCGCAGGCCGCCCTCACGGCCGCGGGCATCTCGACGACGGTCCACGGCGAGGACCGGATCCGCCTCTCCGTGCACGCGACCACCCGCTCCGAGGTGTTCGGCGAGGCGGCCGGAGTGCTCGCGTCCTTCAGGTAGGCGGGCGCCTTCCGCCACCCGGTCGGCGCGGCACTATACGTCGACTCGCCCTCCTCCGCCAGAGGGGGACACGCCGATGGTTCACAATGGGCAACGATCTTCCGAAGTGTCCTGGCGCGGTGCTAGCGTGCCCAGCAGAACGTGTGACCTAGGCAACATGTTCTGCCACACCAGGTACTCAGCCTGCAGATGCAACACACCAGCTGGGACATTTCATGAAGGAGAACCCTTGAATTCCATTCCTCGTACCCGGAGGCTGCGGTGCGCGATGGCGCTCGCCGTGACCAGCGCCGTCGTCCTCGCCCCGGTGAGCGCGCAGGCCACCGCCGGTGCCACAACGGACGCACCGACCGTGACGTCGTCGTCCTTCACCTCCTCGCCCACCGTCGACGGCGCTGCCGAGAAGCTCCACGACCGTTCCGACCCCGCGGCGGAGGAGCGCCGCGACCGCAACCAGCAGGGCGTGGCGAAGGTCATCTCCGGTGCGGCGAAGGTCGAGGACCGCGGAGGGTCCAGGGCGGTCAAGGTGGCCCCCGGCCAGTGGGCGCAGTACGGACTGCAGGACAGCGACCAGATCCTCTCCTTCCTCGTCCAGTTCGGCGACACGGTGGACCCCCGCTTCCCCGCCTCGACCGCCGGCCCCGTCAGCGGCGCCATCAAGGAGCCCGACCGCGCGGTGGACAACTCCACCTACTGGTCCGGCACCTTCGACCGCGAGCACTACCTCGACATGTTCTTCAGCGAGGAGGGCGAATCGCTGAAGGGCGTCTACGAGGAGATGTCGAGCGGCCGCTACACGGTCGACGGCGACGTCAGCGACTGGGTGACCGTCCCCTACACCTCGGCGAGCTACGGCGAGACCGAGAGCCAGGCCGACATGACGCGCTTCGTGCAGGACACCGCGGACGCCTGGTACGACGCCCGGATCGCCGACGGCACGACGCCGGCGGAGATCGACGCCTACCTCGCGACCTTCGACCAGTGGGACCGCTACGACTTCGACAAGGACGGCGACTTCGACGAGGCCGACGGCTATATCGACCACTTCCAGGCCATCCACGCCGGCGAGGGCGAGGAGGCCGGGGCGGCGTCGTCGGCCATCTGGTCCCACCGCTGGTCCGTGGGCCAGGCGGGACGCGGCACGGCCGGCCCGGCAGCCAACCCCTTCGGTGGCATCAGGATCGGTGATTCGGACGTCTGGATCCGCGACTACACCACCGAGCCCGAGAACGGCGGCCTCGGCGTCTTCGCGCACGAGTACGGACACGACCTCGGCCTTCCCGATCTGTACGACACGAGCGGTGGCGAGAACGGCACGGGCTTCTGGACCCTCATGAGCTCCGGCTCCTGGCTCGGCCACGGTGACGGCTCCATCGGCACCACCCCGAACCACATGGGCGCCTGGGAGAAGCTGCAGCTCGGCTGGCTGGACTACGACGTGGCCACGGCCGGTGTGAAGTCGACCCACAAGATCGGGCCGTCCTTCCACGCCACGAAGGCCCCGCAGGCCGTCGTCGTGAACCTGCCGAAGGACGCCGTCGGCAAGGACCGCTTCTACATCGCCGAGAACCGGGTCTACGCCGGCTACGACGCGACGCTGGCCACCGGTCCGTACAACTTCGGCTGGGGCGTCACCGCCCCCGACACCGTGGAGCACTACGCGTACCAGGACGGCCTGAGCATCACCTACTGGAACACCGCGCAGAGCAACAACAACACGCGCCAGCACCCCGGGGCCGGCCTGGCACTCCCGGTCGATGCGCATCCCAGGGCGCTCACCTGGTCGGACGGCACCGTGGTCCGCAACCGCATCCAGAGCTTCGACGCCACCTTCGGCAAGCAGGCCACGGACGCGCTGAGCCTGCACCGCGAGACCGCAGCGGGCTCGAGCACGGTCACGGCTCCGTCGCAGCCCGGCGTCGCCGTCTTCGACGACACCGACCCGAACGCCTACTACGACGTCACGAACCCGCAGGGGTCCGTCGTCGTCGCCGGGACGGGGACGAAGATCGAGGTCGTGCAGTCCAACCCGACAGGCATGCTGACCCTGCAGGTCCGCTAGTCCGCCGCGGGCACCCGCCCGCACGCACGGAAGGAGCCGGGACACGCGTCCCGGCTCCTTCCGTGTGCGGACGTGGCGCCGCGCTGTCAGCGGATGCTGGCGGTACCCTGCAGCGTGGCCTCCGCGGAGGACGTGCCGACGTAGACCGGGACATTGCCGGTCGGCGTCACCCAGGCGTCGGTCGCCGAATCCCAGGAGGAGAACGCACGCGGGTCGAGATCGATCGTGACCTTGGACGTCCGTCCGGCCGGAACGTCCACCTTCGCGAAGCCGGCGAGCTGACGTGCCGGCGTGGCGACCGCCGTCGTCGGGAGCGAGCCGACGTAGACCTGCACGGTCTCCCTGCCGGCGCGGGCGCCGGTGTTGGCGACGTCGACGGTGACCTTGACGTTCGCCGTGCCGCCGTTCTTCACGGGCTTGCCCGAGGAATTCACCTTGAGCTTCGAGTACCCGAAGTCGGTGTAGCTCAGGCCGTGACCGAAGGCGAACTGCGGGGTGATGCCTGCGGCGAGGTAACCGCGGTAGCCGATGTTCACGTCGTCGGCGAAGGAGGCCGTCCTGCCGATACCCGGGAAGAGGGCCGGCGCGGCCGTCGGAGTCGCGGCGTCTCCGGTGGCGAAGGTGACCGGCAGCTTGCCGGACGGGTTGACGTCCCCGAAGAGGACGCGCGCGATCGCCGCGCCCTGCTCCTGGCCGCCGTACCAGGCCTCGAGCACCGACGGCACGCGGTCGAGCCACGGCATGGTGACCGAACCGGCGGTCGTCAGGACGACGACGGTGCGCGGATTCGCGGCCGAGACGGCGTCGATCAGGGCATCCTGCTCGTTGGCGAGCGTCAGCGTGTTCTTGTCGCGGCCCTCGCCCACGTAGTCCCGGGCGAAGACGACGGCGACGTCCGATGCCTCGGCGGCAGCGACGGCCTCCGCGACCGCCGGGGTCACCACGTCCTCCGGGTGCTCCCAGGTCATGACGAGGTCGGCGGCGGATTCCTGGTCGGGATCACTCGCGTTGTTGGAGTACTCGACGCGCAGGTCGCGGGCTTCGCCCGCGTCGAGCTGCAGTGCGAGGCTGGAATCAGTGCGGACGGCGTGGGGATCGGAGGCATCGATGACCTCTTCGCCGTCCAGGAACAGCCGCGCGCTGCCGAAGCCGGTCAGCGAGAGGGTGTACTCGCCGGTGGCGGGAGCCGTGATGGTGCCGGACCAGCGTGCGGTCAGCGGGCCGCCGAACGGGTAGCCCGGGATCTTCGGGACCGACGAGCCGTACAGCCCGTCGAGGGCGAGGAACCCGGCGCTCATGGCGACCTGGTCCTCGACGCGTGTCACCGTCGGAGTGCCCGCCGTGTCGGCGCCGTTGAACCAGTACTCGGCTGTGATGCCGGTCGCCGTCGGCTGACCTGCAGGCGCGAGGACGGAGGACGGGACCGCCGCACCGCTGAGCGAGTGCGCCGGGCCAACTGCGTCGGTGCCCTCGGCGTAGGTGACCTCGACGCCGGCGCCGGCACGGGCCGTGAGCGCGTCGAGGGGGGTGGAGGTGCTGGTCGGCTTCACCACGGAGCTGCCGCCCCCGGTGGCGAGGGCGTCCGCGTCCGCCCCGATGACTGCCAGGGAGGAGATCGAGGCGGCGTCGATCGGGAGGGCGGCCGACGGCGAACCGGCCGGGGCGTCGTTCTTCAGCAGGACGGCGGAGCTCTCGGCCACCTCGCGTGCGACGGCGTTGCCGGCCGCGACGTCGATCGGCGTGACCGCGACCGGGGTGTCGAAGCTGCCGAACTCGAACATGGTGCGGAGGATGCGGTGCACCTTGTCGTCGATCGTGGCAGTGCTGACCTCGCCCCGGTTCACGGCGTCGATGAGCGGTTGCCCGAAGTACACGGCGGCCGGGAATTCGACATCGAGCCCGGCGTTGGCGGCGTCGACCGTGCTGTGGGTTGCGCCGTAGTCCGTCTGGATGAAGCCCTTGAAGCCGTAGTCCTCCTTGAGGATGTCGAAGACCTCGGAGCTCTCGCAGGCGTAGACGTCGTTGACCTTGTTGAACGAGCACATGGCGGACCCGACGCCGGCCTTGATGGCGGCTTCGATGGGCGCGAGGTACACCTCGCGCAGGGCCCGCTCACTGATGGCGACGTTGCCACCGGCCAGACGCGACTCCTCCTGCGAGTAGGCGGCAGGGTGTTTGACGGTCGCGACGACGTCGTGCGCCTGGACGGCCTTGACCTGGGCCTCGAGGAGACGCGAGGTCAGGCGGGGATCCTCGCCCAGGCTCTCGAAGGCGCGCCCCCAGCGGGCGTCGCGCACGAGGTCACCGGTAGGACCGAGCAGTCCGTTCTGGCCGGATGCACGCGTCTCCGCGCCGAGGATGTCCCCGTACTCGGCGGCCAGTGAGGTGTCCCAGGTCGCACCGAGGGCGAGTGGTGCAGGGAGGGCCGTGGCCCTGCCGTCATTGGTGTCCTGGTTCGTGACGCGGACGCCCGCTCCGGCGTCGGTCAGGAGCAGGGCGGGGATGCCGAGCCGCTCGAGCGGCGCGATGTAGAACGCGGTCTCGCCACTGAACTCGCCGTGCAGGCGCGAGACCTTCTCCTCGAGCGTCATCTGGGCGAGGAGGAGGTCTGCCCGGCTGTCCGAGGAGAGCCGGGTGTTCATCCAGGCTCCGTCGACCGGTGCGACGGTGGTCTTGCGGCCCGACCCGTTGCGCAGGGCCTTCTCGCGGGCGTCCTGCTGGGCTCCGCGGCCGGCGCCGTTGTTGTTCTCCGACCGCGAGGGGGAGTCTGCGGGTGGTGCGGCTACGGCGGGGAGCCCGACGCCGGCGGTGACGGCGAGGGCCAGGGCGCCGGACGTGACGGCGAGGGCCGTCCGGTTGCGGCGCGTGAGTGTCTTCGTGATCAAGGTGTTCCTCTTGCGTGGTGCGGATGGGAGGACCTGGCGGAGAAACGCACCACGGGCGGAGGCTCCTGAGCCGCCATGCACCACGGGTGTCCCTGCACCACGGCGGGCAGAAAGAAAACCAAGTCTCCTTAGATTCTGGTTCACAGGGACTTCTCGGAAACGGCGCTCGTCTACCCGAAATATGCCGCCGGCACTCTAGTCTGCAAGCAGCACTACCCGATGAACCGGTTCAGGTTGCAGGGGTCCATCGACCTCACCTCGCGCAGTGCCCTTCCGGTGACGTCGCGTCGGTTCCGCCGCGGTCCGTCGCATGGCAACAGAAGGAGCCGGGGACACGCGTCCCGGCTCCTTCTGCCTGCGTGGCCTAGTGCTTGCGGCGCGGGCGGCGAGGCTGGGCGACGACGGCGATCGCCAGGGCCAGGGCGACGGCGACGATACTGAGGACGCCCGCAGCGATGTAGCGGGCGGGATCCGAGCCCAAGGGAGTGGCGGCCTCGACCACGGCATCACCGGCCGGCTGGTCCTCGGGCGTCGTCTCGGCCGATGCGGCCGAGGTGGCCGGGGCGGCCGACGTGGTGCGTGCGGTTCGGGCTCCGGACGCGGGAGCGCCCATGCCTCCGGTGTCATTGCCGACGTTCCTCACAGGCCCTCCGGCCCCGGCGGCTCCCTCGGCGGAATCCGTCGCGGGCGCCGTCGCGGCATCCTCCGAGGGAGTGGGGGCCGGACTCGCGCTCTCATCGGGCGGGGTCCCGGCCGGTGCGGGCGGACTGCTCGCAGGGTCGGCGGTCGGTGCGGGATCCGCCGCCGGCGCCGAGGGCTCCGGGGCGGGAACCACGGCTGGGTCGGAAGTCGGGGGAGCGGGCGCTGCCGGGTCGGTGGGGCCGGTGTCCGGCGGTGCCGGCTGGCCGGGATCCGGAGGCACGATCGGCGTCTCGCCGGGGGCCGTCGGAGGCCCGGGTTCGACGGCGGGTACCGGAACCGGCGGCAGCGTCGCGTTGGCTGGGGGTGGCAGCACCGGTCCCTGGTGCCGCGCCGACGCATCGGTCCGGTTCGGGGAGGCGGGTGCCGGCGATACGGTCTGTGCGACGGCGACCCCCGGGAGGGCGATCAGGAGGCCGCAGCTGAGGGTCAGGGAGGTGATGGCGTGACGGACGCGCATGGGAACTCTTCGGGACGCGGGCGGACAGCAGCTTCAGAAGCATGCTGAGGATCTGGGTCAATCGTACGCGGGACGGGCGGAGCTTCCCAGAGGAGTGCGCCGCCCATCGCCGATGGTGCTTCGGCGCCGGACCTGCCTACGGACCGGTCACGGAGGGCTGTGGCGAGGCCGGGACGGTCGCCGGGCGGAAGACGAAGAAGCGGTAGGCCCCGTAGCGGAACACGTTGCCGAGCAGGACCCCGATCACGTTCGCGGAGATGTTGTCGGCGAGCGGACTCGTGAGACCCAGGACGTAGTGGGACACGACGAGGCAGGCAGCCGCGATGCCGAGTCCGATGAGGTTGGTGAGTCCGAACAGCAGTGCTTCCTCGCGCTTCGGCCGCCCGGCCAACATCCGGAAGGTCAGGTAGTGGCTGCCGACCCAGGAGACGCCGGTGGCCAGGACCACGGAGACGATCTTCGACGAGATGGGCCCGATGCCGAGCCCGGACGCGAGGATGTTGAACACCGAGATGTCGACGACGAAGGCCACCGTACCGACGAGGGTGAAGGAGCCGAGTCGCCGCAGTGCTGCTCGCACATGTCCTCCCTCCGGTGCCGACGATCCATCTTACACTTAGGCTGCCTAAGCAACTAATGGGGGTCGACGCGGCGGAAGGGCCACCCCTGACGGGTGGCCCTTCCGGAGGTCGAAGCGCGCCGGATGGTGCGCGGTCGGGTGGCTAGTGGCCGGGGGTGATCAGGCTCGACGCCCCGGTCCTCGCGGCCTGGAAACGGGCCTGGACATCGGCCCAGTTCACCAGGTTCCACCACGCCTTCACGTACTCGGGCTTCACGTTCACGTAGTCCAGGTAGAACGCGTGCTCCCACATGTCCAGCATCAGCAGCGGGACGGTGCCCACGGGCACGTTGCCCTGCTGGTCGTAGAGCTGCTCGATCACGATGTTCTTCCCCAGCGGCTCATACGCCAGCACCGCCCACCCCGACCCCTGCAGCGACGTCGCGGCGGCGGTGAAGTGCGCCCGGAACGCGTCGAAGGACCCGAACGCGTCATCCAGCGCCGCGGCGAGCTCACCCTCGGGCTTGTCCCCGCCCTCGGGCGACATGTTCTTCCAGAAGATGCTGTGGTTGATCACGCCACCCACATGGAACGCCAGATCCTTGGAGAGCTTCGGGATCGTCCCGAACTCGCCCTTCTCACGGGCCTCGGCCAACTGGGCCAGGGCATCATTGGCGCCCTTCACATAGGTGGCCTGGTGCTTGGAATGATGCAGCTCCATGATCCGGCCCGAGATGTGCGGCTCCAGGGCCGCGTAGTCGTAGTCAAGATCCGGCAGTACGTAGTCGCTCACGTAGTCCTCCATGGTGGTGGGGTGGTCGTCGTTCGGTCGTTCAGTCCAGCAGCGACTGGTCGCCCAGCCGGTGGTAGGAACGGTTGTGGTAGACGAGCGGTGCGCTCCCGCCGTCGTCCGCTGCCTGTTCGATCGCCAGCACTTCAG
Source organism: Arthrobacter sp. CP30 (assembly GCF_053470025.1). Classification (NCBI taxonomy): domain Bacteria; kingdom Bacillati; phylum Actinomycetota; class Actinomycetes; order Micrococcales; family Micrococcaceae; genus Arthrobacter; species Arthrobacter sp. CP30. Next base: position 262,962 of record NZ_JBQEMM010000002.1, read on the forward strand.
CCGCGAGGATCATCGAACCGCCCACGGGCAGGCGGTGCAGGATCCGGCAGCGCAGTGCCCAGGGCGCGTCGGTAAGGAGCGGCTCTCCCGTCGGCAGGGTGCGCCAGACCGTGGCCGGGCCGAAGCGGTCCGCACCGCGCGTCGAGAAGAGCTGGGCGAGACCGAGCTGGCCGGCTCCGAGCAGGTGCACCACCATCGTCCCGGCGTGGACCAGGGCGGCGGCGGACGGCGATGCCGTCGAGACGGAGAACGCGAGGACCGGCGGCTCGGCCGACACGGACGAGACGGACGACGCCGTCAGTCCCACCGGCCCCTCCGGCCCCTGCGCCGTGATGACCGCGATACCCGCCGGGTGGTCGCGGAAGGCGTCCTTGAAGAGATCGGCGGTGGGGACCGCGTGGTCCGTCGAGGCTGTCATACCCTCCACGCTAGAACCTCGACAAAGGTTGAGGTCAAATCGGGGGATCACGGATCGAGGAGGGTCGACGGCACACCGCGGCGCCCGGCGTCGTCGTCCGGGTTGACGAAACCGCACGTCGCGAGCGAGAGGCAACCGCAGCCGATGCATCCACCCAGACGGTCCCGCAGGTGCTCCAGCTGGGCGATCCGCTGCTCGATCTCCTGCCGCCAGGCCGCCGACAACCGCTGCCAGTCCTCCTGGTCCGGGACCCCGTCCGTCGGCAGTTCGGCGAAGGCCGTGCCGACGGTCGCGAGGGGGATGCCCGCGCGCTGCGCCGCCCGGATGACGGCGACGCGGCGCAGGACGGACCGGTCGAAGCGACGCTGGTTGCCCGACGTGCGGTGGCTCCGGATCAGGCCCTGGCGCTCGTAGAAGTGCAGGGCGGACACCGTCATGCCGCTGCGGGACGCGAGCTGCCCCACCGAGAGGTCCTGATCGTTCGGCACGTGTCTCCCGTCCGGTCTCCGTGGTGCGTGGATGCGTCGTGCCAGCGTAGCGGCGGCCGGCCCCGCGGCGGCCTGCCGGCTACCCGAGCAACTCCGCGACGTACTGCCTGAGGGGCGTGGTGGGTCGGCCGATGATGCGGGACAGCGTCCCGTCGCTCTCGGCCAGGAGGCCGTCGGCGATGTTCGCGTCGATCGCGGCGACGAAGCCCGCCGTCCCCTCGTCGAGCCCGAAGCCCTGGAGCGCGGCGACGTGCTGGTCGGTGGAGACCTGTTCCACCGCGACGTCGTCCCCCCGCACGTCGGCGACCGCCGATGCGAGCTCGTCGACTGACCACGGCTCGTCGCCGCCGAGCTCGAGGATCTCGCCCGCGTACTCGTCGGACAGCAGGACGACGGCGGCCGCCTCCGCGTAGTCGCGGCGCGTCGCGCTGGCCACCCTGCCGTGCCCCGCGCTCGTCAGGATGCTGCCGGTGGAAGCGGCCTGACGGATCGTGTCGTCGTAGTTCTCCGTGTACCAGTTGTTGCGCAGCACGGTGTAGGTGAGGCCGGACCCCTCGAGCAGGCCCTCGGTGGCCTTGTGCTCGGGTGCGAGGACGAGGGCCGACGTCGAGGCCTTCGGCGCGCTCGTGTACACGAGGGATGCGTCCACCTTCCGGGCGGCATCGATCACGGCCTTGTGCTGCACCGACCGCTTGCCCACCTCGCTGCCGGAGATCAGCAGCACCTTCTCCGCGCCGGCGAAGGCGTCGTCCAGGGTGGCGGGATCCGCGTAGTCGACGCGAGCGGTCCGGACACCGTGCGCCGCCAGTGCGGCGAGGGCTTCCTCGTTGCGGCCCCCGGCGACGACGGTGGACGGGTCCACGCCCCGGGCCAGCAGCTGCTCGACGACCTGGCGGCCCAGGTGCCCCGTGGCTCCGGTGATGACGATGGTCATGGCAAGTCCTCCCGATCGGGCGCCAGGCTGGCGCGTCTACTGGCGGTAACCGGGATCAGGCCGAAAGGCTTCCCGTGCGGCTCCGAGGGTGGTGCACGGCGAGCCGCACGGACTGCTGGAGGGGCACGCGCCGGAGCGGCCCGGGCCGACGAGCGAAGGGCAGCATCAAGGACCGACCCGCGGCCGAGGACGACCGGTGGAGCAGGAGGCGCCGGCCCTGCGCCGCGCAAGGGCTCACCGTCGAGGTAACGGCCCGGTCGCCCGACCTCAGGAGATCGGCTGGCGGGCGGCGAGGATGCTGAGGAGCTGCAGCTTCTCGAAGCCCTCCGAGCCCGGCGGCGCGGTGAGGACCAGGAGCGACTGCGCCTGGTTCTCCGTGAAGAGCACCTGGCAGTCCACCTCGATCTCGCCGAGCTCGGGGTGCACGAGGGTCTTGTGGTCGTCGAACCGGCTGCGGACCTCGTATCCGCTCCACACCTCGGCGAACTCCTCGCTCTCAGCCAGCAGGGCGTCGACGATCCGCCTGCCACGGGTGGAGGTACCCGTTCCCAGGGCTGCCCGCAGGGCCGCGGCCCGCACGCGCGACTGGTGCGCGTGGTCCCGCTCGGGGTAGAACCGGCGTTCCGCGGGATCGGTGAACCACCGGTAGTAGGAGCTGCGGGCGAGCCCGCGGTGGCGGAGGTCGTCCCCGAGCAGTGCCACCGCGAGCCTGTTCTGCACGAGGGTCTCCGCGAGCTCCGAAAGCACCAGGGCGGGAGTGTCCTCGAGCCGGTCGAACACCCGCATGAGGGCCGGGCCCACATGCTCGGAGGGCTGCGAGCGCGCGGGCGGACGCTGACCGGCGAGGAGGAAGAGGTGGTCGCGTTCGTCGAGGCTCAGCCGGAGGCCACGCGTGATCGCCAGCAGCATCTGGTCCGAGGGCTGCGGGCCGCGGCGCTGCTCCAGGCGCGTGTAGTAGTCGGTCGACATGCCGCACAGCACCGCCACCTCCTCGCGGCGCAGGCCGGCCGTCCGGCGTCGCACTCCCGGCGCCAGCCCGACGTCGCCGGGCTGGAGGGACTCACGGCGCTTGCGGAGGAACTCGGCCAGGTCATCGCGCTTCATGGCTCCATCATGGCCCCCCGCCCGGGGTGGAGACAGGGACCACCGATCCGTGGATGAGCCCTCCTCTCCCGCCCGTCGGCGGAACGGGGCACTGTCGAGGCATCAGCACTCAGCCCCTCGGAAGGACCATCATGCAGCTCACCGGAAAGACCATCCTCATGGCCGGCGGAACCTCGGGCATCGGACGGGGGCTCGCCCTCCGCCTGCATGCCGCAGGCAACCGCGTGATCGTGGCAGGCCGCCGCGAGGAGATCCTGCAGCGGATCGCCACGGACCATCCCGGGATCGACACCGCCGTCCTGGACATCGCGGATCCGGACTCGATCTCCTCGCTGCGGGATGCCCTGCTCGTCTCCCACCCGGACCTGGACGTCGTGGTCGCGATGGCCGGGATCATGGAGCCCGAGGACCTCCGGGACCCGTCGTCGCTCGCCACGGCCGAACGCACCGTGACCACGAACCTGCTCGGCCCCCTCCGCCTGGTCAGCGCCTTCGTGCAGCACCTCGAGAGCCGGGAGGATGCGGCGATCATCACGGTCACCTCGGGCCTCGCCTACGTACCCCTGCCGGTCGCACCGACCTACAGCGCCACGAAGGCGGCGCTGCACTCCTGGACCGACAGCCTGCGCGTGCACCTCGGGGACACCTCCGTCCAGGTCATCGAGCTGGCCCCGCCGCTCGTGCGCACCACGCTCATGGGCAACCAGGACAATGAGCACGGCATGCCGCTGGAGGAGTTCCTCGACGAGACCATGGCGCTGTTGGCAGCCGGACCGGAGGCCCGGCAGATCCTCGTCGAGCGCGTGAAGCACCTGCGGTTCGCGGAGGCCACGGGGCAGTACGACGCCGTGCTCGACCACCAGAGCATGCTGCCCGGGTAGCCCGGGCCGCGCCGCAGTGCATAGGGTCGGAGGATGCAGCCCGATGCGATCATCGCCCTCCGCCGCCAGTTCCACGCCCACGCCGAGCCGGGCTTCCTCGAGTACCGGACGGCGTCCGTCATCCTCGGTGAGCTCCGCGCGATGGGTGTCCGCACCACGACGGGCACGGACGCCATCGCCCTGGGGAGCATCGCGCTGCCGCCCACCGAGGCGGAGCAGGAGGAGTGGGCGCGACGCGCCGTGGAAGCCGGGGCGCAGGCCGACGACGTCGCCTGGCTCCGGCAGCACGGCACCGCGGTCATCGCCGAGCTCGAGGGCAACCGCCCCGGTCCCACCTGGGGCCTCCGGGTGGACATCGACGCCCTGCCCGTGGACGAGGAGACGGCGGCGGACCATGCGCCGGTGGCGGGCGGGTTCCGGTCCACGACGCCGTACATGCACGCCTGCGGGCACGACGGGCACGCCGCGATCGGCCTCGCCCTCGCCGACCGCCTCCGCGACGGCGATTTCCCAGGCCGAGTACGCATCATGTTCCAGCCCGCCGAGGAGGGAGTGCGGGGGGCGCAGCCCATGATCGACGCCGGGGTGACCCGCGGTGTGGACCGTATGCTCGCCGTGCACCTCGGCGGTGACCTGCCCACCGGCACCGTGCTCGGCGGGGTCACCGACGCGATGGCCACCACCAAGTGGACCGCCCGCTTCGAGGGCGAGGCCGCCCACGCCGCCGCCGCTCCCGAGAAGGGCAGGCACGCACTCGCCGCGGCCGCGCAGGCCACCCTCGCGATCCTCGGGCTCACCCGGTTCGCCGAGGCGGACACACGCGTCAATGTCGGGACCTTCCACGCGGCCGGGAGCGCGAACATCATCCCTGCCCTCGCCACCATCACCTACGAGACACGGTCCACGTCGAACACCGTGCTGGAGGAGCTGAACCGCCGTGCCGAGGCCGCCGTGCAGGGTGCCGCGCGGATGTACGGGGTCGAGGCGGGCACGAAGGCCTACGGCCGCGCCGCGGTGTCCCAGCCCGACGCCGTCCTGGTGGAGGACGTGGGACGCGCTGCGGAGGGGGTTCCGGCGATCACCACCTTCACGCCGGCCGGCGCCTCGGGAGGAGGGAGCGACGACGCCCACCTGCTCATCGACGACGTCCAGCGTGCGGGCGGACTGGGCACGTACGTCTTCGTCGGGGCCGCCAACCCCGCGCCCCACCACCACCGGCGGTTCGACCTCGACGAGGACGCCCTGGCGATCGCCGTGGACCTTCTGGAGCGCCTCTTCCGCCCCTGACGCGACATTCCCTGGACCGGTGGCACGTCCGGTGCCATGGTGGGTCCATGGTCAGCGAACACGACGTCCGGTCCGCGTGCCTCGCACTGCCGGGCGCCACCGAGCGGCTGAGCTGGAGCAGGCCCGCCTGGTTCGCGCGCACGCTGTTCGCCCGCATGTGGGACGACACCGTGCTGACCGTCAAGACCGGTGAGCGGGACGCGTTGCTCGCCGGGCAGCCCGGTGCGTTCTTCGTCCACCCGCACCACGAGCGGTATCCCTCGCTCGTCCTGGTGCGCCTCGGCCGCATCGGCGGCGGCGAGCTGACCGAACTGATCGAGGAGTCCTACCGGATCGCCGGGACCAGGACACCCTGACGCCGGGCTCCCGCTACGGCAGCGGTGCCGCGAGCCCGACGCCGTCCCCGAGGCCCTCCGCCACGCCGGACGGATGCGCGCGCAGGTGGGTGGGCAGCACGCTGCCCGGCGCACGGCTGCGGATGTGGAGGAGGTCCAGGGCGTGCTGGTGCAGCCGGCGGTCCTCCTCCGAGCGCGGCACCCAGGGCGGCACCGGTACTGCGGAACCCTCGGCGTCGCGCGCCACCATGACAGTCAGGCACGTGGTGGTCAGGTCCATCTCGCGGGAGCGCGGGCTGCCGGAGCGCACGTGCACGGCGACGTGCATGCCCTTGTTCCCCGTGTAGACGAGGCGCGCCTCCACCTCGACGACATCGCCGATGTGCAGTGGCTTCAGGAACCGGACGCCGCCCGAGAACACGGCCACCGTGTCCAGCCCGCAGTGCCGGGCGGAGCACACGTAGGCCGCCTCGTCGATCCAGTCCATCACCGTGCCGCCGTGCACCTTGCCGCCCCAGTTGACGTCGGTGGGCGCGGCCAGGAACCGCAGGACCGTCCGCTCGGCGGTGCCCGCCGCCGTGTACTCCTGCCGCCGCATCTCCTCGACGATCTCCCTGCGGACGCCGATCCGCGCCTCCGCGTGCTCGCTCTCCCTCCGCTCCGCCGCCGTGCGGGGCTCGAAGGCCGGCACGGGGACGGGCGCGCCGTCCGGACCGACCGCCACGAAGACGACGAGGCACTCGCTGCGCCTGCCGCCGCCCTCTCCGGAGACCGGGCCGGAGGACACGACCGTGCGGATGTGCATGGAGGACGTGCCGGTGTGCACGATCGTCGCCTCGACCTCCACGAGGTCGCCGACCACCACGGGATCGGCGAAGTGGATGTTGCCCACGTACGCCGTGACGCAGTAGGTCTTGGCCCACCCGACGGCCGCCGCGTACGCCGCCTTGTCCACCCACTCGAGGACGGTCCCGGCGTCCACGGAGCCGCTGTGCCCGAGGTCCGTGGGAGAGGCGAGGAAGCGGAGGGTGACGGCGTTCGGCGGGGTGCTCATGGTGTCCATGATCCAGCCTTCACGCCTGCAGCCAGGCGAGCAGCAGGGCATCGAACCGCTCCTGCTTGGCGCGGGCGTCGTCGAGGTCGGTGAAACCCACGGTCCCGCGGTCGGCGGTGATCGGGGCCAACAGGCCCGACGGGTCGGCGAAGACGAATGTGCCGACGTCGTCGCGCACCGCCGCACCCCGATGCAGGACGAGCTGCACCCGGTCCACCGGACGGAGGTTGAACGTGACGCGGTCCTCGCCCTCGTGGGTGTAGCTGGGGGCGTTCCACTTCACGTGCTCGCCGAGCGGCAGGGGCAGGGCGAGGATCGAGGTCCGCAGGAACATGATCGTGGTCCGGAGCGGGTGGTCCGACCGTTCGAGGAGCGTGTCGACGGCGGGCGAGGGTTCGTTCATTCACCAGTATCACCACGGGACGTGATCGAGCGGTAGGCCGTCGCCGTCAGCGGCCGACGTCGATGACGGTCACCCCGCCCGCCGAGCGATCGCCCGCCATGGCGACGAGGGCGTCCGGAACGTCAGCGAGGGTGATGCGGCGTTCGATGAGGTCCTGCGGGCGCAGCCGTCCCTCCGCGACCAGCGCCATGAGCCCGGGGTAGTCCTGCGCGGGCATGCCGTGGCTGCCGAGGATCGAGAGCTCCCTGCCGATCACCGCGCCCAGGGGCAGGACCGGGTCGGCGGGGAAGAGCCCGATCTGCACGTGCCGGCCGCGCGGCCGGAGCGAAAGGATGCCGACCGCAGCGGTCTCCTCCCGGCCGAGGGCGTCGACGGAGACATCCACACCGTCCGGAGCGGCGTCCCGGAGCGCTGCCAGCACCTCCTCGCGGGACCGGCCCGAGGAATCGACGGTGGTCTCGGCGCCGCACCGGGCGGCACGCGCCAGGGCGTCGCCGTCGATGTCCACGGCGAGGACCCGCGCACCGAGCGCTGCGCCGATCATCACTGCGCTCAGCCCCACTCCGCCGCAGCCGACCACCACGAGGGTCTCCCCGGCGGCGAGCCGCGCCTGGTGAACGAGGCCGCGGTACGAGGTCGCGAAGCGGCAGCCGAGCAGCGCGGCGGCACCGGCGTCGAGGGTCGCCGGGACCGGGATCAGGTTGGTGTCCGCGTGGTGCAGTGCCACGAGGTCCGCGAACGAGCCCCAGTGCGTGAAGCCGGGCTGCGTCTGGTTCCGGCACACCTGGCCGTTGCCGGAGAGGCACTCGGGGCAGGTTCCGCACGCGCAGACGAAGGGCGTGGTCACGCGGTCGCCGACGGCGAAGCGCCGGACCTCGTCCCCCACCGCCTCGATGGTTCCCACGAGCTCGTGGCCGGGCACGTGCGGGAGCGTGATGCCGTCGTCGTGCCCCAGCCAGCCGTGCACGTCGCTGCGGCACAGACCGGTCGCCTCCACCCGGACGACGACGCCCGCGGGGGAGGCCGTGGGCTCGGGGACGTCCCGGAGGACAGGGCGGGCGGAGAACCCGTCGAAGCAGACAGCGCGCATTGCACCATTCTGCCCCGCGGGCGCTCCGCCCGGAGAGCCGGCCACCCGGGAGGTGGCGGTCAGGACCGCATCAGCTTTCGGGACGAACAGCCTTGCGTCCGACGCGGGCGCCGGTCCTGCGTGCTCCCGTGATCATCGGATCCTTCGCCAGGTCCATCATCAGCGCCACGCACAGGCCGATCATCACCAGGAGGAACGGTGCGGCCGCGATGATGGTGAGCGTCTGCAGGGCTTCCAGACTCCCGACCGACAGCAGGACGGCGGCCACGCCACCGGTCAGCGCGCCCCAGAGGATGGTCAGCCACTTCCTCGGCACGGCCGCGCCGAAGGAGGACAGCGAACCGAGGACGATCGATGACGCATCGGCCCCGGAGATGAAGAACACGGCCACGAGGATGACGACGAGGATCGAGGTCACGGATGCCAGCGGGTACTCGGCGAGGAGGGCGAACATCGCGGACTCCTGGCTCTCCGCGTTGGCCGCCGCGATGTCCACGCCGTTGTCCTGCAGATTGAGGGCCGAGCCGCCCCAGACGCCGAACCAGATGACGCTGATGACGCTGGGGACGGCGACGACGCCGATGATGAACTCGCGGATGGTGCGGCCCCGCGAGATCTTCGCGAGGAAGGAGCCCACGAAGGGGGTCCAGGAGACCCACCAGGCCCAGTAGAAGATGGTCCACGCGGCGAGCCACTCGTGGCCCCCGAAGGCGCCCGTCCGGGACGCCATCTGCGGCAGGCCGATGAGGTAGTTGCCCGCGGAGGCCGGGATGAGCTCCAGGATGAAGACCGTCGGCCCGACCACGAAGAGGAAGAACAGCAGGGCCAGGGCCAGGATCATGTTGCCGTTGGACAGCCACTTGATGCCGCGGCTGACACCGCTCACGGCGGAGATGATGAAGCAGACGGTGAGCACGGCGATCAGGGTGATCTGCAGGGGCAGGCTGCTGCCCACGCCGAACACCTCCGTGAGTCCACCGTTGATCTGCAGCACGCCGAGCCCGAGGGACGTCGCGGAACCGAACAGGGTGGCGAAGATGGCGAAGACGTCGATGGCCCGCAGGCCCCGGGGGGTCGGACGGCCGCGGAAGAGAGCGGTGAAGGCGCCGCTGAAGCCCGCGCCACGGCCCTTGCGGAAGGCCGAGTAGGCGAGGGCAAGGCCGACCACCGCGTAGATGGCCCACGGGTGGATGGCCCAGTGGAACAGGGTGTAGTTCATCGCCTGGCGCGCGGCCTCGGGCGTGCCGGGCGTGATGCCGTCGACGGGCGGCGTGAGGTAGTGGGAGATGGGCTCGGTGACGCCGTAGAACATCAGCCCGATCCCCATGCCGGCGCTGAACATCATGGCGATCCAGGAGGCCCTGCTGTACTCGGGCTTCTCACCGTCCTGGCCGAGCGGGATCCGCCCGTACTTGCTGAAGGCGAGGAACAGGGCGAACACCACGAAACCCGTGGCCGTGAGGACGAACGCCCACCCGAAGTTCGCGACGAGTCCGTTGAGTACGGACGTGGTGATCGCCGAGAATCCGGCCGGGAAGACGACCGCCACGAGCATGAGCAGGATGACGATCGAGAGGGAGACGAAGAGGACGGGCCTGTCCAGCGGGGCCTTCGCGGAAGCCTCTCCTGGAGGCGCCTCGAACGGCGTGTCCTCGCTGGGCGGTGATCCTTGAATGGGCTCGGTGGAATTAGACATACGCCTCAGGCTACGCGCGGCGCGCCAGTCCGGTCAGGGTCCGGCGGTGTCCGCACGCCCCCTGGGGTGGCGCCCTCGTGGCACGCTCCGACCGCTTCGCTGCGCGATGTCGCCGGGCGGGGAGCACGGCGGACAACACCCCTGCATCCGCGCGGGCGCGGGGATCGGTCCCTCCCACCGCGACGCCGAGCCCGGCTGCGCACGGGGCGCCCGGCCCCCGCTGCGATACCGCGGCGGGACCGACGCGCGTGGCCCGGATCGACCGCTGGATTGTGACCAAGCACCCACCTGAGGCACCGGATCGCAGGGGAAGATCCCGGCGGACGAGCTCAGTCCTCGCGGAGTCGGTGGCGCTCCCTGCGGTCCCCGCGGACGTCGGTGGTGAGGCTCAGCCCGAGCCCCGCGGCCACGAGGACGATCATCACGAACGGGAGGATCCCGAGCCCCACCCCGTCGAGGAGGAGCCCGCCGAGCAGCGCACCACCGCCGATGCCGATGTTGAACGCCGTCGTCTGCAGGGCGGCCGAGAGGTCGCGGGTGCGGAAGGACGCCGTGCGCAGCATGCGCGTCTGCAGCATGGCCGGGATGCCACCGAAGGCTGCGCCCCAGACGATGACCGCGATCAGCACCACCACGGTGTTCGTGGTGGCGAGGGCCAGGGTGAGGACGGCCGCCATGACCACGAGGACGACGCCGATGAACGCCTTCCGCGGGAACCGGTCGGCGGCGTAGCCGGCACCGAACAGGCCGATGATCCCGGCGCCGCCGTAGAGGAACAGGACGAGGGCGATCGATCCCGGTTCGAAGGACGAGACGTCGGTCAGCCAGGGGGCGATGTACGTGTAGAAGGTGTTCTGACCGGTCAGGAGGATGAGGATGACCGTGCAGAGCAGGAGGACGCCCCTGAAGCTCGGATCCCGGGTCAGGGGAACGCGTTCCTCGCCCGCCTTCCGCTCCACGTGGTGGTTCACGGGCGGCAGGAACTTCACGATCACGAGCGCCAGGAGCGCCACGACCACCCCGATGATGGTGAATGCGGTGCGCCAGCCGAACGCGTTGCCGATCGCCGTGCCCACGGGGACACCGAGGACGAAGGCCGCCGTACCGCCGCCGGCCGTGATCGCCACGGCCTTGCCGAGCTGGTGTGCCGGGACCAGGTGCGCGGAGTACGCGGCGACCACGGCCCAGAACAGCCCGTGCGCGAGCCCGCCGAGGATTCGCGCAGCGACCAGCACGGCGTAGGTGGGGGCGATGGCCGCGAGCACGTTGGCGACGGCGATCACCGAGAGGACGACGACGATCAGCGACTTGCGGGAGAAGCGCTGCGTGATCGCGGCGAGGGGCGTCGTGGCCACGACGACGGTCCCTGCGAAGATCGTCACGAGGTACCCGGCGGTCGAGATGCCGACATCGAGATCGCGCGCCATCGCGGGCAGCAGGCCCGTGGGGAGGAACTCACTGGTCACGGAGACGAAGATGGCGCCGGCGAGGGACAGGAGCCCCAGGTACGGGAACGGTGCGGTGCCGTTCACGGGCGGTGAGGAGACGGACAAGGGGCACCAATCATGGGTTCCGGTCGGGGAAAGCGCCCCGGGTGCGCCGTTGGATTCCGGAGGGCGTGCTGCGGTCAAGGCTAGCGAGGCCCCGACCCCTGCGCTAACACCGCTCGCCCCCGTGACATTCCGCATCGTCCTTCGTGTCGCCGTCGCCCGCCGTCGCCGTCGCCCGCCGTCGCCCGCCGTCGCCTGCCGTCGCCCGCCGTCGCCGTCGTCCCGGTCGCCACGCGCGTCACCCTCGCCGTGGTCGTCCGCGTCACGGTCCGGCGGGTTGCGGACCGCGGCAGCCCCCGTGCGTCAGCCGCGTTGCGCGTCCGCCCACGACCCGCCGCGTGCGCGTGCCGAGAGGCCCGCGGATGCACCCGGGTCGCCTGCCTGGGTTGCGCTGTCGTGCCCGGCGGAGGTGGAGCCGCGCTCCGCGTCGTCGTCCTGCCGCGGCGGCACGAGGCTGAGGCGGGGGCCTGCATCGCGCTCGTCGAGTTCGTCGGCGAGCTCGTCCTTCCGGGCGGCCGTCTCGGCGTCGACCTCACCGTCGGTCGAGAACTCGTGCTCGATCTCCCGGTGCACCTTGCTGTTGAGGACCTCGACGTCCTCGTCCCGGAGACGCTCGAGTCTCGCCGGGAAGGGCTCGTCGGGGGAGATCCTGCTCTTCATGTCCGCTCCATCTGCCGTCCGCGCCTCGCGCGGTGATCGGGTGAAGGCTAGACCCCGTCCGGGTACCGGAGCAAGCAGTCTGCTGAGCACCGGCGAGTCGACGCACGAGGGCTGGAGTGTGCCGTCCCTGAGCTCCTCCGGGTGGCACGCTCGGGGTGCTGCTCAGGCGAGCAGGGCGGCGACACCGATCAGTGCGGGGATGGCGAGGATCGAGGAGAGCAGCACGGTGTCGCGTGCCAGCGGGATCCCGCGCGCGTAGCGGCTGGCGAACATGAACACGTTCTGTGCGGTCGGGAGCGCCGAGACGACGACGGCACCGAGCAGGCGATCGCCCGTCAGCCCGAAGACATGGTGCGCGACGAGGTAGGCGGCCGCGGGCATGAGCGCCGTCTTGAACAGCGTCGCGGTGAGGACCTGCAGCCGGTCGGGGCTGGGTTTCAGCGGCCTGCTGCCGGGGAGTGACATGCCGAAGGAGATCAGGACCATCGGCACCGCGGCTCCGCCGATGAGCGCGATCGAATCCCACGCGGGCCCCGGGGGCCGCACCCCCGTTGCCGCGACGGCGACGCCGAGCAGCGACGCGATGATCATCGGATTCCGGAACGGCTGCGTGAGGATGGCTCGGACGGAGGGCTTCCGGCTGGAGGTCAGGTCGAGGATCGTCAGATAAAGCGGCGCGAGGACCAGGAGCTGGACGAGCAGCACGGGAGCGATCAGCGTCGCGTCGCCGAGTGCGTAGACCGTGATGGGGATCCCGATGTTGTTGGCGTTGACGTAGGAGCTGGCCATCGCGCCGATCGCCGTCTCCGCGGCCGGCCGGCGGAACAGGAACCGGCTGACAAGGAGGTAGAACCCGGCGATGGCCACGGACGAGATGAGGGCGATCGGCACGTACTCGGAGAACACCGCCGCGAGATCGGCGTCGGCGAGGACGGTGAACAGGAGGGCCGGGTTGGTCACGAAGAACGCCACCTGGTTGAGCGCGAACCCCGCCTGCGGTCCGCCGATCACGAGCCGACCTGCGATGTAGCCGACGAGGATCACGGCTCCGACGACGGCGAACCCGCCCAGCAGTCCCAGCATGCGTCCTCCGTCCCGTGGCAATCCCTCCCCCCGAACCTATCGGGTGGACACGCGGGCCGGGGTGTCGGGTCCGCGGGGCCCACATCGGTCTGACACGCTGACGCGGGTCCGGGCGGCGGGGCAGGGATGATCAGGCCCCTTGCTAGGCTCGCAGCAGGAATCACGACTTCAAAGGAGCAGGCTGTGGCCGATACCGCACGCACGGACGTCGACGGACTCGAGAAACCGAAGTGGCGGCTCGTCGGGCCGGGCCTGCTGGCGGCTGCCACCGGTGTCGGCGCCGGCGACCTCGTGGCCACCCTGATCGCCGGTAGCCGCTACGGCTACGCGCTCCTGTGGGCGGCGGTGATCGGCTGTGTCCTGAAGATCGTCCTCGTGGAAGGTGTGGGTCGCTGGTATCTCGCGACCGGCAAGACCATCTTCCAGGGCTGGCGCACCCTCGGTGCGTGGACCAGCTGGTACTTCGGCCCGTACATCATCATCTGGGGCTTCGTGTACGGCGCGACGGCGATGAGTTCGACGGCGCTCCCGCTGCAGGCCCTGTTCCCCGCGATACCGCTCAACGTCTTCGCGGTCGCCTCGGGACTGATCGGACTGGTCCTCGTCTGGTTCGGGCGGTACGGCCTGTTCGAGAAGATCATGACCGTGATGGTCGGCATCATGTTCATCTCCGTCGTCGGATCGGCGGTCCTCGCACTGCCGAACATCCCCGCCATGCTGGGCGGCCTCGTCCCCACCCTGCCCGGCGGGTCGGTGTTCTACGTGCTCGGCCTCGCCGGCGGTGTGGGCGGCACCATCACCCTGGCGGCGTACGGCTACTGGCTGCGGGAGAAGGGCTGGAACAAGCCCAAGTGGATGAAGGTCATGCGGGTGGACAACACCGTGGCCTACACCATGACCGGCATCTTCGTGGTCTGCATGCTCATCCTCGGCGCCGAGCTCCTCTACAGCGCGAACATCTCGCTGCAGAGCGGCGATCGCGGGCTCCTGGACATGGGCGTCGTCCTCGAGGACCGGTACGGCGTGGTGTGGGCGAAGGTCTTCCTCATCGGCTTCTGGGCGTCGTCGTTCTCCTCGCTCCTCGGGGTCTGGCACGGTGTGAGCCTCATGTTCGCGGACTTCTGGGCGAACTTCCGCAAGAAGGCGGACGACCTCTCGGACGACGACGCCCCCGGCTCGCACAGCGTCCCCGCCCGTGCCTACATGCTCTGGCTGACCATCCCGCCGATGCTGCTCCTCCTGCTCGGTCGCCCGTTCTTCCTGATCCTGCTCTACGGCGTTCTCGGCTCGCTCTTCATGCCGTTCCTGGCCATCACCCTCCTGGTCCTGCTGAACAGCACGCGACTGGCGAAGGAGTGGCGGAACCGCTGGCTCTCGAACGTTTTCCTGGTCATCACGACCGTCGTCTTCCTGGTGCTCGGCGTGAACGAGCTCGTCAAGGCGGTCACCGGGGCCTGACCGGCTGGCCCGGTGCGTGCCAGACTGGGGTCCATGCTCGTAGCCTTCAGCGTCGCCCCGTCCGGTTCCTCCGACCTCTCCCGCGAGAATCCCGAAGGGTCGGTGCACGACGCCGTCGCCGCGGCGGTCGCCGTGGTCCGCGAGTCAGGGCTGCCGAACCACACCGACTCGATGTTCACCACCATCGAGGGTGAATGGGACGAGGTGATGGCGGTCGTGAAGCACGCCACCGAGGCGGTGGGCCGGTACGGCAGCCGCGTGTCGCTCGTGCTGAAGGCCGACATCAGGCCGGGACGGACGGGTGAGCTCACCGGCAAGCTCGACCGCCTCGAGGCCGCGCTCGCCGAGCAGGAGCAGTTCGAGGGCCATTCCTGATCCGGCCGGATCAGGGCGCCACTCGGTAGCCCCAGGCCACTAAACTGGTCCCGTGACCCACCCCCTGCTCACGCTGTCCTACGTCATCCGGCCCGCGACGGTCGACGACGCCGAGGCCTACGCACGCACCCATGTCGCCGGCCTGCACGAGACGTACGAGCACATCATGCCGCGCGAGTACCACGAGTACTACGACGCCGAGCTGCCCGCCCTCATCGAGCGCCGCAGCGCGGCCTTCGCGGAGGCGGGACGGACGCCCGGCGGCGCGCGCAGCTGGCTGGCATTCGACGACGAGGGCGAGCCGGTCGGCATCGCGACGTCCGGTCCGGGGCGCGACGACGACCGACCCGACTTCGAGCTGCACCACATCTACACGCTGCGCTCCACGCACGGCACCGGCCTCGGGCAGCGCCTGCTGGACACGGCCATCGGCGGACGTGCCGCCTACCTGTGGATCCTGAACGACAACCCGCGCGCCGAGCGCTTCTACGTGCGGAACGGATTCGGGCCGGACGGCACGTCGATGCTCTGCGGGCCGACCTGGCACCATCGGCCGATGTTCCGCATGCACCGCCCCGACCAGGCCGCTGAAGCGGGTCCGGCCCGCGGCTAGCATGGGAACCATGCCTTCCTCCGTGCGTCCGACCGTGTCCGACGGCGCCCTCGCGTCCGTCGCCGGGCGTCCGGGCCGCGCCTGATGGCGAAGCCCGCCGGCCCGCAGCCGCAGATCGGCGAGTTCCCGATCGACACGGGCACCTGCGAACTCGAGTCCGACCCCTACAGCACCAACGGATGGGTGCTGCGCATCAACGGCGTACCCAGCTCGCACATCGACCTCGACGACCCGCTGCGGCTCGACTTCGAGTACATGCGCTGGATCGCCTCCCTCGTCGACGCACGCTTCCCCGCGACGGAGCGGCTCCGTGCACTGCACCTCGGCGGCGGGGCCTGCTCGCTCGCGCGGCGCTTCGCCGCGTCGCACCCGCAGGCGCGGCAGGTTGTCGTCGAACTCGACGGCCGCCTGGCGGAACTGGTCCGTGCATGGTTCGACCTCCCACGCGCGCCGCTCATGCGCCTGCGCGTCGGCGAGGCCCGGGCGGTGACGGAGTCGCTGAGCGAGGGCAGCCGGGATCTCGTGATCCGTGACGTCTTCGCCGGCGCCGTGACGCCCGCGCCCCTGACCACGCAGGAGTTCACGCGCGCCGTCAAACGCGTGCTCGGGCCGGGCGGCGTCTACGTGGTCAACTGCGGCGACAGCCCGAACCTCGCCATGGCCCGGCGTGAGGCGGCGACCATCGGGGGCGAGTTCGGCCACACCGCGATCATCGCCGACCCCGCGATGCTCAAGGGGCGGCGCTACGGCAACGTGATCATCGCGGGCAGCGACGCCCCGCTCGGGGCCGCTCCGGGACTGGCGCGCGAGCTGCTGGGCGGCGGTGTTCCGGCGCAGCTCTGGCAGGACGAACGGGTTCGCACCTTCGCCGCCGGGGCGCAGGTCATCGCGGACTGACCGCGGCGCGCTCCACGGCACCGCCGGGTGGGACGCCCGTGCTCACCCGGGCGTGACCGGAGCGGACGGCGGGGCCCGCGCCCCACTAGGCTTGCACGGTGGAACTGGGCTTGCTGGGCATCATCGGAATCGCCGTCCTCGTGGCCGTCGCCGTGCTCTCGCAGCGCGTGCGCGTCGCCGCCCCGCTGCTGCTGGTCGTCGTCGGCATCGGACTCTCGTTCGTCCCCGGTGTGCCGTCCTTCAGGATCCCGGACGAGTGGATCCTCACCGGGATCCTGCCGCCCCTGCTGTACGCGGCCGCGATCAAGACCCCGGTGATGGACTTCCGCCGCAACGTCACGCCCATCGCGAGCCTGTCGGTGGCACTCGTGGTCGTCTCCGCGTTCGCCGTGGGATTCGTGCTGCACCTGCTGCTGCCGGGCCTCGGACTCGCCGCGGCGATCGCCCTGGGCGCGGTCATCAGTCCGCCCGACGCCGTCGCCGCCACCTCGATCGGACGCCGGCTCGGCCTTCCGCCCCGCCTGCTCACGGTCCTCGAGGGGGAGGGCCTGGTGAACGACGCGACGGCCCTCGTGCTGCTCCGCAGTGCCATCGCGGCCTCGGCCGGGGCGCTCGCCGGGTTCGGCGCGGCGGCTGCGGACTTCGCCTTCGCCGTCGTCGTCGCGGTGGTGGTCGGCTACGCGGTGGGCGTGGTCACGGTGTTCGTGCGGTCGAAGCTCGACGACCCGGTGCTGGACACGGCGATCTCCTT
Organism: Arthrobacter sp. CP30; assembly: GCF_053470025.1. Taxonomy (NCBI): domain Bacteria; kingdom Bacillati; phylum Actinomycetota; class Actinomycetes; order Micrococcales; family Micrococcaceae; genus Arthrobacter; species Arthrobacter sp. CP30. Next base: position 280,039 of record NZ_JBQEMM010000002.1, read on the forward strand.
CGCCGTGCCGTTCATCGCGTTCATCCCGGCCGAGGAGCTGGGCGCCTCGGGCGTGCTGGCGGTCGTCGTGGCCGGGATCTACACCGGGCACCGGAGCGCGAGCCACCTCGACGCCCGCGCCCGCATCAGCGACAACGTCAACTGGCGGACGGTGCAGTTCCTCCTCGAGAACGGCGTCTTCCTGCTGATCGGCCTCGAGGTCCGCAGCCTCCTGCAGAACATCGACGAGTCGTTGCTGACCGTCGGCCAGACCGTCACGATCGGCCTCCTCGCGACCCTCGCACTGATCGCACTGCGCTTCCTGTGGGTGTTCCCCCTGGTCCTGCTCATGCGGTGGCTGCCGAGCCGGGCCGCCCGCCGCTCGCTGCAGCTGCGCCGCGGGCTGAACCGGCTGAAGCGCCTGCCCGCGCTCGACGCCCGGCAGGAACGGCGCAAGCGGGCGCTGACCCGGATGTACGCACGGAGGCAGGCCGACCTCGAGCTGGAGCGGCGTGAGGGCTTCGGGTGGAAGGGCGCCACGGTGCTCGGCTGGTCCGGGATGCGCGGCGTCGTGACCCTCGCCGCGGCGCAGTCGCTGCCGTCGTCGTTCGCGTACCGCGAGCAGCTGGTCCTCATCGCCTTCACCGTGGCGGTCACCACGCTCCTGGTGCAGGGCAGCACGCTGCCCTGGCTCATCCGGGTGCTGCGCATCGAGGGGGTCGACGTCGGATCGGACCGCGAGGAGTCGGCCACCCTCTTCGACGAACTGCGGACCGAGGGGCTGCGGGTCCTCGCCGATCCGGGATCGATCATCGGCGAGGGCGTCATGGTGGACCAGGACGTCCTGGACCGCGTCCGGGCGGACACCGGCATGCGGTCGGAATTCGAGTGGGAGAAGGCACGCCTGCCGGAGCAGAAGCTCGTGCGTTCACCGCACCGCCAGTACCGCGACCTCCGGCTCGCCGTCCTCGAGGCTGAGCGGGCGGCACTGCTGGCCGCCCGTGCGAGCGGGACCTACTCGTCCCGCGCCCTCGCGAGGGCGCAGCGGATCCTCGACGTCGAGGAGACGCGGCTGCGGCCCCACGGCGGTGCGGCGCACTGACGGTGCGGCAGGCCGCCTCAGCTACCGGGCGGAGCGGTCCCGCGCCGGCCGAGGAGATCCGGTTCGAGCGCGCGTGTCGCCTCGCGGAGGGCCTCGACGACGGCGGCGACGGCGGGCTGCCGCAGGGCGTCGGGCCGCACGACGAGCCAGTAGTCCAGCCGCTCGGCGACGAGCTCCGGGAGGATCCGGACGAGATCCGGGTGGCGGTCCGCCATGAAGCAGGGCAGGAGTCCGAGGCCCGCACCGGCCCGCGTCGCCTCGACGTGCACGAAGACGTTCGTGGAGCTCAGGGCATCCCGCATGGCGGGCAGGAGGCGCCGCGGCGCGTCGAGACTGTCCACCTGCAGCATCGAGTCGATGAAGTAGACGAGGGGGTGAGCCACCACGCCCGCGAGGTCCGACGGCGTGCCGTGCTCCGCGAGATAGCGCCGGGAGGCGTACAGCCCCAGCACGTAGGTGCCGAGCCGCGTCGCCTCGGCGCGGTGGACCTGCGGCTCACCGACCACCACTTCGAAGTCGAGCCCGGTGCGGGTCTGGGAGGCCCGCCGGGTCGCCGCGACGATCTCGATCCTCAGCCGCGGATTGCCGTTCCGCAGCCGGGCGAAGGCCGGTGCCGCGATGAACGCGCTGAAGCCGTCGGTGGCACTCATCCGGACGACGCCGGAGAGTGCCCCGAGGTCGTCGTCTCCCAGCAGGTCGACAGCGGCGGCGACGGTCTCGGCCGCGTCGGCGGCACGTCGGCCGAGATCCGTGAGTTCCCATCCCCCCGCACCACGGGAGAGGACGTGGCCGCCGAGCGCCTTCTCGAGCGCGGCGATGCGCCGGGAGACCGTGGTGTGGTTCAGGCCGAGCGTCTCCGCCGCCGTGGTGAAGCGTCCCGTCTGCGCGACGGCCCTCAGGACGAGGAGATCCTGTGCGTTCGGGGCGACCATGTGTGCAGTATCGCAGAGGGAGCCTGCCGAACTGGTCATTGGTCCTCCTGCACCCCGCAGGAATACTCAGGGGGAATGCGGGGTCATCCCGCCCGGCGCGGAAGGAACACGATGGGCCCCGACGGAGTGGCAGCTCGACCAGGTGCGGGTGGTTCCGCGGGTCCGCTCGAGGGACGACGCGCGGTGATCACCGGCGGTGCGAGCGGCATCGGAGCGGCGTGTGCGCGGGCGCTCGCCGGCCTCGGCGCGTACGTCGTGGTCGCCGATCGGGACGGGGACGGTGCGGCGGCGCTCGCCGACGAACTGGGCGGTGAGGCGTGGGCCGTGGACCTCCTCGATACCACCGCGCTGGAGGAGCCCGCCCTGGAGGCGGACATCCTCGTCAACAACGCCGGCATCCAGGTGGTCAGCCCGATCGAGGACTTCGGGCCGGCGGACTTCCGCCGCATCCAGAAGCTGATGGTCGAGGCGCCGTTCCTCCTCATCAGGGCCGCGCTGCCGGGCATGTACGAGCGCGGCTTCGGCAGGATCATCAACATCTCCTCGGTCCACGGACTGCGGGCCTCGCCCTACAAATCCGCCTACGTGACCGCGAAGCACGGGCTAGAGGGCCTCTCCAAGGTCACGGCGCTCGAGGGCGGCGCGCACGGCGTGACGAGCAACTGCGTCAACCCCGGCTACGTGCGCACGCCGCTGGTCGAGAACCAGCTCGCGGACCAGGCCCGCGTCCACGGCATCACGGAGGAGCAGGTGCTCTCGCAGATCATGCTCACGGAATCCGCCATCAAGCGGCTCGTGGAGCCCGCGGAGGTCGCCTCGCTCGTCGCCTGGCTCGCGGGCGACGACGCAGGGATGGTGACGGGCTCGTCCTACGTCATGGACGGCGGCTGGTCCGCCCGCTGACGCGGCGTCCGGTCCACGAACCGGCGACGACGGCGGTCCCCCATCCGCCGTCGTCGCTCCTTCTCCCGGTGGTCAGATGCCCAGGATCTCCTCGATCGGGCCGATGCCGAAGAACACCACGAAGGCGGCGGCGACGGCCCACATGAGGGGATGAACTTCACGGCCGCGGCCCTGGATGGCGCGGATCAACACGAAGGCGATGAACCCGGCGCCCAGGCCGTTCGCGATCGAGTAGGTGAACGGCATGAGGATGAAGGTCAGGAACGCCGGGATGGCGATGCCCCAGTCATCGAAGTCGATGCGGCCCACCTGCGCCACCATCATGAAGCCGACCACCACGAGCGCGGGCGCCACGGCCTCGAACGGTACGAGGCTGATGAGCGGGGTGAAGAACATAGCGAGCAGGAACAGCAGTCCGGTCACTACGTTGGCGAGGCCGGTCCGGGCGCCCTCACCGATGCCGGCGCCGGACTCGACGTAGATCTGGTTGGAGGAGACCGAACCGGCGCCGCCCGCCACAGCGCCGAGCGCGTCGACGACCAGCACGCGGTTGACGCCCGGGATGTTCCCCTTGGAGTCCACGAGCTTCGCCTCGTTCGCGAGGCCCACCATGGTGCCCATGGCATCGAAGAAGATGCTCAGCAGGATGGTGAAGGTCAGCAGGAGCGCAGCGGTGCCGCCGAGGTGTCCGAACGCACCGAACAGGCTCACGTTGCCGATCAGTCCGAGGTCGGGCAGTCCCACCCATGAGCCCGCCGGCAGTTCCGGCACCACGAGCGACCACCCGGCCGGGTTGGCGTCCTGCCCGGGGATGAAGCTCGGGCCGACGTCGAACACGGCTTCGAGGACCACGGCGAGCACCGTCGCGGCGAGGACGCCGATGAGGATGGCGCCGCGCACCCGGCGGACCACGAGGGCGATGGTGAGGATGAGGCCGAAGACGAAGACCAGCGTGGGCCAGCCGATCAGGACGCCGCCGAAGCCGAGGCCCACGGGCACGGTGGTGCCGGCGACGTCGGGCACGCGGCGCACGAAGCCCGCGTTGACGAGCCCGATCAGGGCGATGAACAGGCCGATGCCGACGACGATGGCCGTCTTCAGGCTCTCCGGCACCGCGTTGAACACCGCCGTCCTGAATCCCGTCAGGACCAGGACGAGCATGGTGAGGCCCGCCAGCATCACGAGCCCCATGATGTCCGGCCAGGTGAGGCCGGGGTTGGTGGCGACGGTGATCGCCACGAACGCGTTGACGCCGAGTCCGGTGGCCAGGGCGAACGGATACTTGGCCCACGCACCCATGGCGATGGTCAGGATGCCCGCGACGAGCGCGGTGACGGCCGCGACGCGCTCGAACCCCAGCTCGGTGCCGGCGGAATCCGCGCCGGCCAGGATGAGCGGGTTGAGCACCACGATGTAGCTCATGGCGAAGAAGGTGGCGAGGCCTCCACGGATCTCCCGGGAGAACGTCGACCCCCGCTGCGTGATGTCGAAATAGCGGTCCAGCACGGAACCAGTTTTGAGCATGGGGGATCCTAGGGCGGAAGGGGCGGGAGCGGTCGCGAAGATTCTATCCCGGCGCCCCGTCGGTCCCGGTGGTTCATGACGCCGGCCGGCGGGCGGCACGCGTCCCAGCACCCGGTCAGGGTCTCCGCGTAGGGTTGCAGCATGGCTGCCCTCCTCCAGACTCCCTCCCTTCGCCCGGTGACCTCATCCGGACGGCGGAAGCACCCGTTCCGGGCCCCCGCCGCCGGGCTTCTCGCGGTCCTCCTGGCCCTTGCCGCGCTCGTCGGCGCCGGCGGTGCGGCCAGCGCCCATGACGAGCTGGTCGGCACCACCCCGGCCGAGGGCACCACCATCGACGTCCTTCCCCCCACGCTCGAACTCGCCTTCTCGAGCGTTCCGTCGGGGATCGGATCGCAGGTGCAGGTGCTCGACGAGGCAGGCGAGGACTGGGCCGAGGGCCCCGTGGAGATCGTGGACCGCACGGCGACGCAGGCGCTGCGCGCCGGGGCGCCGGCCGGCGAGTACACCGTCAACTGGCGCGTCGTCAGCTCGGATTCACACCCCATCGAGGGGACGTTCGCCTTCACCACGCAGCAGGGCGGGACGACGGTGCCGGACACGGCGACGACGGCAGGGCCGATGGACACGCAGGATGACGCCACCAACGAGACGCAGGCGGCAGGCGTCAGTGACTTCCCGTGGAGCATCATCCTGATGATCGCCGCCCTCGTGGCCATCGCCGTGGCCCTGGCCCTCACGGCCCGCAGGAGGCTCGGCGCGAACAGGTAGGACGCGGAACCGCCGGCTACGCGCCCAGTGGGGAGATGGCGGCGCGCGGCGGCGAGATGCGGTTCAGCGCGGCGGGACCCTGGGCCTGGATGGCGTCGCTCACGAGCTTGGCCTGGCGGACGATCTCCCTCGTCGTGGGCGTGAGCAGTTCGCCGACGCCCACGAGGTGCAGGCCGATCGCCCGCAGCGCCGCCTTGAAGTCCCGTCCGATCGCGATGCCCATCGAGCGGAGGAATCTCCGGAGTTCGTTCTGCGGGTACTTGGTGAGGACCACGTGGTCGGCGAGGAGGACGCCGTCGGCTGTCTGTACGGCCCACTTCTTCCGCCCCACGGATGCCTTGAGGAGTGTGGGGTGGCCGATGATGCTCAGTTGTTCCGCCACGGTGCTCTGCCTCACGTCCAGCTGGTGGGCGGCTGCGTACCCGCGCAGGAGGCGCATCAGTTCGGTCCGCTCGGACAGCGAGACGGAGTCGGTCATCACGGTGCGCATGGCACCGGAGTCGAAGCACTCGAGGCTCTCGACGACGATCGAATCGATACCGCGGCGGCTCAGTTCGCTCGCGACGGCGAGGCCGGACAGTCCTGAGCCGATCACCACGGTGCTCGTATGCTCCGCGGACGCGGGCGTCGCGGACGCTGAGCGGACCGGGTCGAGCGGCAAGGAATTCACCGGGTTACCTCCACACGAAGCATTGGTCCCGTACGGCCCGGCGCCTCTTCCGGGCCGTACGGACTCTTGGCTGCGAACGGGTCATCCAAGAGCACTGCGTGCAGGGATGAGTTGCCCAGGGGGCAGCCCCGCAACGGGTGCTCGAAGCCTATATAACTTTTCAGACCGTGGATAGACCGTCCCCCGGGAGGTGCGCTACAAATGGTTTAACGGCCGCCGACGGTGGCCGGGACACGCGACCGAGGGAGGCCTGCCGTGGGCGGCGAGCACACAGAGGGTTCATCGGAAGAGCTGGCGCAGCACGGGATCGTCGTCGGTGTCGACGGCTCGGACCAGAGCACGTGCGCCCTGCTCTGGGCCGCCCAGGAGGCCGAGCGACGGAAGGCGCCGCTTTACGTGGTGACCGCCTACACGGTGCCGGTCTTCGCGGCGTCCAGCATGGACGCCGGCTACGCCACCGTGGACGACGAGGTCATCCGGGAGAGCGCACAGTCCGTCCTGCAGGAGTCGCTGACGCACCTGGCCGGTCTGCAGGTCGATGTCCATCCCCGCATCGAGACGGGTGACGCCGCCGGGGTGCTCCTGGACCTCTCGGAGCAGGCCGAACTCATGGTGGTGGGCTCGCGGGGTCGCGGCGGGTTCGTCGGCCGCCTGCTCGGCTCCGTCAGCAGCGCCCTCCCCGCTCATGCCAAGTGCCCGACGGCGGTCATCCCCGTCTGCACCGGTGCGCGCCTGGGGCACCCGGAGCTCGGACGGAAACAGGGGCGCGACCGGGACAAGCCCGCCCTCGCCGTCGAACCGGTCGTGGTGGTCGGCGTCGACGGGTCGGAGCAGGCCCGGATGGCATCCCTCGCCGCAGGGGAGGAGGCCCGCTCACGGGGACTCGCCCTGCGCGTCATCTGTTCCGTCGCGCCGTTCAACGGGTCCCTGGCCTGGGTGCCGGCACCTGTGGACCGCGAGGCCCTGCACGCGGACCTCGCCCTCCAGCTCGCCGCCGGTCGTGACTGGCTGCAGAGCCACTACCCGGACGTCGACATCACGGTGGACCTGGTGGACGGACCGCCCGCAGAGGTCCTGATCGCGGCATCGGCGACGGCGGAGCTCCTCGTGGTGGGCACGCGGGGCCGCGGTGGCTTCGCCGGCATGCTCATGGGTTCGACCAGCCAGGGAGTCCTGCACCACGCCCGCGGTCCCGTCCTCGTGGTGCCCGACAAGGCCGATCCGCGGCTCGAGAACCGCAGCTCCTTCGGCCCGATGGTCGCGCCCGCGCGCTAGCGCGGACGGCGCTGCGCGCCCTGTCGCCGGAACGCTGCAGCAGGGGCTGTCGCTGGGCGTTCCGGCCGGGACCCGGCGGCCGGGTACGCCGGTGGACCGCGGGTGCCGAGCGCCTCGGCGGACCGCTACGGCTGGATGCTCCGGGGGACCGCTCCGGCTGGGCGTCCGACCGCTGTCGCGTGGAGGCCGGTGATCAGACGCGCCCGGCCGAGGGGTTCAGGGCACCCATGCCGGCCATGTCCGCCAGTCGCGTGGTGAGGATGCCCTGGTCCGGGTTCAGTGCGTTGACCACCGTGCCGTCACCGATGTAGATCGCGACGTGCCAGATGGCGGCACCCTCACCCCAGAACACGAGGTCACCCGGCCGCAGCTGCGACAGCGGGACGTGCTGCACGGCGAAGTACTGCTGGGCGGCGGTCCTCGGCAGCGATACGCCGACGGAGGCGAAGGCCTGCTGCGTGAGTCCCGAGCAGTCGTACCCCAGCGGCCCGTTGCCTCCCCAGGAGTAGAAGTACGGCGCGCCTGTCTTCGACAGGGCGTAGCTCATGGCGACGGCGCCGGCACCGCTGCTCGAGGGTGGCGACGGCGGCGACGGCGGCGACGGCGGTGCCGGAGCCGGCACCGGAGCCGGCGGTGCGGGCACGGGCGGCACAGGAGCCGGGGGTGCGGGCTGCACCGGAGCAGGCGGTGCGGGTGCGGGCTGCACGGGAGTCGGAGGTACGGGGACAGGAGTGGCAGGGGGAGCCGGGGCAGGGCGGACGGGAGCCGGTGCAGGGCGGACGGGAGACGCTGGAGCAGGGGTGGCAGGCGCGGGGCGCACGGGCGCCGGTGCAGGAGTCTCGGAGAGGGCGGGAGCGGGTGCAGCGGAGGCGGTGGTGAGCGGCGGTCCAGCGGAATCGATCGGTGCCGGGTCGCGCAGGGGTGGCGACGTGACCGGTGCGGGCGCATGTCCGGCGACAGCTGCTGCCGCTGCTGCCGTTGATGCGGCGATCGTGCGGGCGAGATCCCGCTCGCGCCGGGCCTGCTCGAGACCCGTGATCCGTCTGTCCTCCAGCTCCGCCGTCGTGTTGCTCAGGGTGGCGAGCTGTCCGACGAGGGTCGCCCGCTCCGTCGCCTTCTCGACGACGAGGCGCTGGGCGTCGTCGGCCGCGGTCCGGGCTTCCTTCCCTGCGGCCTCCGCGTCGTCGGCGGCGTCCTGTGCGGCCTGGCGCGCTGCCGCCGCGTCCTCGGTCAGGGAGGTCCATGCCTCGGAGGCGGCCGCCGCATCGTCGAGGGTCCGCGTGCTGTTGCTCGAGAGCCCGTAGAGGGTGGACGCCCGGTACATGACCTCGTCCGGATCGCTGCCGTCGAGCACACTCTCGATCCCCGGGTTCATCCCGCCCGAGCGGTACAGGTCACCGGCCAGCCTGCCCACCTGGTCGGTGGCGGCAGCGTGCCGACGGGCGGCCTCTTCCGCGCGCTGTTCCGCCAGATCCGCTGCTGTGCGCCGTTCCTCGAGGACGGCGAGGGCCGTGGTGTAGGCGTTCTGCATCTGGAACGCCGAGAGCTGCGCCTCCTGGAGCTGGGTGCCGGCCGCCGCGATGACGTCCTCGATGTCCTCCACCAGGCCCGCGGTCGCTGCGGCGTCGTCCTGGGCGCGGTCGATCTCCTCGAGCGAGGGGATGTCCGTGGACCGCAATGTCGCGACCGGGGGAGCGGCGAGTGCGGGGGAGATGACCGCTCCGCCGAGCAGGACGGCGGCCGTGAGGGCTGCGATGCTGCGGCGGAAAGAGTGGCTCGTACTGCTCGATGACTGCACGTTCTGCCGCTCTCTCGTCACGCCTGGTGGTGATAGGTCACACAACAGTCACGACGATAGGGCGCCCTGAGTCACTTTGACAACAGGCGTCCCTTGCGAATCGTAAACAACATCAGTGTCATTTGGGTGGAACTCGACCGCGTGTCGCGTCAGCCCCATCCGAGTTCGTGCAATCGGGCATCATCGATGCCGAAGTGGTGCGCTACCTCGTGCACGACGGTCACGAGGATCTCCTCGACCAGTTCCTCGCGCGACGTGCACAGGCGCATGAGTGGCTGACGGAAGATGCTGATCCGGTCCGGCAGGGAGCCGGCCTCCCACCAGCCGTCGCGCTCGGTGAGCGGCGTGCCCTCGTACAGGCCGAGCAGTTCGGTGTCCGGCGCTTCGCCGGGGCCGGGCTCGTACTCCTCCACGACGAAGATCGCCACGTTGTCCATGGCTTGGGCGAGGTCGTCGGGGATACGATCGATCGCGTCGTCGACGGCTTCCTCGAACTCCTGGCGGGTGATCTCGAACGGCACGCCCCGATCGTACCGACACGGGGCCTGCGTCGGTGACCGGCCCGGTCCTGCGTGCCGGACGGTGATTTTGTGGATTCGGGACGGTGCCCCTATAGTTTTATAGGTCCACGACAGGGAATGATCCGCCGGAAATGCACCGTGTTCCGGAAGGTTGCAGGAACCCGAACTGTGGTTCTGGCCCCCATCGTCTAGTGGCCTAGGACACCGCCCTTTCACGGCGGCGACACGGGTTCGAATCCCGTTGGGGGTACGCATGAGCAGCCCTCGCGGGCGGTCAACCGGAGCGAAAAGTGCTGGTAGGCTGGAACTCTTGCAAATCGGCAAGTGAAGTTAGCAAGGCCCTGTAGCGCAGTTGGTTAGCGCGCCGCCCTGTCACGGCGGAGGTCGCGGGTTCAAGTCCCGTCAGGGTCGCTCAGGCGGCTGGATCCCCTCGGGGAGTCCCGCCCGGCTGGATACGGTGATCATCGCGAAGATGGTCGCAAGGCTCTGTAGCTCAGTTGGTAGAGCGTTCGACTGAAAATCGAAAGGTCACCGGATCGACGCCGGTCGGAGCCACCGCTGAAAACCCCCGGATACCCGGGGGTTTTTCTTTTGTCCGGATGACCGGAGCAGGCCCGACCCCACCTCGTCGCGCATCCGACACCACGGCGTCCCCCACCCGGCATCGACGTCGACGGGCTGCGCCCCGACGGCGGCGGGAGATCGACTGCTCGCATTCTGTGAACGTTCCCAGTAAGTTCGGGATGTCCCTGTTCAACGACGAAGTTGGAGCACGCGCATGGCGCAGCAGTACCTCCCCACGTTCACCCGACGGCTGGTCGCCTCCCTCGCGATCGCCGCCGTCGCCCTCTCGCCGGCCCTGCCGGCTTCCGCCGCACCCGGCCCGGCCGCCGGCACCTCCGCCGAGGCTCCGTCAGCCGCCGCCGCGGTGGACCTCGACCTCTCGGGTACCTGGAAGTTCGCCACGGGCGACGATCCGGCGTACGCCGCGCCCGGTTTCGACGATTCCGCGTGGACCGATCTGCAGGTCCCCCAGGCGGACGGGGCGCCGCAGTTCGCGGACTACGACGGCTACGGCTGGTACCGCCTCACCTTCGAGCTCCCGGCCGGCGCCGAGGGCCAGAACCTCGTGGCGTCCCTCGGGTTCCTCGACGACGTCGACGAGGCGTTCCTCAACGGGGTGAAGATCGGCGGCTCCGGCTCCATGCCGCCGAACGCCCAGAGCCAGTGGTTCGAGCAGCGCCTGTATCCGGTCCCGGCCGAGGCGCCCGTCTTCGGTGGGACCAACACGCTGGCCGTCCGGCTCTACGACATGTCAGGTGGCGGCGGCTGGTACCAGGGTCCCGTGGGCCTCTTCTCGAAGGACGCGCTCCGTGAGCAGGTCTACGGGATCAGCGGCTCGCCGGCCGATGCGGCCACCACGGCATGGGTCACGGACCTCCTCGGACGCCAGGCCGCGGCCCTCGCGGCGGGCGATGCCGACGCCTACCTCGCCACCCTCTCCGACGGCTACTTCCACGACGGGCGCGACCGTGAGCGGCGCGAGCGAGAGATCCGCGGCTGGCTCGCGGAGTCCGGCACCCTGGCGGTCGACGACGGCGGCGTGGAGATCATCCGGTCCGACGACGGCCGCCTGCTCGTCGACACGAACCGCACCATCTCCGGCACGCAGGACGGGGCGCCCTTCGCGTTCCAGCCGCGCACCCAGGAGTTCCTCACCCTCGACGCCGCGACGCGGACCGAGAGCGGCAACCAGTCCCGCTTCTTCCGTGACTTCGTCGAGTCGGGGCTCGAGGACGCGCGCCGCGAGTACGTGACCTACCTGCCGCCGTCGTACCTGGAGAACCCGAACCGCGAGTACCCGGTGGTGTACCTCCTGCACGGCGTCAACGGCGGCAGCCGCGAGTGGGAGCCCCGCGACTTCGGGGCGCGGCTCGACGAGCTGTACACCACCGGCGGCCTCGAGGAGTCGATCGTCATCATGCCCGACGGCGAATCGCTGTGGTACGTGGACAACGAGGGCGGAACGCCCTGGCGCAGCATGTTCGTCGACGAGTTGATCCCGCAGGTGGACGCCGAGTACCGCACGCTCGCGGGCCGTGAGTTCCGCGGTCTGTCCGGCGTCTCGATGGGTGGCTTCGGCGCCTACTCGATCGGGCTGGCGCACCCCGAGCTGTTCTCGTCCCTCGCCTCCCACATGGGCGCGCTGAGCCTGGCGCCTGCCCTCGTCGGCGTCACCTCGCCCGGCGGGCCGGCGGGGCAGTCCGCCTCGCCGCTGGCCGACGTCGCCGTCCGCAGCACCGAGCAGCTCTCGCGCTACGCCTTCTTCTACGACGCATGCGAGGAGGACGACTACCGGTTCGACAACGCGGTGCGGTCACTCGACACGCTGCTCGACGCGAAGGGGATCGACCACACCTCCGCCGTCTACCCCGGGGGCCGGCACAACGACGACTGCTGGGTGCCCCGGATCGCGGACTCCTTCGGCCTCCACTCCGACCAGGTCCGCGACGCGTTCGGCGCCGACACCACGGCACCGAACGTGTCCGCAGCCCTCGATGCCGCGACCCGCACCGTGGTGGTCGAGGCCGACGACGGGACCGGTATCTCCCGGATCGAGTACTCGGTGAACCGCAACAACGGCTCCTTCACGGAGTACGGTGGCCCGATCGCGGTCGGTGACCGGGCGGCCACCGTGTACGTCCGGGCCGTCGACGCCGCGGGCAACGTCGGCGCCGTCGTGAAGGTGAAGGTGCTGCCCTCCCGCGCGCAGGGCGGGAAGCGCTGACCCGAGGCCGACCGCAGGCCCGGCCACCGCAGGAGGGCTCCGTCGCGATGCGGCGGAGCCCTCCGTCCTCCCAGCCAAACCGGGGTTTGGCACCGTACCATCACCGGGACGGCTGCCCGTCCGGTGGGTCTCCGTTGGGTTTCCGTCCGAACGGCGCGGCCCATCGATTGCCCGGGGGAACCACCTGGGATCATTGTCGAGGCTTCACGCGTTGAACCTCCGGCACCGTACCGAGACGAAAGGGCACCTGTGAGAATCCCGCCGTCCGTCGTCGGACTCTGTGCCCTCGCGCTGGGCCTGGCCGGGTGCAGTCAGGGTGATCCGTCGCCGACCGGCACCCTGCTCACCATGCCCGCCAGCCCGTATGCCGAGCCGGTTCCGGGCGGGACGCCGGCGTCGGATGCCCTCCCTCCCGAGGACGGCGGGGCCACCGGTTCCGCGGCCACCGATCCGTCGCCCCACTGCGTGATCGTGGCCGGCGGGATGACGACGGCGATGCTCGCACCCCTGAGCCTGCGGTCCTCGGCCGATGCGGAGGACCTCGCAACCCTCGAGGACCAGCTCCTCGTGCTCCGCGACAAGGTGCCCGCCGAACTCCACGACGACTTCACGCGGCTCGCCACCTCGGTCGAGGCGCCGCCCGAGGGCTCCGGCACCTTCGACGAGGAGGCGTTCCGCCGGGCGATGACGCCCGTGCAGGACTGGCTCGGCCGGCACTGCGACCGTTCCTGACCCCGACCCGGGTCCGTCCCGACGGAGCACGGCAGCGCAAGCCGCTGACGTGCGACGACGACGCGCTCGCGTCCCGCGGGCTGCGCGCCCCGTGGCTTAGGCTGGGGCACGAGCGAAAGGGACGTCGATGACCGAGCAATCCATGGGGCGGCCTCTGCCCGTCCTGCAGGACGCACCAGCCGGCAGGACCGTGATCGGGGATCCGGCCGCCATGAAGATCGCGGCGATCGCCGCCCGGGCGGTTCCCGGCGTGCACGCCCTGGGCCCGGGGACGGGACGGGCGCTCGGTGCCCTCCGCGACGCCGTCGGCGCGAACGACCTCTCGCACGGCGTGAAGGTGGAGATCGGGCAGACGCAGCTCGCCGTGGACATCAGCCTCGTCGCCGACTACGGGTTCGCCCTCAACGCGCTCGCCGACGCGGTGCGCGCCGCGGTGTACGACGCCCTCACGGACCTGGTGGGGCTCGAGGTCATCGAGGTCAACATCGAGGTCCTCGACGTGCACCTGCCCCCGCCCGCGGAGTCGAGGACCGAGTCGAGGGCCGAACCGAGGGCCGAACCGAGGGCCACGGTGTCGGCGACCACCGAGACCAGGCGGGTCGGGTCCGGGTCGGCCGGACGCCTCCGCCCGACCGGCGCCACCCAGCTCGAGCAGGCGGGCGAGTGACGCGATGCTGACACCCACCACCATCGGCATGGCCGCCGGCGCCGTCCTCGCCTTCGCGGCGCTCATCTTCGGGTTCTGGGGCTTCCTCCTCACCCTCGTCCTCATGCTGGGCGGCGCCGTCCTGGGGCGGATCGCCGAGGGGAAGCTCGATCTCCGCGGCGTCCTGGACGCCCTGGCCGGCCGTCGCTCGTCCTCGTGACCGGAGAGGTACCTCCGGCCGGTGCGCCCGTCCGGCCCCCGCGCACCGGCCCGGTACCCATCGCAGGTCCGCGGGACGCCGAGGGTGCACGTCCCGATGCCCGCCCCCGCGAGGGCCACAACCGCATCACCACGCAGGCCCTCACCAGCACCGCGCGCGCCGCGACCGCCGAGGTGCTCGGCGTCGCACCCGCCCAGGTGAAGGCGTCCTTCACGGATGACGCCGGTCTCCTGGCCCTCCAGCTCGCCCTGCCCCTGCCGGTACCGGCGCTCACGCGGGTGGCCGAGGATCCGTCCGTCGTCGACTCCTTCGGCGGACCCCTGTGGTCCCGGGCCGATGCCGCGCGCGGGCAGATCCTCGACCGCGTCCAGCACCTGACCGGTGCGCGGCTCAGCCGGGTCGACATCCGCATCATCGGCAGCACCGTCACCCGTGGGGCGAGGGTCCTGTGACCGACGATCCGCTCGACCGCTCCACGGCCGCCGGGACGGCGCGCCTCGTCCGGCGCGAGATGCACTCCTCCCGTGCCGTGTCCTCCGTGGTGACCGCGGTGGTCCTGGTGCTGGCGTGCCTCGTGCTGCTGTTCGAGGCGGTGCTGCAGGCGGTGGGGGACCGCCCGTTCCTCGTGGACCTCGACGCCGCGGCCGCGTGGATCGGGGCTGTCCCGGCCGGGGTCCCGGCGTCGCTCCTCGGTGCGGGCTCCTTCCTGCTGCTCGTGCTCGGGCTCCTGCTCCTCCTGCTCGCCCTGGTGCCGGGCCGCCGCGCCCGCTACACCATCCCGAACGGTCGCGCCGCCGTCGTGGTCGACGCCGAGGTCGTGGCGTCCTCACTCGCCCGCCGAGCTAGGACGGCAGCCGGCGTGGCTCCCGAGCAGGTCCTCGTGACGGTGGGGCGGTCATCCGTGACCGTGCAGATCCGTCCCACGTCCGGGATGCCCGTCGACGCCGACGCGGTCCGCGCCGCGGTGGCCGACGACCTGCGCCGCTCCAGCGTGGAACCCGCACCGCGGATCTCCGTCGTCGTGGCCGAGACGGGGGTGATCGGCCAGTGAACACCACGCCGCGCCTGCTCAACCGACTCCTCCTCGCCGTCGTCGGGCTCATCGCCCTCGCGGCCGGCGCCTTCGGGCTCGCGCTCCTGGTGCTGCCAGGCGTCGCGCCGTGGTGGAACCGGACGGCACCGCGGATCGGGGACCGCATCGCCGACGTCCGGACCGGGACGACGCTCGAAGGCCAGGCCGACACCTGGCTGTGGATCGCCCTGGCCGCCGTGCTCGTGGTCGTGATCGTCCTGCTCCTCCTGTGGATCGCCGCGCAGGGGCGGGGGCGCACGGGCCTGTTCGCCTCCGTGGACGGACGTCGCGGGCGGAGGGCGACCGCCTCGTCGGGCGACGACGACGGGAGCGTCCGCGGGACGGTGACCATCACCGCCGCCGCCGCGGAGCAGGCGCTGAAGGCCGCGCTGCTGGAGCGATCGGACCTCGCCGGTGCGTCCGTGAGCACCTGGGAGATCCGCGGCGTCCCGGGCCTGAAGGTCAGGGTGTTCCCGCGGAAGGGCGTCCCTCCCTATGCGGTCGCCGAGGAGGTCTCCCGCCTGGTCGAGGCGCTGGACGCCGTCACGGGGTACCGCACGCCGGTGCTCATCAGCATCACCTCGGGTGCCCGCGCACGCTTCATGCGCACCGAGCGCGTCGACTAGTTCCGCTCCGCTCATCCCGGCGATGTCGTGGCGATGTCCTGGAACCGCCGCCGATGCGCGGGGGTGCGACGCGCGTCACGTTTCGGTATCGAAATCCCGGACCCGGCCGACCCACTTGTGAGTGGTCATGTAAGCGCTTACTGTTCAGGTACACATCAGTGAGGCGGCGCAGTCGAGGCGGGCAACCAGGTTGCCGAGGCACCCTCGCGGTCCGCAGGACAAAGGAGTCTTTTCCATGGCGATACTTCGCTCACGCAGGTTGATGGTGCCCGTCGCGGCACTCAGTGTTTCCCTCCTCGCGCTCGCAGGATGCGGATCAGGAGGCAACGACAGCGCCGGTTCCGGCGACGCGGACTGCGCCGACTACGAGACCTACGGCACCTTCGACGGCGCCGAGGTCAGCGTCTACTCGACCATCGTCGACCTCGAGGCCGAGCTGCTCGAGAACTCCTGGGCGGACTTCGCCGAGTGCACCGGCATCGAGGTGGCCTACGAGGGGTCCAAGGAGTTCGAGACGCAGATCGGCGTCCGCGCCCAGGGCGGTACCGCTCCGGACCTGGCGATCTTCCCGCAGCCCGGCCTGTTGGCCGACCAGGCCTCGAACCTCGTGGCCGCCCCCCAGGCCGTCTCGGACCTCGTGGACGAGAACTGGTCCGAGGACTGGAAGAAGTACGGCACGGTGGACGGCACGTTCTACGCCGCTCCCATGCTCGCGAACGTCAAGGGCTACGTCTGGTACGTCCCGGCCACCTTCGAGGAGAACGGCTGGGAGGTCCCCACCACATGGGACGAGATGACCGAGCTGACGGAGCAGATCGCGGACGAGGGCGGCGACGTCAAGCCCTGGTGCGCAGGTTTCGAGTCCGGTGAGGCCACCGGCTGGCCGGGCACGGACTG
This sequence comes from Arthrobacter sp. CP30, assembly GCF_053470025.1. NCBI lineage: Bacteria > Bacillati > Actinomycetota > Actinomycetes > Micrococcales > Micrococcaceae > Arthrobacter > Arthrobacter sp. CP30. Next base: position 296,492 of record NZ_JBQEMM010000002.1, read on the forward strand.
GGTCGAGGACGCGGTACTCCGCGAGCACGGCCCTGAGGTCTACGACCAGTGGGTCACGCACGAGATCCCCTTCAACGATCCCCAGATCGTCGCGTCCTTCGACCGGGTCGGCGAGATCCTGAAGGACGACAGTAACGTCAACGGTGGCTTCGGCGACGTCCGGTCCATCCTCTCCACGCCGTTCGCCGAAGCCGGGCAGCCGGTGCTCGACGGCCAGTGCGCCATGCACCACCAGGCGTCCTTCCAGGCCGCCAACTGGCCGGAGGGCACGACCGTGGCGGAGGACGGCGACGTCTGGGCCTTCATGACGCCGCCGATCGACGCCTCCCAGGGCACCGCGATCACCGGTGGAGGCGAGCTCATCGGCGCCTACGCCGACCGGCCCGAGGTGCAGGCGCTGCAGACGTACCTCGCGAGCGCCGAGTTCGCCAACGCCCGCGTCTCCCAGGGCGGTGCGATCAGCGCGAACAAGGGACTCGACCCGGAGGTCGCGCAGTCGGACCTCGACCGCCAGTCGATCGAGCTGCTGCAGGACCCCGAGACGGTCTTCCGCTTCGACGGTTCCGACCTGATGCCCGGCGCCGTGGGCGCCAACTCCTTCTGGAGCGGCATCGTCAACTGGATCAACGGCTCCTCCACCGAGGAAGTCACGCAGTCCGTCGAGGACAGCTGGCCCAGCTCCTGATGCGCTGACGCCCGGTGCCGGCCCGCGGGTCGGCACCGGGCGTCGTCGACGGCACCGGGTACACCACGCTCGCCGCGGTGTACCCGGTGCTGCCGACCCTCCCCCCCATCACGTCATGCGCACCAAGGAGGCTGTGCTGTGGAAGATATTGCAGAAAAAGGGCTACAGGTGGTGGTGGGGCTCGCCGTCTTCGCAGCCATCATCGGACTGATCATGCTGCTCGTGGATCGCGCCCCCAAGTCGGGCCGCGAGAAGGTGCAGATCGCCGGATTCCTGGCGCCGGCGCTCGTCCTGCTGGCGGTGGGCCTCGTGTACCCGGCGCTCCAGACCTCGTACCTCTCCCTGACGGACCGCAACGGCGAGTTCGTGGGACTGGACAACTTCGTCTGGATGTTCACCCAGCCCGAGGCGCTCGTCACCCTCAGGAACACCGTCATCTGGGTGGTCCTCGTGCCGCTCCTGGCATCGTCGATCGGTCTGGCCTACGCGGTGTTCATCGACCGGGCCCGCGGAGAGAAGGCCTTGAAGGCGCTGGTGTTCATGCCGATGGCCATCTCCTTCGTCGGTGCCGGCGTCATCTGGCGCTTCGTCTACGCCTACAAGGGCCCGGAGCAGGACCAGATCGGGCTGTTCAACCAGATCCTCGTGTGGTTCGGCCAGGAACCGAAGCAGTTCCTGCTCGACGCCCCCGAGAACACCCTCTTCCTCATCGCCGTCATGATCTGGATCCAGACGGGATTCGCCATGGTGGTGCTCTCCGCGGCCATCAAGGGCATCCCGACCGAGATCGTCGAGGCGGCGAGACTCGACGGCGCCAGTGCATGGCAGCAGTTCCGGAACGTCACCATCCCGACGATCCGCGGCTCGCTCATCGTCGTGGTCACCACCATCACGATCGGCACGCTGAAGGTCTTCGACATCGTCAGGACGATGACCGCCGGCCAGTACGAGACCTCCGTCGTGGCCAATGAGATGTACACCCAGGCGTTCAGGGCGGGTGAACCCGGACGGGGTGCCGCACTCGCCCTGGTCCTGTTCCTGATGGTGCTGCCCGTGGTCGTCTACAACGCCCGGCTGCTCCGCAAGCAGAAGGAAATCCGATGAGCACCGTTCCCCTGGAGAACAAGAAGAACCTCCTGCCGGACGTCGCCGACGACGCCACGCAGGGCCGCCCCACCATGCAGCGCCGGGTGAAGCAGCGACTCACCTCGCGGACCGCCACGGCTGCTGCGGTGATCATCGCCGTCATCTGGACCATCCCGACCTTCGGCCTGCTGATCTCGTCCTTCCGCCCGGAGGACAACATCAAGGGCAACGGCTGGTGGAACGTCATTACCGACCGCCAGTTCACCCTCGAGAACTACGCGGACGTCCTCAGCCCCGGCGGCAGCCAGTCCCCGAACCTGCTGTCCTACTTCGTGAACTCGCTCGCGATCGTGGTCCCCGGGACCATCTTCACGCTGGTCCTCGGGGCCATGGCGGCCTACATGTTCGCGTGGGGGCGCTTCAAGGGAAAGGACAGCCTGTTCATCTTCGTCTTCGCCCTGCAGATCGTCCCCCTCCAGATGGCCCTGATCCCGCTGCTGCAGCTGTTCACGCAGGTCCTCACGTTCGGTGACTTCCAGCTTCTGCCGAGCGGCACCTACGCCCAGCTCTGGGTGGCCCACACCATCTTCGGGCTGCCCTTGGCGATCTTCCTGCTGCACAACTTCATCGCCGAGATCCCCGGTGAGGTCATCGAGGCGGCGCGGGTGGACGGTGCCGGACACAGCACCATCTTCTGGCGCATCATCGTCCCGCTGGCGACGCCGGCGCTCGCCTCGTTCGGCATCTTCCAGTTCCTGTGGCTGTGGAACGACCTCCTGGTGGCCCTCGTCTTCTCGGGCGGCGGGGCCGACGTCGCCCCGATCACCCAGCGGCTCGCGGAACTCCAGGGCTCGCGCGGCGGCGAGTGGCAGCGCCTCACCGCCGGTGCCTTCGTCTCGATCATCGTGCCCCTCGCCGTCTTCTTCGGACTGCAGCGGTACTTCGTCCGAGGGCTGCTGGCAGGCGGCCTGAAGGGCTGATCGTGACGAGCATCGACGACGTCGCGGCGTCCCTCGGGGTGTCCACGGCCACCGTCTCCCGGGCACTGCGGGGTCTCCCCGGCGTGGCGGAGGAGACCCGTGCGCGGGTCACCGCGACGGCGAAGGAGCTCGGGTACGTGCCGTCGTCGGCCGCCTCCGGGCTCGCCTCCGGGCGCACCATGGCCCTGGGCGTCCTGGTCCCGGTGATCGATCGCTGGTACTTCTCCGCCGTCCTCGAGGGCGTGGACCGGCAGCTGCGCGCCGCCGGCTACGACCTGATCGTCTTCAGCCTCGGCGGGGCCGGCGTGAACCGTGACCGGGTGTTCCACCGCTCCATCCTCCGCAAGCGCATCGATGCCCTGCTGGTCATGTGCATGCACCTGACGGAGGAGGAGCGGAAGGCCGTGCAGCAGCTGGAGTACCCCAGCATCGTGGTCGGCGGGGCCGTGGAGGGGGTGCGGCACGTGGGTATCGACGACGCCGCGGCGGCACGCGACGCCGTCGAGCACCTCATCGGCCTCGGCCACACGAGGATCGCCCACATGCGCGGCGGGGGGTCCTTCGACATCGACTTCGAGGTGCCGCGCATCCGCGAGCAGGCGTTCCAGGACACGATGGCCGCGCACGGTCTGGGTGTGCGGGAGGACTGGTCCGCCTTCGGCGACTTCCGGTTCGCGACGTCGCGGGCTTCGGCCCTCACGCTCCTCGAGGATCCGGAGGACCGGCCGACGGCGGTGTTCTGCTCGTCCGACGAGATGGCGTTCGGTGTGCTGAAGGCCGCGGCGGAACTGGGCATCGACGTACCGGGGGAGCTGTCCGTCATCGGCATCGACGACCACGAGTTCGCGGAGCCGATGGGCCTGACCACCATCCGCCAGGATCCCGAGGATCAGGGCGCCTTCGCCGCGGACCTCCTGCTCGGCGAGCTGCTGCGCAACCAGCCGGCAGACTACCCGCCGTCGCGACCGCACACCCTCGTCGAGCGCTGGACGACGGGGCCGGTCAGGCCCTGATCCGCCGCCGTCGTGCCGGGCGGGGAGCGGCACCGCGCGCCCCTTCCCGCGGTGCGGACCTCGGTGCGGACCTCGGGCGGCTTCCGGCGGTGCGGGCCGGCGGCAGCGTGCTCAGGAGGAGCGGGCGAGCTGCCGGATGGGGATCCAGCGTGAGGCGAGCCGTCGGTAGGACGCCGCGGCGCCCATCATGTCCGCCTCGGCGAGGCTCTCGATGCCGAGGCGCACGTCCATCGGCGAGTCGTCGGGGAAGACGCGATCGGCGACGGGACCGTAGTCCACCTCGACCACCGCATCACGGCGGAACACCTCGAGCCACTCGACGATCTCCGTGAGTTCGTCGAGGAGGTCCATCTCCGGGGCGCCGATGGCGAGCTGGGCGACCGAACGGCGTCCGCGGTCGATGCAGTCGCCGATCCTCGCCGTGACGCGGACGGTGGTGACGCGGCCGTCGTCCTCGACGACCTCCGTGAGGTCGTCCTCGTGGATCAGGGCGAACCAGGCGAACGGCACTCCCCACGTCGCCGACCGCGTGTGCAGCTTGGCCACGGAGTCCGCGAACGTGTCGGGATCGAGCCGGGCCTGATGGGCCTCGCGTGCCACCTCGGGGACGAGGACGTCGATCAAGGGACCGCGCAGGCTCTGGTCGAGCGATTCGGCGGCCAGGGTGGTGCGGACGGCCAGCTGGTTGGGGCAGTAGTAGGGCGCCGTCGCGCCGTTCAGGCCGGGGAAGTGCGTCACCCTGACGAGCTCGGGCTCGTGGTGGGGGAACGGATCGGAGACCGGGCGCATCACCCGGCGCAGCGACTGCTCATGCTCCATCGACTCCGTCAGTCCGCGCCCACGGGAGCGCTGCTCCAGGATCACGAGCTGCTGCGCGTCGGAGAAGGCGTCGAGGGGCTCGTAGACGCGAAGGTAGGAGACGTACGGGAAGGGCCGGGCGTGAGCGCCCCCGCGGCTCACGGGCCGCTGAGTTCCACGATGACGGGGGCGTGGTCCGAGGCGCCCTTGCCCTTGCGTTCCTCACGGTCCACGAAGGCATGGGTGGCGCGTTCCGCGAGGGCGGGGGAGCCGAGCACGAAGTCGATGCGCATGCCCTCCTTCTTGGGGAACCGCAGCTGCTTGTAGTCCCAGTAGGTGTAGAGGCCCGGGCCGGGGGTGAACGGCCGGGCGAGATCGGCGAAGCCCGTGTCCAGGAAGGCCTGGAAGGCGGCGCGCTCGGCAGGGCTCACGTGGGTGTAGCCGCCGTCGACGAAGAGATCGATGTCCCACACGTCCTCGTCCTGCGGGGCGATGTTCCAGTCACCCATGAGCGCGATCTGCGCCTCCGGGTCCTCGGTGATCCACTGGGCGGCGTGGCCGCGGAGGGTGTCCAGCCAATCGATCTTGTAGGGCATGTGCGGATCATCGAGGGCACGCCCGTTCGGGACGTACAGGCTCCACACGCGGACCCCGCCACAGGTCGCCGCGATGGCGCGGGCCTCCTGCACGGCTTCGGTGCCCGGCTTGCCGAAGGTGGGCTGGTCGGGGAAGGTGCGCTCGACGTCGTCGAGGCCCACGCGGGAGGCGATCGCGACGCCGTTCCACTGGCTCAGGCCGAAGTGCGCCACCTCGAATCCGCTGTTCTCGAACAGGTCCCAGGGGAAGTTGTCGTCCTTGCACTTCGTCTCCTGCAGCGCGACGACGTCGACGTCGGACCGGTTGAGCCAGGCTTCGACGCGGTCGGCGCGGGCACGGAGGGAGTTGACGTTCCAGGTGGCGATCTTCACGGTCCCTACGTTACCAACGGCGCTGTTTACTCCCGCCACCAGGAGTCGAAGATGGTCACGGGTACGGTGCGCTTGTGCCGCGTGATGGAGTAGCGGTGCTCGATGGCCTTCGCTGCGTCGGGGTCCACGTCGCGACCCTCGAGGTAGTCGTCGATCTGCTCGTACGTCAGGCCGAGCTCGTGCTCGTCGGCCTGGCCCGGCAGGTCGTCGAGCAGGTCCGCCGTCGGGATCTTGTTGTACAGGGCGGCGGGTGCGCCGAGCTCCTGCAGCAGTGCCCGGTTCTGGCGCTTGTTCAGGCCGAACAGCGGCAGGATGTCCGCCCCGCCGTCACCGAACTTGGTGAAGAAGCCCGTCACGGATTCCGCACCGTGGTCCGTGCCGATCACCAGCAGGTTGTGCTGGCCCGCGATCGCGTACTGGGCCACCATCCGGGCACGGGCCTTGGTGTTGCCCTTGGTGAAGTCGGTGACCCGCTCGCCGAGGGCGTCCGCGTACTCCTGCTGGATGCCGTCCACGGCGGGGGCCACGTTGAAGACCTTCGAGGTGCGGGGTTCGATGAAGGCGAGCGCGGCCTGCGCGTCCTCCTCGTCCTTCTGCACGTTGTAGGGCAGGCGCAGGGCGATGAAGTCGGCGTCCGCTCCCTCGGAGCGCAGTTCGTCCACGGCGAGCTGAGCGAGCCTGCCGGCGAGCGTCGAGTCGAGCCCACCGCTGATACCGAGGACGAAGCCCCGGGTGCCCGTGGACCGGACGTACTCCTTCAGGAATCCGACCCGGCGGCGCACCTCTGCCGCCGGGTCGATGGTGGGCTCGACGCCCATCTCCGCGATGATCTGAGCCTGGATTTCACGCATGCCCCAAGGCTACTCCCGTTCCATTTCTACAAGGTTACGAAGTCGGGGGAATGTCGGAGCGGGGTCGGCGGACCGCGCCGGGCTGCCGGACCCGCGGGCACTCCTGCGGGTCCAGCACGCCGATCGGGTCTGCACCCGGCGTGCTCCGCCCCGGGCTACTGGCTGAACGCCGCGTCGAACGAGGTGTCCGACGGCGAGAAGTCGAAGCGCTTCAGGAAGGCGAGCGCCTCGGGAGCGCCCTGCAGCCGGTCCATGCCGGCGTCCTCCCACTCCACCGAGATGGGGCCGGTGTAGCCGATCGCGGTGAGCGCCCTGAAGCTGTCCTCCCAGGGCACGTCGCCGCGGCCCGTCGAGACGAAGTCCCACCCGCGACGCGGGTCCCCCCAGGGCAGGTGCGAGGACATGATGCCGTTGCGCCCGCCGCCCATACGCATCTTCGTGTCCTTGCAGTCCACGTGGTAGATCCGGTCCTTGAAGTCGGAGATGAACGCCACCGGGTCGATCTGCTGCCACATGAAGTGGCTCGGGTCCCAGTTGAGGCCGAACGCGGGGCGGTGGCCGATGGCCTCGAGGGTGCGCTGGGTGGACCAGTAGTCGTAGGCGATCTCCGAGGGGTGGACCTCGTGGGCGAAGCAGACACCGCACTCGTCGAAGACGTCGAGGATGGGGTTCCAGCGGTCGGCGAAGTCCTGGTACCCGGCCTCGATCGTGGACGCCGGAACCGGTGGGAACATCGCGACGTACTGCCAGATGGAGGAGCCGGTGAAGCCCACCACGGTGTCCACGCCGAGCTTCTTCGCGAGCCTCGCGGTCAGCTTCATCTCCTCGGCGGCGCGCTGCCGGACGCCCTCCGGGTCGCCGTCGCCCCACACCCTCGGGCCGACGATCGCCCGGTGGCGGAAGTCGATCGGGTCGTCGCAGACGGCCTGGCCCTTCAGGTGGTTCGAGATGGTCCACACCTTGAGGCCGTTGCGCTCGAGGATGTCGAGGCGGTCCTGGATGTAGGCGTCGTCGTCCCAGCGCCAGGCGTCGAGGTGGTCGCCCGAGACGGCGATCTCGAGTCCGTCGTAGCCCCACTGGCCGGCCAGTTGGGCGACCTTCTCGAAGGGGAGATCGGCCCACTGGCCGGTGAACAGGGTGAATTTGCGGGACATTCGGGCTCCTTGGAAGAGTGTGGTCGGGGGCGGTGCCGCTAGATGATGCTGGTCCAGATGCTGTCGCTGACCGCGCTGCGCTCCACGCCGGCGAGGACCCTCTGGACCTGGAGTCCGTCGGCGAAGGAGGGGGCCGGCTGGCGCTTCTCCGCGACGGCCTCGATGAAGTCCTTCGCCTGGTGGACGAAGCCGTGCTCGTATCCGAGGGCGTGGCCCGCAGGCCACCACGCTGAGAGGTAGGGATGATCCGGTTCCGTCACCATGATCTCGGTGAATCCCTGCCGCGTCTGCGGCGCCGTCGCGTCGTAGAATCCCAGCGAATTCATGCTCTCCAGGTCGAAGGAGATCGCTCCCGTGGTGCCTGCCACCTCCAGGCGCAGCGCGTTCTTCCGCCCGGTGGACATCCGCGTCGCCTCGAACGAACCGACCGCTCCGCCGTCGAACCGGCCGGTGAACAGCGCGAGGTCGTCGACGGTGACCTGCCCGCGGTCCAGGCCGGGCGTGCCTCCGAGCCCGACTGCGTCGAGGGGGATCGGACGCTCGTGCACGAACGTGGTGAGCAGGCCGCTCACCCCGGTCACCTTCTGGCCGGTGATGAACTGTGCCAGGTCGACCGCGTGCGCTCCCAGGTCTCCGAGTGCGCCTGATCCTGCCTGATCCTTCTTGAGGCGCCAGGTGAGCGGTGCCTCCGGATCAACCAGCCAGTCCTGCAGGTAGCTGGCCCGGACCTGGCGCACGTCGCCGATGGCGCCGGAGAGGACGAGATCCCGTGCGAAGGCCGCTGCGGGGACCCGCCGGTAGGTGAAGCCGACCATCGCGAAGACGTCGGTGCCGGCGCGGTCGGCCGCATCCGCCATCGCCTCGGCTTCCGCCAGGGTGTTGGCCAGGGGCTTCTCGCACAGGACATGTTTCCCCGCCGCGAGCGCCGCGATGGCGATCTCGGCGTGGGAGCCACCCGGCGTGACGATGTCGATGACGTCGATGTCGTCACGGTCGACGGCCTCCCGCCAATCCGTGGCGGTCTCCTGCCAGCCCCATTTCCCGGCTGCTGCATCCACCGCCCCGGCGTTCCGCCCCACGAGCAGCGTCATCTCGGGCCGGACGGGCAGGTCGTGGAACCGCGGTGCGACCCGCCATCCCTGGGAGTGTGCGGCTCCCATGAAACCGTGCCCGATCAGGGCGATCTTCAAGGGCGCGACGTCGTGGGGCATAGTTCCTCTATCTCATGGCGGACGCAGTGGGTCGGCGCGGGGTCAGGGCACCCCGGTCCGTGAAGACCGGGATGCCCCCTCGATCCCCCGGGCCTAGGATTCGAAGGCGGTGGGCAGGTAGCGGTCGACGTTGTCGCTCGTCACCACCGGGGCGTTCAGGACGACGCGCTTGGGCACCTCGACTTCCACGAGGTCGCTCATGGCCTTGTCCTGGGCGATCAGGCGTGCCATGCGGATGCCGTCGGCTGCCTGGGTGGACGGGTAGATCACCGTTGCTTCGAGCACGCTCTCGCCGGACTGGATCTCGCGCATGGCGTTGGCTGAGCCGGCTCCGCCGACCATGAAGAACTCGTCCCGCCCGGCATTGTCGATGGCGGCGAGGACGCCGATCCCCTGATCGTCGTCGTGGTTCCAGATGGCGTCGATCTTCGGTGCCGCGGAGAGGAGCTGTGACGTCGTCGCCTCGCCGCCCTGGACCGTGAAGTCGGCGGCGACCCGGTTGTCCACGTCGAGTCCGCAGGACTCGAGCGCATCGGCGAAGCCCTGACTACGGTCCTGCGTCAGCGGCAGGGAGTCGATGCCCGCGATCTCCGCGACGACCGCGTCCTCGTTCCCGCCGAGCTTCTCGCAGATGTAGGTCCCGGCGCTGACGCCCATCCCGTAGTTGTCGCCCAGGACCGTGGCACGTGCTGCGAAGGAGCTGGAGAACTCGCGGTCGACGTTGATGACGGGGATGCCCGCCTCCATGGCCTGGGTGGCGACGGGTGTCAGCGCCGCGCCGTCGGTCGGAAGCAGCACGATGGCGTCGACGCCGTCGTTGATGAACTGTTCCACCTGGCTGATCTGCAGATTGGCGTCGTTGGTCCCCTCCGCCACGCGCAGGTCGATGTCGGGGAACTCCTCGGCCGTGGCGAGCGCCGCCGCGTTGATGGCACCGAGCCATCCGTGGTCCGCCGCCGGCCCCGAGAAGCCGATCACCACGGTGTCCCCCTCGGCCTGGTTCCCTTCGGCGGAGGCGTTGGTCGGCTGGGTGTTCGTCGCGTCGTCACCCGGTGTGCATCCGGTCAGGAGGGCGCCGATGGAGATGAAGGCCCCGGTCGTGACGAGCACTCTCCGGTTCACAGGAACTGCAAGCATGGTTTCTCCTCTTTGAGTAATGAACTTGGCAGAGCCGCGATCCTCGCCCGAGTGGGGCAACTCAGCGTGACTTGCCTCACAGTAACAGAAGCATGGAAGGAATCGACGGCTTTCCACCGATAATCGACATAACGTGTTATCTTCGTCACATGTTCGATGACGATCAGTCCCTGCCCCTGCTGGAAGTCCGCGGGATCACCAAGCACTTCGCCGGGGTCCAGGCCCTCAAGGGGGTGGACCTGCAGGTGCGCCGGGGGGAGGTGCACTGCGTCATGGGCCAGAACGGTGCCGGCAAGTCGACGCTCATCAAGACGCTGTCCGGTGTCCATCAGCCCGACGGCGGGCAGATCTACTGGGAGGGCGAGGCGATCTCCCTGCCCGGTCCGACCGCGGCGCTCGCCCTCGGGATCGCCACGATGTACCAGGAGCTCGATGTGGTCGACGGACTGTCGATCGCCGAGAACATCTTCCTCGGGCACGAGGTGTCCAGCGGGGGAGTGCTCCGCGTCCGGAAGGCCCACGCGCTGACGCGGGCACTGCTCGACCGTCTCGGTCATGGTCGGCTGTCGCCGTCGACGGAAGTCGGGGCGCTGTCGGCGGCCAACAAGCAGATCGTCAGCCTGGCTCGCGCGCTGTCGCGGGACACGAAGCTCATCATCATGGACGAGCCGAGCGCCATCCTCGACTCGGGCGAGGTCGCCAATCTGTTCCGGGTGGTGCGTGAGCTCACCACGCAGGGGATCGCCGTGGTCTACATCTCCCACAGGCTGGAGGAGATCAGGCAGATCGGTGATCGCATCTCCGTCATCAAGGACGGTCGGAGCACCGCGACGGGCCTCGACGTCCGGGACACCCCGCGAGCCGAGCTGATCCGCCTCATGACCGGCCGGGACATCGAGAACGTGTTCCCCGAGCGGCGGCCCCCGGCTGCTGACGCGCCGGTCGTGCTGACGGTGGAGGACCTCGAGCTCGACGGCCACTTCGACAGGCTGAGCTTCACCCTGAGCGCCGGTGAGGTCCTGGGGCTCGCCGGACTGGTGGGCTCGAAGCGCTCGGAGATCATCGAGACCATCTACGGAGCGCGCAAGGCGTCCTCGGGGACGGTCACCGTCCACGGGAAGGTCCTTCGCCCGGGCTCCGTCACCGCGGCCGTCGATGCCGGTATCGGTCTGTCCCCGGAGGAGCGCAAGAGCCAGGGACTCATCCTGGACGAACCCGTCTTCAAGAACGTCACGCTGTCCACCTTCGGGCGGTTCGCCCGAGCCGGGTATCTGGACGAGGCGGCCGAGCGGCAGGCGGCACGCGAGCAGATCGCGGCGCTGGAACTGCGACCCGCCGATCCCGACCGCCCGGCCCGGACTCTCTCCGGCGGCAATCAGCAGAAGATCCTGCTGGGCCGGTGGCTCGTGCACGGCACCTCGGTGCTCCTGCTCGACGAACCGACGCGCGGCGTCGACGTCGGAGCGAGGGCCGAGATCTACGAGCTCATCCGTGCGCTCGCCGTCGCCGGCACCGCCATCATCGTCATCTCGAGTGAGATCGAAGAAGTCCTGGGGCTCGCGGACACGGTGCTCGTCATCGACGACGGCAGGGTCCTCACCCAGACGAATGCCAGCGACCTGGACGAGCACGGCGTGCTCGACCTCATCATGAAGGGAAGTGCCGCGTGAGCGAGCAGAACACGAAGGTGGCCGAGCCGAACCCCGATGCGACGGAGCACGGACGGCCCGGCCGGGCCAATCCGCTGCACGCCTTCCTGCGGGGTTCGGCAGGGCGCAACCTCGGACTGGTCATCGCGCTCGCCCTGCTCCTCGTCGTGGGAGCGATCACCAGTGGGGACCGCTTCCTGAACCTCGAGAACATGCTCACGATCCTCCGGTACGCATCGATCATCGGTGTGGTGAGCATCGGCGTGACCTTCGTCATCACCGCCGGCGGGATCGACCTGTCCGTCGGGTCGGTGATCGGCCTGACGACGGTCGTGGCGAGCCTCACCAGCGTGCAGATGGCGGCCGCGCAGTCCTCATGGCTCCTCATGGTGATCGTCGCCCTCGCCGTCGGTGCCGCTGCCGGGCTCGTCAACGGCGTCCTGATCGCGTACGGCAAAGTGGTGGCCTTCATCGCCACCCTGGCGATGCTCATCGGTGCACGTGGCCTCGCGGAGCTCATCTCGGGCCGAAGGACGCAGGTGGTCAGCAACCGTGACTTCCTCGAGGTCCTGCGCGCCGACCTGCTCGGCGTCCCCATCCTGGTCTGGATCTTCGCCGTGGTCGCCGCGGGCGGCTGGTTCCTCCTGAACCGCACCACCTTCGGTCGGCGCACCATCGCCATCGGCGGGAACCTCGAGGCATCTCGGCTGGCCGGCATCAAGGTGAGGCGCCACCTGGTGTACCTCTACGTCCTCGCGGGGTTCACGGCGGGTATCGGCGGCATCATGTACCTCGGCCGCACCACGGCCGGTACCTCCACGCACGGGCTGCTCGTCGAACTCGACGTCATCGCCGCCGTCGTCGTCGGCGGGACCCTGCTCGTCGGGGGCCGGGGCACGATCATGGGCACCGTGCTCGGGGTGCTGATCTTCAGTACCCTCATCAACGTCTTCACCCAGAACAACCTCGACACCTCCATCCAGGCGCTGGCCCGGACCCTCATCCTCGTGGGGGCCGTCCTCCTGCAGCAGCGATTCGCCGCGCAGGGGCCGCGCAGACGCCTGAAGAACGCGGTCCGCACGGACGCGGCGGCGGCGAACTGATCACCGTGGGGCGGCGTACCAGGGGTGGATCACGCACCGTCCCAGGCGACCCTTGTTCCGTCGGTTTCCATGCTGTAATGAGTCGATGCGTGACGTAAGTAGCTTCAACGGCCTCGGCTCCTCCGGAGCCAGCGAGCTCTTCCAGATCCTGCGCGACGGACGGCCCCGCACCCGATCCGAGCTCGCCGCCCAGATGGGACTCGCGCGCTCCACGGTGACGCTCCGCATCGAATCCCTGATGGAGCTGGGCCTGGTCGGTTTCGTCGACGATGCCGTCTCAACGGGCGGGCGGCCGTCCTCGCGGATCGCCCTCAAGGCGGGGAGCAAGGTGGTCCTCGGTGTGGACATCGGGGCGTCGCACCTGCGCGTGGCACTGACCGACCTCACGGGTCACCAGCTGCGTGAAGCCGCTCGTTCGATGGAGGTGGCCATCGGCCCGACCGCGGTCCTCGATGCGGTGGTGGAGATGGCCTCCGAACTGCTGGCGGACTCGGACCGCGACCTCGCGGATCTGCTGGCGATCGGGGTCGGTGTGCCGGGGCCCGTGGAGCACAGGACGGGCATGCCCATCAACCCGCCGATCATGCCCGGCTGGAACCGCTTCGACGTCCCGGGCTACCTGCAGGACCACTTCCACGTCCCGGTCCTCGTGGACAACGATGTCAACGTCATGGCCGTCGGGGAGCGGAACGCGGCGTGGCCGGACACCGGTGAGCTGATCTACGTGAAGGTGGCCACGGGCATCGGCTCGGGCATCGTCTCCAACGGCATGCTGCAGCGTGGGGCGGACGGTGTCGCCGGCGATATCGGGCACATCCGCGTGCACGACGGCACGGGCGTCCCCTGCCACTGCGGCAACCTGGACTGCCTCGAGGCCGTCGCCTCCGGCCCGGCCGTCGCCGCGAAGCTCCGTGCGCTCGGGCTGGACGCCCGTACTGCCGAGGATGTCGTCCGTCTCGTGGGAAGCGGGAACAAGGACGCGGTCCATGCGGTGCGCCAGGCCGGTCGTGACGTGGGAGAGGTCCTCTCGGCCTGCGTGAGCCTGATGAATCCGTCGGTCATCGTCATCGGCGGGTCGATGGCGCTCACGGGCGAGCATTTCATCGCCGGTATCCGTGAGGTCGTCTACTCGCGCACGGTCCCCCTCGCCACGCAGCACCTGCAGATCGTGCAGTCGTCCTCCGGGATCGATGCGGGCGTCCTGGGCGCGAGCATGCTGGCCATCCATGACGCGATGTCGCCCCAGCGGATCGACGACATGGTCCTCGGCCTCGGCCTCGGGGAGACGATCCCGGGCTGAGACCAGCGATCGCCGCTGACCCGTGCGCAGCGTGACACGCGCTCTCGATAGACTGGCCGCATGACCGCCGAGACCTCCGTGCAGACCTCCGACCGCTCCCGGCTCCTGGAGCTGATCAAGGACCTCGCCGTGGTGCATGAGCGCGTGACGCTCTCCAGCGGCGTCGAGGCGGACTACTACATCGACCTCCGGCGGATCACCCTCCACCACGAGGCGTCGGTGCTCGTGGGCCGGGTCATGCTCGCGCTGCTCGACGACGCCGGCATCGCGTTCGAGGCTGCCGGCGGTCTGACCATGGGCGCCGATCCGGTGGGTACCGCCGTCATGCACGCCGCCGCGCAGGCCGGCCGGCCCATCGACGCCTTCGTGGTCCGCAAGACCCAGAAGACGCACGGGATGGGCCGCCAGGTCGAGGGGCCGGACGTGTCCGGCCGTCCCGTCGTCGTCCTCGAGGACACCTCCACCACGGGCGGTTCCGCCCTGACCGCGGTCGAGGGCGTGCGCCGTGCCGGGGGTGACGTCCGGGCGGTCGCCGTGATCGTGGACAGGACCACGGGGTCCAAGGAGCGGATCGAGTCCGAGGCCGGGGTGCCCTACCTCTTCGCCTTCGGCAAGGAAGAGCTGGGCCTCGCCTGACGGGCACCTCCGGCAGCGCGGACGGAGTCGAGCGGCGGGTGGACGACGCGCTCTCGCTGCAGCGTGCCCGCGACTTCCGCCAGTCCTCCCGCCGGTCCTTCTTCATCGGCTCGGCGCTCGCCGCTGTGGTCGGCACCGACCTCGCGTTCACGCGGGTCATCCAGTCCCAGCGTGAGCAGACGCGGATCCTGCCGCTCGACGACGACGCGGCGCGCGCCCGCTTCCCGAACGACCGCTGGGTGCTGTTCCCCGGGTACAAGACCAGCTGGGAGGAGGGGCTCTGGATCCTCAACTCCCTCCGGCCGGCCCTGGCACGGCGTGCACAGATGGCCGTCATGGGGTACTCGAACAGGGGCCTGGACATCAACAACGTGGTCGCCACCATGAACCGCTACGTCGACAACTTCCGGCTCGAGAAGCTGTACTTCTACGGCCACAGCTTCGGCGGGATGGTGGCGGTCGAGGTGGCCGCCCGCCTGCGGGACCGCGGCATCCCCGTGGAACTGGTCCTCCTCGATTCCTCCCCGTCCAGCCGGTTCGACGTGCGGGACCAGCGCATGTTCGACGGCGTGGTGCTGCTGTACGAAGCCGGTGTCCGCGTGCCGATCAGCCTGCGCGGCACGTACGAGCTCGGCGAGCGGATCGTCCACAAGAACGAGCGGACCTGGAGCCAGATCGTCGACCAGACCCTCGAGCAGGTCTCGCCCCTGGCTCCCAGCAGTGAACTCATCCAGTCCGAGTCCTCGTACATCTACCACTTCGACGTCTCGCGCTTCAGCCTGTCCCTCGGGGACATGAAGGTGGTGTTCGCCGGCAACCCGGACGACGGCGTCGTCGACTACGCGACGGCACGGGCCGGCTGGGCGCGGGCACTGCCCGACAACGTGGTGGCGACGGACTATGTCACCGGGGGTGTGCTTCCGGCCCACGCCAGCCCCCAGTGGAACCCCGGTATCTACCAGTCGATCGTCACCGCGGTGCAGGACGCGTACGTCCCGGCTCCCGGCGGCGGCGGGTGGAAGCGCTACTTCTGAGGCGTGTCCGACCGTGTCCGCTCGGGTCAGACCTGGTCGATGAGGTCCGCGACGGAGTCGACGATCTGCGCCGGGCGGAAGGGGTAGGCCTCGATGTCGGCCGGCTGCGTGATCCCGCTCAGGACGAGGACGGTGTGCAGCCCGGCCTCCATGCCCGCGATGATGTCGGTGTCCATCCGGTCGCCGATCATCGCCGTGGTCTCGGAGTGCGCGTCGATCTGGTTCATCGCCGAGCGGAACATCATGGGGTTCGGCTTGCCGACGATGTAGGGGTCGCGGCTCGTCGCCGCCGTGATCATCGCGGCGATCGCGCCCGTCGCGGGGAGCGGGCCCTCCTTGGACGGACCGGTGACGTCCGGATTGGTCGCGATGAACCGTGCACCGTCGAGGATGAGGCGCACGGCCTTGGTGATCGCCTCGAACGAGTACGTGCGCGTCTCGCCGAGCACCACGTAGTCCGGGTTCGTGTCCGTGAGGACGAAGCCTGCCTCGTGCAGCGCCGTCGTCAGTCCGGCCTCGCCGATCACGTACGCGCGGCCGCCCGGCAGCTGGTCCCGCAGGAACTGCGCGGTGGCGAGCGCGGACGTCCAGAGGTTCTCCTCGGGGATCTCGAGGCCCGATGCCTTCAGGCGGGCCGCGAGGTCGCGAGGCGTGTAGATCGAGTTGTTCGTCAGCACCAGGAACCGCTTGGACGTGGCGACCCATCGGTCGATCAGTTCGGCCGCGCCGGGGATGGCGTGGTTCTCGTGCACCAGGACCCCGTCCATGTCGGTGAGCCAGCACTCGATGTGTTCGTTCTCGCGCATGTTCGTCCTTCCGGGGTGGGCCGTCCGCTGCCAGTCTTCCACCTTTGCCGCCGTCTACGCTGGGACGGTGGAAGAAACCCTGCCTGAGCCCGGACGCACCGACGACGACCCGGCGGCGGCTCGGGACGGCGCGCCCGGTGCGCCTCCGGTCGGGGTCGGTC
Source organism: Arthrobacter sp. CP30 (assembly GCF_053470025.1). NCBI lineage: Bacteria > Bacillati > Actinomycetota > Actinomycetes > Micrococcales > Micrococcaceae > Arthrobacter > Arthrobacter sp. CP30. The sequence goes on from NZ_JBQEMM010000002.1 coordinate 313,064, forward strand.
CCTGGGCGGGCGCGTGGCCCGACGGCGACCACTGGGACCGCGAGCTGCTGGCGGCGGGGGACACCCGGAACGTCGTGGACAGGTACCACTACTGGACCCACGAGGCCATCGTCGCGGACCTCGACGGACGCAGGCACGGCTTCCACGTCGCCATCGAGAACTGGCAGCACGATCTCAACATCGGCTCGGTGGTGCGCACGGCCAACGCCTTCCTCGCGCAGGAGGTGCACATCATCGGACGACGACGGTGGAACCGGCGTGGGGCGATGGTGACGGACCGCTACCAGCACGTACGGCACCACCCGACGGTCGCGGACTTCACCGCCTGGGCGGCAGGGGAGGGCCTCGCGGTGATCGGGATCGACAACTTCCCCGACTCGGTGCCGCTCGAGACGTACGACCTGCCCGAGCGCTGCGTCCTCGTCTTCGGCCAGGAGGGCCCGGGGCTGACGCCCGAGGTGCACGAGGCGGCGGAGGCGACGCTGTCGATCGCCCAGTTCGGCTCGACCCGCTCCATCAACGCCTCCGCCGCGGCCGCCATCGCGATGCACGGCTGGGTGCGGCGCCATGTCTTCGGCCAGCACGCCTGAACGGGCCGTCCGGGCCGACTTCTTCTGCGCCCGGAAGACCCGCTCGCTAGGATGAGGCAAGCACTCACCACCACGAAGGAGTCCTCAGCATGCCTATAGCAACCCCTGATGTTTACGCCGAGATGATCGACCGCGCGAAGGCGGGCGGGTTCGCATTCCCGGCAGTGAACGTGACCTCCTCGCAGACCCTGAACGCCGCGATGCGCGGGTTCGCCGAGGCCGGCTCGGACGGCATCGTGCAGGTCTCGACGGGCGGCGCCGCCTACTGGTCCGGCGCGAGCGTCAAGGACATGGTCGCCGGTTCGCTGGGCTTCGCCGCCTTCGCGAAGGAGGTGGCCAGGAAGTACGACGTCAACATCGCCCTGCACACCGACCACTGCCCCAAGGACAAGCTGGACGACTTCGTGCTGCCGCTGCTCGCCGCGTCCGAGGAGGCCGTGAAGAACGGCCGCGACCCCATCTTCAACTCGCACATGTGGGACGGCTCCGCGGAGACGCTCGAGGAGAACCTGCGCATCGCCCGGGAGATCCTGCCCCGCGCCGCCGCCGCGAAGATCATCCTCGAGGTCGAGATCGGCACCGTGGGAGGCGAGGAGGACGGCGTCGAGCACGCCATCAACGACAAGCTCTACACCACGGTCGAGGACGCCCTCGCGACCATCGATGCCCTCGGCGCAGGCGAGCACGGCCGCTACATCACGGCGCTGACTTTCGGCAACGTGCACGGCGTGTACAAGCCGGGCGGCGTGAAGCTGCGGCCGGAGATCCTCAAGGAGATCCAGGACCAGGTGGGGCAGAAGCTCGGCAAGGACAAGCCCTTCGACCTCGTCTTCCACGGCGGATCCGGTTCCTCCGACCAGGAGATCGCGGATGCCGTCTCCTACGGCGTCATCAAGATGAACATCGACACGGACACCCAGTACGCCTTCACGCGCCCCGTCGCGGACCACATGCTGCGCAACTACGACGGCGTCCTCAAGGTCGACGGCGAGGTCGGCAACAAGAAGACGTACGACCCCCGTGTCTGGGGCGCCTCCGCCGAGGCCGGCCTCGCGGCCCGCGTCGTGGCCGCCGCGACGTCGCTCGGGTCCGCCGGAAAGAAGCTCTGACCCGTGTCCGACGAGTTCCGCAGGAACCTGCTGGGTCCGGAGCCGACGCTGCTGCCCGAGGAGACCGACGTCGTCGCGCGCCTCGCCGCAGGTGACGAGGCCGTGGATCTCGCGGCCAGGCACCCGACGTCGTCGCTGGTCTGGGCGATCCTCGCCGACGAGGCCTACGGCGAGGGACGCACCATCGAGTCCTACGCCTACGCCCGCACCGGCTACCACCGCGGGCTGGATGCGCTGCGGCGCAACGGCTGGCGGGGTACGGGTCCCGTCCCGTACTCGCACGAACCGAACCGTGGCTTCCTGCGCGCCCTGTACGCGCTGGGACGTGCCGCGGCGTCGATCGGCGAGATCGAGGAGGCCGAGCGGATCGCGGTGTTCCTCAGGGAATCGGATCCGGAAGCGAGCGCCCAGCTCGCGAACTGACGGCGACCATGGATCTCAGGACGGGCGGAGCGGCGCGAGCCCCCGCCCGTCCTGCTGTCCGGGCGCCCTGGGCCAAGCAGGTCCTAACACACTCCGAATCGTGATGCCCGGAACCATTAACGAGTAGTGCATTTCCTTGTGCAGCTGTTACGCGTGCGGCCAGAGTTAAAGGCTCCACAGAGCGTGGTGAGGCGAATCGGGAGCGGTGCTGGATATGTCGACAGGTGTGACCACGGGACAGTTGTACACGGTCGCGGAAGTAGCGGCGATGATGCGGGTCTCGAAGATGACCGTCTACCGGCTGGTGCAATCGGGGACCATCCAGAGCATCAGGTTCGGCAGGTCCTACCGGGTGCCGCAGAGCGCGGTGCGCGACTACATCGACTCCACGAACCGCGGGTCCGACTACTCGATTTGAGGGTGGAGGCCCACTCCGGCCCGTCCCCGGAGAGGACCTGATGGACTGCGGCGGCACGAGCGGTGCCGGGCATAATCCGTCTGTCGTTAGGCTTGTGATATCGATCGATGAACGATAGCTTTATGCTGACCATCAGCAGAAGGAGCTGTCATGCACCACATCACCGTCGTGGCCCTGCGCATCGTGCTGGGCCTCATCTTCGCCGGTTCGGTCGTCATCCAGGTCGTGATGCTCTCGTTGCTGACCCTCGACGTCTCGACCGCCGACCCCGACGTGGCCCTCATCAGGACACCGCTGGTCGTCCTCACGGTGCTCGGCATCCTCGCCCTGCAGGTCGCCGTCGTCTGTGTGTGGGGGCTGCTGACCATGGTGCGGCGCGGCACGGTCTTCTCGACGGATGCCTTCCGCCTGGTGGACATCGTGATCGGGGCCTTCACCGCCGCGAGCCTGCTGGCCTTCGGACTCGGCGTGGCCCTCGCCCCCGGGGAGGCGGTGGCCCCCGGCGTCGTCCTGCTCATCGGCGGCGTGGCGGTGATGATCGGTGCGGTGGCGCTGATCGTCCTCGTGCTGCGGGCGCTGCTCGTGCAGGCCGTCCGCACCGACCTCGAGGCACGCCAGCTGCGCACCGAACTCGACGAGGTCATCTGATGGCGATCATCGTGCGGATCGACGTCGAACTCGCGCGCCGGAAGATGAGCGTCGGGGAGTTCGCCGAGCGCATCGGCCTGACGCCCGCCAATGTCGCCGTGCTGAAGAACGGCCGCGCGAAGGCCGTCCGCTTCAGCACGCTCGAAGCGATGTGCAGGGTGCTCGACTGCCAGCCCGGCGACCTGCTGGAGTGGACCGACGAGGACGACTCCGCGTCCGGCGGCGTCCCCTCGGACGAGGATCCTGCATGAAGGGCCTGGCCCGGTTCTTCCCCGGGGCCCCGGCGCCCGGCCTGCCCGGCGATGCGGGCCTCTTCGGTCCCGACTCCACGGCCTGGCGTGTGGCCCGCGAGCGGCTGATCGTGGCGGGCGGCCCGGCAGCCCTCCTGCTGCAGGTGGCCCACCCGCTCGTCGCCGAGGGCGTGCGCGCCCACAGCGGCTTCGCCTCCGATCCGCTGCAACGACTGCGCGGGACGCTCGACGCCGTCCTGACCGTCACGTTCGGGGACCACGGCCAGGTCAGGGACGCGGCACGGGAGGTCGCGGGGAAGCACCGTCCCGTCCATGGCACACTGCCCGACGACGCCGCGTCCATGCCCGCCGGTACCGCCTACAGTGCCTTCGATCCGGGTCTGGCCCGCTGGGTCTTCTCGACTCTCGTCTGGACGGCGATCGAGGTGACGGACGGGTTCCTGCGCCCGCTCGGGCCCGGGGAGCGGACGGACTACTACCGCGACATGAAGCAACTGGGCCGGGTCTTCGGGGTTCCCGAGGCGCTCCTGCCCGAGGACTACCCGGGCCTCGAGCGCTACGTCGACGAGCAGGTACGCGACGTGCTCGACGTCGGCCCCACCGCCCGGCTGATCGCCGGGCAGATCCTCGCGCCGGAACCGCCGATCGTTGCCCGGCCGCTGCGCCCCGTCCCGTCCGTCCTGGCTGCGGCAGTCCTCCCCGAGACCCTGCGGCAGGCCTACGGGTTGCCCTGGCGACGCCGGAAACGGCTGGCGTTCGCCGTCATCCGGCGCGCCGCGCGCGTCGTCGTGCCCCTGCTCCCGGACCGGCTCCGCCACTGGCCGCACTACCGGGTGGCGCGCGATCGGATGGGCCGGTAGCAGGGGGAGGTCGTGGCGGCGCCCCGCGACCCGGCGCGGACGCATGGGCCAGGCCCGGCAGGTCAGGCCCCGGGGCGCCTGATCGTCGTCGTCACGGTGACCAGCTGGGGGCGCGGTGGCGCCGAACTGAACCCGAAGCGGACGGGCGGGCTGACGGCGGCCAGCGTGCCGAGGTCCGAGCCGCGCCAGGACGCCGTCGCCCCCGTGAGGGAGCGGGCGGATGTCACGCCGTAGTACTCGGTCCGGCCGTTGCCCGCGGAGCCCGCCGTCGCGACCCCCTTGACCAGGAGCGATGCCACGGGGTTGATCAGTGCCAGCCAGCGGGGATGGGTGGCCAGACGCGAGGGGAGGACGCCGAGCAGCCGCCCGAGCAGCGTCACCGGACCGACCTCGGCCTGGACCTGCAGGTCCCCGGCATCGACGAGGAGGCGGGACGAGTCCAGCGACGAGACGATCTCGAGGAGGACGACGTCGTCGAAGGTGTAGGTCGCCCCCACGTAGTCAGCGATCTCCCGGCTCGGCGCGAGCAGGGTGCGCACGCCGGCCGAGTCCTCCATCATGACGTCGGTGAAGGCGCCGAACGGAGACGCGTCCCACCTTCCGATCACCAGTCGCGTACCCGAGGCGGTGCCGATCCCGGCGATGTGTCCTTCGAAGCGGTCCATGGGCCCATTCTCCACGCCCCGGCGCGGGTGGACGCCGGTGTCACACCGGCCGGTCCCGCCCCCGTCATCCCCGACGCCTTTCGACGGCCCGTGAGCGCCTCGGCTAAACTCGGACGGTAAGAGCCCCAGTGGCCGCGCTCCGTGCGGCCGGTTGGGGCGTTCTGATGCACGGCGAACTCCACCGCGGTCGCGCGGGGAGGACCCGTACCGAATGGGGGAGGATCCCATGCCAGCAATCGTCATCGTCGGCGCCCAGTGGGGCGACGAGGGTAAGGGCAAGGCCACTGACCTGCTGGGCGGCCGGGTCGACTACGTCGTGAAGCCGAACGGCGGCAACAACGCCGGGCACACCGTCGTCGTCAATGGCGAGAAGTACGAGCTGAAGCTCCTTCCCGCGGGCATCCTCAGTCCCAATGCCGTCCCGATCATCGGCAACGGCTGCGTCATCAACCTCGAGGCACTCTTCGACGAGATCGACGGACTCCAGGCCCGCGGGGCGGACACGTCGAAGCTGCGCATCTCCGCCAACGCCCACCTCGTGGCGCCGTACCACCAGGTGCTCGACAAGGTCACCGAGCGTTTCCTCGGCAAGCGCGCCATCGGCACCACGGGCCGCGGGATCGGTCCGGCCTACATGGACAAGGTGGCCCGGCTCGGCCTGCGGGTGCAGGACGTCTTCGACGAGTCGATCCTCCGCCAGAAGGTCGAGGGCCCCCTCAAGCAGAAGAACGAGCTGCTGGTGAAGGTCTACAACCGCCGCGACGTCGAGGTCGAGGAGGTCGTCGAGTACTTCCTGTCCTTCGCCGAGCGGCTCAAGCCCCTCGTCATCGACTCCACCTTCGTGCTCAACGAGGCGCTCGACGCCGGCAAGGTGGTCCTCATGGAGGGCGGCCAGGCCACCTTCCTCGACGTCGACCACGGCACCTACCCGTTCGTGACGTCGTCGAACCCCACCGCGGGCGGCGCGTCCGTCGGATCCGGGATCGGTCCCACGCGCATCTCCCGCTCGATCGGCATCATCAAGGCGTACACCACGCGTGTGGGCGCCGGTCCCTTCCCGACCGAACTCTTCGACGAGATGGGCCTGTACCTGCAGAAGACCGGCGGTGAGTTCGGCGTCAACACCGGGCGTCCACGCCGTTGCGGCTGGTACGACGCCGTGCTGGCGCGCCACGCCTCGCGGGTCAACGGCTTCACCGACTACTTCGTCACGAAGCTCGACGTCCTCACGGGCATCGAGACCATCCCCGTGTGCGTGGCGTACGACGTCGACGGTGTGCGCCACGACGAGATGCCCATGACGCAGACCGACTTCCACCACGCGAAGCCGATCTTCGAGTACTTCGACGGCTGGACCGAGGACATCACGGGAGCGCGGACCATCGAGGACCTGCCGGACAACGCGCAGACCTACGTGCGGGCCCTCGAGAAGCTGTCCGGCACGCGGTTCTCCGCGATCGGCGTGGGGCCGGACCGGGACCAGACCATCGTGATCAACGACCTCATCGGCGACTGAGCCCGGCCGGCCCGAACCCGGCCGCAGACACGGACGGCACCCCGCGCTGCGGGGTGCCGTCGCGGTTCCGATCGCGCATGGATCACAGGTTGACGGTGATGTCCGCATCCTCGCGCAGCTGCGCGATCAGGGTCTGCGTCGCCGTGGACAGCTTCTCGCCGGAGAGCTGCTCCTCGATCTGCTCACGCACGTCCTCCAGCGGGGGGATCGGCGTGCTCGTCTTGCCGCTGGCCTCCTGCTGCGCGACGGCGGAATCGTAGGTGTCCTGGATCTCCTGGTCGCTGGGGGCGGTGTCGCCGGCCTCCTCGGCGAGCAGCGCGTCCAGCTTCACCTGGTCCGAGAGCTGCTGGTCGAAGGCGCCCTCGTCGAGGCCCTGCTCCGCGAAGGCTGCGCGCAGTTCCTCCTCGGACCCCAGACCGCTGGTCTCCAGGAGGTCGCTGATCGCCGCGGCGCGGGCCTCGTCGGTGGCCTCGATGCCCCGGGCGTCCGCCTCCTGCCGGAGCAGCTCGGTGCTCACGAGGTTGTCCGCAACGGTGGTCTTCAGCAGGTCCTGATCGAGTTCCTGCCCGCCGGCCTGGGCCGAGGCGGCGGCCTGCTGGAACTGGCTCGTGTACGTGGTGGTGAAGGTGTCGCGGCTGATCTCGGTCCCGTTGACCACGGCGACGACGTCGGGCAGGCCCTCGAGGTCCGGCTCCGGCAGGGCAGGGGCCGATTCCGCGGTGCCCGTCGCCGGGTCGCTCGCGGCGCTCGACGCGGGGGCGCTGTCCGCGGTCCCGCCATCGCCGCTGCAGGCGGTCAGTACTGCCGCCGCCCCGATGAACACGGCAGCGAGCAGCTGCCTCTTCCGTGCTGTGGCTCCGAAGGCCATGGTCCTTGTCCTCACCTCGTGGTCCGGGTCAGCGTGCCACTGTAGCAACCGCGGGTGACAGGCGGCGGCGTGAGCGCCGGCGGTCCGCTGGTTGCAGGGCTGCGGCGGAGCGGGGGTCCCTGGGGCCGCTGCTCCCGCATCACCAGCCCCAGGTGCCGGCGCCACCCTTGAACGGCCCGACGATCGACCCCGTGATCCAGCCACCGTAGAAGTCGCCCTCCTGCGCCTGCACCGTCTCTCCGTCGACCGTGCAGGAGTCCATCTGCGACGGATAGATGGCGGCGCGGGTGGACAGCTCCCCGTACCCGGGGACGGGGGCGGGGTAGGTCCACGCGCCGCGGGTGTTCCGGGCACTGCCGGCGACCACGTCGAAGTAGCTCGCCGCGCCCTTGAACTCGCAGTGCGTGGTGCCCTCGACCGGGACCAGCACACCGGGTGCGAAGTCGTCCAGGGGCAGGTAGTACACGGGCGGGTGGCTGGTCTCGAGGACCCGAACCGCCCGGGTGGTCCGGACGATCACCTGCCCGCCGAAGCGGATCTCGATGGTGGCGGGCGAGGCCTCGACGCGCGGGGGCCGCGGGTAGTCCCAGACGGACTCCTGGCCGGGTCCGGGCGTGACGCGCTTGTTCTTCATCGGGTTCCTCATGCCACGAGGCTACTCCGGGAGGCTGGGCGTGAGTCTGTACGCTGGACGCACCATACCGCCTACACGTGAGGTTCAGCATGAAAGTCAGCGTTGGCCAGTTCAGACCCGGCGGGGAGGCGACGGCGAACCTCGCGGTCATGCGGGAGCTGGCCGCCGAGGCCACATCCGAGGGCGCGGAACTGATCGTCTTCCCCGAGGAGTCGATGTTCTCGATCGGCAGGGTCGAGGGTTCGCTCCAGCAGGCGGTGGAGGAGAACTGGACGTCCTTCGTCCAGCAGCTGTCCTTCCTCGCGGCGGAGCAGTCCATCGCGGTGGTCGCGGGCGGGTACGAGTCCAGCGGCGAGGAGCGGCCGTTCAACACGCTCGTCCTCATCGACGCCACGGGGCGGATCGTGGACACCTACCGCAAGCTGCACCTCTACGACGCCTTCAGCTACCAGGAGTCCACGCGCATCAAGCCGGGCGACGGCGGCATCAAGGTCGCGGAGCTCGGGGGCGTGCGGGTGGGACTGATGACCTGCTACGACGTCCGCTTCCCGGAGCAGGCGAGGGCCCTGGCCGACGCCGGCGCGGACCTCATCTGCGTGCCGGCGGCCTGGTTCAAGGGCGAGCACAAGATCGACCACTGGGAGACGCTGCTGAAGGCGCGGGCCATCGAGAACACGCTGTGGGTCGCGGCGGCGGGTACCTCCGGCGGCCACACCATCGGGCACTCGGCCATCATCGATCCCATGGGCATCCCGCAGGTGTACCTCGAGGACGAGGAGCGCGGCGTCGTGACCACCGAGGTCACGCGCCGCCGGGTCGACGACGTCCGCGAGTTCCTGCCGGTACTCCGCAACAGGCGCTTCGCCCGGAACGACACCATTGTCGACTCCCACTGACGCGGTGACGGCCCCGGACGGCCCGGCGCCGCCGCGAGCCCCGAACATCCGCGACGTCGCCCGACTCGCCGGGGTCTCGCACCAGACGGTGTCGCGGGTCCTCAACGGTCACCCGAGCCTCCGCGCCGAGACGCGTGACCGCGTGCTCGCGGCCATGGAGGAGCTGAGCTTCCGGCCCAACCGTGCTGCCCGCGCGCTGGTGACGAGCCGCTCCACCACCATCGGTGTGCTGGTGAGCAAGGGCTTCGAGTACGGGCCCGCAGCCAGCCTCCAGGCGATCGACAGCGCGGCCCGGGAGGCGGGGTACGGGGTGGACGTGGCACACCTCGACGACGTCGACGACGGTTCCATCCGATCCGCCCTCGACCGCCTGCTCGCGCACGGGGTGGACGGCCTCATCATCCTCGCGCCGCAGACCCGGACGCTGGCGGAGATCGAGCACCTGTCCATCACCCTGCCCTTCGTGACGGTGCACTCCGCGCAGGGCCACGACGACCACCGGCTCTCGGTCGACCAGTCGGGCGGGGCGGCGCTCGCCACGCGGCACCTCATCGACCTCGGCCACCGGCGGATAGCGCACGTCGCCGGGCCCGACGGGTGGCTCGAGACGGAGGCGCGCATCCGCGGATACCGCCGCGCGATGCGGGACGCGGGCCTCGACCCGGAGCCGCTCCTCGCCGGCACCTGGACGGCCGACTCCGGCTACCGCGCCGGCCGCACCCTGCTCGCCGGGGCCTCCTCCCGGGGCGTGACGGCGGTCTTCTCCTCGAACGACCAGATGGCCCTCGGCCTGCTCCATGCCCTGCGTGAGGGGGGACGGAGCGTGCCGGAGGACATGAGCGTTGTCGGGTTCGACGACGTCCCCGAGGCCGCCCACTACCAGCCACCGCTGACGACGGTGCGGCAGGACTTCCCCGAGCTGGGCCGGCGGTGTGTCGCCCGGCTGCTCGGGCTCATCGGAGAGGCGGAGCCCCATCGGGGCGGGGACGCCGCCCCCGAGGTCCGCACGGAACTCGTGCCGAGGGGTTCGACGGCGCGTCCGGCCTCCTGACCCCGGCGGCACCGGGACGCCCGGGCGCCCTCCCACCCGGAGGGCGTGCGAGCGCCTCGCTCGTGGAACCATGCTCCGGCTGCCCTCGCGCCGGGCCTGTCCCCGGGCGGGACGACATCCCGGCCGGTCGTCCCCCGGGCGTGACCGTTGACACAGCCCACCCGGAAGGACCTACACTGTTAGCCGTTGATGTGAACGGTCACATAGCCGATCACGTACAGCTCTCCGATCCACCAGAGCATCGCTTCGCGGTCTCGAGAAGAACAAAGAGGTCCTTCCCTTGAGTGACTCCACCCCGGGCTCCGCGACGACTCCGGCCGGTGCCGGCGGCGCTACCTACGTGATCGGCGTCGACTACGGCACCCTGTCCGGCCGTGCCGTCGTCGTCCGCGTCTCCGACGGTGCCGAACTCGGTGCCGCGACGCTCGAGTACCCCCATGCCGTCATGGACACCACGCTCGCGGCCACCGGTGCGCAGCTGCCGCCCGAGTGGGCCCTGCAGGTGCCCTCCGACTACGTCGACGTCCTCCGCTCCGCGGTCCCCGCCGCCGTCCGCGAGGCGGGCATCGACCCGCAGGACGTCGTCGGCATCGCGACCGACTTCACCGCCTGCACCATGGTGCCCACCCTCGCGGACGGCACCCCCCTCAACGAGGTGCCGGGCTACGAGGGCCGCCCCCACGCCTACGTGAAGCTGTGGAAGCACCACGCGGCCCAGGCGCAGGCCAACCGCATCAACGAACTCGCGGCCGCACGCGGCGAGGCGTGGCTGCCCCGCTACGGCGGGCTCATCTCCAGCGAGTGGGAGTTCGCCAAGGGCCTCCAGCTGCTCGAGGAGGACCGCGAGCTGTACGACGTCATGGAGCACTGGGTCGAGGCTGCCGACTGGATCGTCTGGCAGCTCACGGGGGAGTACGTGCGGAACGCGTGCACCGCGGGCTACAAGGGCATCTACCAGGACGGCGCCTATCCGTCCGAGGAGTTCCTCGCCGCCCTCAACCCCGACTTCGCCGGCTTCGCCCGCGACAAGGTGGAGCACACCATCGGCGCCCTGGCGTCGAGGGCGGGATCCCTCTCCGAGGAGGCCGCCGCCTGGACGGGCCTGCCCGCGGGCATCGCCGTCGCCGTCGGGAACGTGGACGCCCACGTCACCGCTCCCGCGGCGCAGGCCACGGACCCGGGCCAGATGGTGGCCATCATGGGTACCTCCACCTGCCACGTCATGAACTCCGACCGCCTGAGCGAGGTGCCGGGCATGTGCGGCGTCGTCGACGGCGGGATCGTGGCGGGCTTCTACGGCTACGAGGCCGGCCAGTCCGGCGTCGGCGACATCTTCGCGTGGTTCGTCGCGAACCAGGTGCCGGGGGAGATCCGGGATGCCGCTGCGGCAGAGGGACTCAGCGTGCACGAGTACCTCACCGGGCAGGCGCAGGGGGAACCCGTCGGCGCCCACGGCCTGGTGGCCCTCGACTGGCACTCCGGCAACCGGTCCGTCCTGGTGGACCACGAGCTGTCCGGGACGATCGTGGGCCTCACCCTCGCGACCAAGCCGCACGAGGTCTACCGTGCGCTGCTGGAGTCCACGGCGTTCGGCACCCGGAAGATCGTCGAGACCTTCAACGCGTCCGGCGTCCCGGTGACGGAGTTCGTCGCCGCCGGCGGGCTCATCCGGAACCCGTTCCTCATGCAGGTCTACGCGGACGTCCTGAACATGCCCATCTCCGTGATCGGCAGCGCGCAGGGCCCCGCCCTCGGCTCCGCCATCCATGCCGCCGTCGCCGCCGGTGCGTACGAGGACATCCACGCGGCAGCCGCGGCGATGGGCCACCTGGACCGCGCCGCCTACACCCCTGACCCGGAGAGGGCCGACGCGTACGACGCCCTGTACCGCGAATACACCGACCTGCACGACTACTTCGGCCGCGGCACCAACGACGTCATGCACCGGCTCAAAGCCCTGCGCCGTGCGGCCCGCACCGCCGCTGCCCCGCAGGCGGTGTCGGCATGAGCACCTCGACCCCCGCGACCTTCAGCCCCGAGGTCGAGGCGGCGATCCTCGCCGTCCGGGAGGACGTCGCCGCCCTCCACGCCGAACTCGTGCGCTACGGACTCGTCGTCTGGACGGGCGGGAACGTCTCCGGCCGCGTGCCGGGCGCCGACCTGTTCGTCATCAAGCCCTCCGGCGTCAGCTACGACGAGCTGGCGCCGGAGAACCAGATCCTCTGCGACCTCGACGGCAACGTCGTCGACGGCACTCCCGGATCCGAGCGGTCGCCCTCGAGCGACACCGCCGCCCACGCGTACGTCTACCGCCACATGCCCGACGTCGGCGGCGTGGTGCACACGCACTCCACCTACGCCGTCGCCTGGGCCGCCCGCGGCGAGCCGATCCCCTGCGTGATCACAGCCATGGCGGACGAGTTCGGCGGGGAGATCCCGGTGGGTCCGTTCGCGATCATCGGTGACGATTCGATCGGCCGCGGCATCGTGGACACCCTCACCGGCCACCGCTCACGCGGCGTGCTCATGAAGAGCCACGGGCCCTTCACCATCGGCAGGGACGCGAAGGATGCCGTCAAGGCGGCCGTCATGCTCGAGGACGTGGCACGGACCGTCCACATCTCCCGCCAGCTCGGTGCGCCCGCCGGGATCCAGTCCGAGCACATCGACTCACTCTTCGACCGGTACCAGAACGTGTACGGTCAGCCCTCGACCCCAGGAGCCCCAGCATGAGCCCGCTCAGCACCACCCTCGACACCTACGAAGTCTGGTTCCTCACCGGCAGCCAGGACCTCTACGGCGAGGAGACCCTGCAGCAGGTCGCGGAGCAGTCCCAGGAGATCGTGCGGATGCTCGCGGACTCGGGGCTCCCCGTGAAGGTCGTGTGGAAGCCGACCCTCAAGGACTCCGCCTCGATCCGCCGCATGGCGCTCGAGGCCAACGCGGCGGACCACGCGATCGGCGTGATCGCCTGGATGCACACCTTCAGCCCCGCCAAGATGTGGATCGCGGGCCTCGACGCCCTCCGCAAGCCGCTGCTGCACCTGCACACGCAGATCAACGTGGCGCTGCCGTGGGCCGAGATCGACTTCGACTTCATGAACCTCAACCAGGCCGCGCACGGCGACCGCGAGTTCGGGTACATCCAGTCGCGCCTCGGAGTGCCGCGGAAGACCGTCGTCGGGCACGTCAGCAGTCCCGACGTCTGCGCGAAGGTCGCCTCGTGGCAGCGCGCCGCCGCCGGCTGGGCCGCCGTCCACGAGCTCAAGGTGGCCCGCTTCGGCGACAACATGCGCAACGTCGCCGTCACCGAGGGGGACAAGACCGAGGCGGAGCTCCGCTTCGGCGTCTCCATCAACACGTGGGGCGTCAACGACCTCGTCGCGGCGGTCGAGGCACAGTCGGACGACGACGTCGACGCCCTCGTGGCCGAGTACGAGGAGACCTACGACGTGGTCCCGGAACTGCGCCGGGGAGGTGACCGCCACGAGTCGCTGCGCTATGGTGCCCGCCAGGAACTCGGTCTGCTGTCCTTCCTCGAGGAGGGCGGTTTCGGTGCGTTCACCACCAACTTCGAGGACCTCGGCGCGCTCCGGCAGCTGCCCGGCCTCGCCGTGCAGCGGCTCATGGCCCGTGGCTACGGCTTCGGGGCCGAGGGCGACTGGAAGACCGCCGTCCTCGTCCGTGCCGCGAAGGTCATGGGCTCCGGACTCCCCGGCGGCGCCTCCCTCATGGAGGACTACACGTACCACCTGACGCCGGGGGAGGAGAAGATCCTCGGCGCGCACATGCTCGAGATCTGCCCCACCCTCACCACGTCGAAGCCCTCCCTCGAGGTGCACCCGCTCGGGATCGGCGGCAAGGAGGATCCGGTGCGGCTCGTGTTCGACACGGACGCCGGAGCCGGCGTCGTCGTCGCGATGTCCGACATGCGGGACCGCTTCCGCCTCACGGCCAACGCCGTCGAGGTCGTCCCGCCGGACGCCCCGCTGCCCAACCTGCCGGTCGCGCGCGCAGTCTGGAAGCCGGAGCCGAGCCTCGAGACGTCCGCGGCGGCCTGGCTGAGCGCCGGCGCCGCGCACCACACCGTCCTCACCACCGCGGTGGGCCTCGAGGTCTTCGAGGACTTCGCGGACATCGCCGAGGTCGAACTGCTGCGGATCGACGCCGACACGAAGCTGCGGGACTTCCAGCGCGAGCTGCGCTGGAACGCCGCGTACTATCGGCTCGCGCAGAAACTGTAGAAGCCACTCCCCGAAAGCCGGCACTGCCGCCGGAAACCACTCACAAGAAAGTTCCACCATGAATCGGAAATACCTGGCCGGCATCGCGGCCGCCAGCATCCTGACCCTCAGCCTCACCGCCTGCGGTGGAAGCAGGGGCGGCGGCGACGACGCCGCTGCGGAGGGCGGCTCCAACGAGGGCGCCAAGATCGGTGTGGCCATGCCCACGCAGCAGTCGGAGCGATGGATCGCCGACGGCGAGAACGTCAAGAGCCAGCTGGAGGACCTCGGCTACGAGGTCGACCTCCAGTACGCCAACGACGACATCCCCACCCAGGTCAGCCAGATCGAGAACATGATCAACGGCGGCGTGAAGGCCCTGGTCGTCGCCTCGATCGACGGCACCACGCTGACGAGCGTGCTGGACCAGGCGGAGGAGCAGGACATTCCCGTCATCGCCTACGACCGCCTCATCAACGGCTCCGACACCGTGGACTACTACACCACCTTCGACAACGAGGAGGTCGGCGTCCAGCAGGCCACCTCCCTCCTGACGGGCCTCGGGATCCTCGACGCCGAGGGCGCCGAGACCGGCGAGGAAGGGCCGTTCGACGTCGAGCTCTTCGCCGGCAGCCCGGACGACAACAACGCGACCTTCTTCTGGGACGGCGCCATGAAGACCCTCCAGCCCTACCTCGACAGCGGCGTGCTGCGCGTGCCCAGCGGCCAGACCGAGTTCGAGCAGGCCGCGATCCTCCGCTGGCTCCCCGACACCGCGCAGGACCGCATGGAGGACCTCCTCACGGTCGGTGGCGGTGAGCAGCTCGAGGGCGTCCTGTCGCCCTACGACGGCCTGTCCATCGGCATCATCTCGGCCCTGACCTCCGGCGGCTACTCCGCGGACGACCTCCCGGTCGTCACCGGCCAGGACGCCGAGGTCGGCTCCGTGAAGTCGATCATCGCCGACGAGCAGTACTCGACGATCTTCAAGGACGTCCGCGAGCTCGGCAAGCAGGCCGTCACCATGGTGGACGCCCTCATGAAGGGCGAGGAGCCCAAGGTCAACGACACCGAGACATACGACAACGGCGAGAAGATCGTCCCGTCCTACCTGCTCGAGTCGCAGATCGTCACGGTCGACAATTACGAGGCCGCGCTCGTCGAGACCGGCTACTACACCGAGGACGAGCTCAAGTAGCCGTCCCGCAGCACCCATGATGCCTGTGGCTCCGGACCGACCCTGGTCCGGAGCCACAGGCGCTGTACCTCGCCCGGCCCCTGCCGGGACTTCCACTCAAGTAAGCGAGGCTCGACCATGGCGGAGAACATCCTCAGGATGCGCCGCATCACCAAGACCTTCCCTGGCGTGAAGGCACTGCAGGACGTCAACCTCGACGTCGCGCGCGGAGAAGTCCACGCGATCTGCGGGGAGAACGGGGCCGGCAAGTCGACCCTCATGAAGGTGCTGTCCGGGGTCTACCCCCACGGCACGTACGACGGCGACATCGAGTTCGAGGGCGGGGTCGTCGAATTCAAGGACATCCGCGACAGCGAACGCGACGGGATCGTCATCATCCACCAGGAACTGGCCCTGTCCCCGTTCCTCTCCGTCGCCGAGAACATCTTCCTCGGCAACGAGCGCGAGAAGCGCGGGTTCATCGACTGGAACGAGACCAACCTGGAGGCGGCCAAGCTCCTCCGCCGCGTGGGGCTCGACCTCAATCCCGTGGTCCGTGCCGGTGACATCGGCGTGGGGAAGCAGCAGCTCGTGGAGATCGCGAAGGCGCTGTCCAAGAACGTCAAGCTGCTGATCCTCGACGAGCCCACCGCAGCCCTGAACGACGAGGATTCCGCGCACCTCCTCGGGCTCGTGAAAGGACTCCGCAAGGAGGGCATCACGAGCATCATCATCAGCCACAAGCTCAACGAGATCAGGGCGATCGCGGACTCCGTGACGATCCTCCGTGACGGCCGGACCATCGAGACGCTGAGCCTGCACGACGGCTCCGTCACGGAGGAACGCATCATCAAGGGGATGGTCGGCCGCGACATGGCAAGCCGCTATCCCGACCGCACACCGGTGATCGGCGAGGAGGTGCTCCGCGTCGAGGACTGGACGGTGCACCACCCGCAGGAGTCGGCCCGCGTGGTCGTCGATGCGGCCAACCTCTCCGTGCGCGCCGGCGAGGTGGTCGGCATCGCCGGCCTCATGGGTGCAGGCCGCACCGAACTCGCCATGAGCATCTTCGGCCGCAGCTACGGCTCGAACATCACCGGGACGCTCTACAAGAACGGTGCTCCGATCACGGCGCGCACCGTCGGCGAGGCGATCCGGCACGGCATCGCCTACGCCACGGAGGACCGCAAGAAGTACGGCCTCAACCTGATCGACGACATCAAGCGCAACGTGTCCGGTGCCGCCCTCGGCAAGCTCGCGAAGCGCGGCTGGGTCGACAGCGGCCGTGAAGCCGTCGTCGCCGGCGACTACCGGCGGTCCATGAACATCAAGGCCCCGACGGTCGCGGCCATCACCGGCAAGCTCTCGGGCGGGAACCAGCAGAAGGTGGTGCTCTCCAAGTGGATGTTCTCGGACCCCGACGTCCTGATCCTCGACGAGCCCACCCGCGGGATCGACGTCGGCGCCAAGTACGAGATCTACACGATCATCAACCGCCTCGCCGCCGAGGGGAAGGCCGTCATCGTGATCTCCTCCGAGCTGCCCGAGCTGCTCGGCATCTGCGACCGCATCTACACCCTCGCCGAAGGCCGCATCACCGCGGAAGTGCCCATCGGGCAGGCGACCCCCGAACTCCTCATGCAGTACATGACCAAGGAAAAGGACTGACTCCATGGCTACCACCGTCAAGGACCCCGCGGTGACCGCGCCGCCACCTCCCGTGAAGCACGGGCTGGCCTTCCTCACGAGCCGGCTGCGGCAGATCGGCATCTTCGTCGCCCTCATCGTCATCGTCGCCCTGTTCCAGGTGCTGACCGGCGGCGCGCTGCTGATGCCGGACAACGTCTCGAACATCATCGTCCAGAACAGCTACATCCTGCTCCTGGCCATCGGTATGGTCATGATCATCGTCGCCGGGCACATCGACCTGTCCGTCGGATCGGTGGCGGCCTTCGTCGGTGCCATGTCCGGGATCATGGTGCAGGACTGGTCCTTCCCCTGGTGGCTGGCCTTCATCGTCTCCCTCGTCATCGGCGGACTCGTGGGCGCCTGGCAGGGTTTCTGGGTGGCCTACGTCGGTATCCCGGCCTTCATCGTGACCCTCGCAGGCATGCTCGTCTTCCGCGGGCTCACGCAGATCGTCCTCGAGAACCAGCGCATCACCGGATTCCCCGAGGAGTACCGCCAGCTCGGTGGGGGCTTCCTGTTCCCCGGACTCTTCCCGGCGGAGACCAACATCCTCGACTGGACCACGGTGGGCCTCGGCGTGATCGCCGTCGTCCTGCTCGTGGTCAGCCAGCTCCGGGGGCGGGCCACGCGTGCCCGCCTCGCCCTCGAGGACGAGCCCGCGGCGTGGTTCTTCACGAAGCTGGCGTTCATCGCCGTCCTCATCCTGGGACTGACCTACCTGCTGGCCGGTTCCCGCAGCGGGACGCCGATCGTGCTGGTGGTGCTCGGGATCCTGATCGTCGCCTACAGCCTCGTCATGAGCAACAGCGTGTTCGGTCGCCACGTCTACGCCCGTGGTGGCAACCTCCAGGCGGCCCAGCTCTCCGGCGTCAACACCAAGCGGATCGACTTCATGCTCTTCGTGAACATGGGCGTGCTCGCGGCACTGGCGGGACTGATCTTCACCGGCCGGCTCAACTCCGCCGGCCCGGGTGCGGGCAACCTCTTCGAGCTCGACGCCATCGCGGCGGCGTTCATCGGCGGGGCGGCCGTGACGGGCGGGGTGGGAACGGTCATCGGTGCCATCACCGGCGGCCTCATCATGGGCGTGCTCAACAACGGCATGTCCCTGCTGGGCGTCGGCATCGACTACCAGCAGTTCATCAAGGGCATGGTGCTGCTGCTCGCCGTCGGCTTCGACGTCTTCAACAAGCGCCGCGCATCCAGCGCCCTGAAGTAGGCGGGAAGAAAAAACCGGAGAGGGCGTAACCTTCCCGTCCCGCCCGTCGATTACCAGGATGTAAGCGCCGCACCGAGGCTTATCCCCCAACGGGCCTCGGTGCGGCCTTTTCTTTGCCGCAGGCCTTCGAGGCCGGAGCCTGCGGGTGGGACAGAGCGGTTACGATGGTGTCGCCGCCCCGCCCGAACAAGGAATAGACCGTGGTCACACCGCTGCCTGAGGATGCGCTCACCCGCGCTCAAGCAGGCGAACCCGCGGCCTTCTCCCTCCTCTACCAGGCGCTCGGTCCGGCAGTGCTGGGATACTTCGCGGGGCGCGGCTCCGAGGATCCGGAAGCCCTGACCCAGGAGGTGTTCCTCACCGTCTTCTCGAAACTCGACACCGTGGCAGGGGGGCTCGCCGGACTCCGGACCTTCACGTTCTCCGTCGCGCACGCCCGCTACGTGGACGAGGTGCGGAGGAGGGCCCGGACACCCGTGGTCGTCGGCTACGAGGCGGACGGTGACACGCGGCTGACGGACTCCGCCGAGACCGTGGCCCTCGGGCAGCTCGACCTCGGAGGTGCGGGAACCATGCTCGCCCAGCTCAATGACGATCAGCGTGATGTGCTCCTGCTCCGCATCGTCGCCGAACTGCCGATCGACCAGGTGGCCGGGATCCTGGGGAGATCGGCGGGATCGGTCAAGCAGTTGCAGCGGCGGGGACTGCTCAAGCTGAAGGAACTCGTACAACCCAACGAATCGGACGCGCTATGACTGGTCATGACACCCCGTCGCCGGACCCCGTGCTGCCTCTCCTCCAGGAGTCCGGCATCCCCGAGGACCCGGCCCTCGTCCGCGCCCTCGGGATCGTCCGGGACCTCGCCGCAGGCCCCGCGCCCGACGCGTCCGCAGCCCTGGCACAGCTCATGGCCGACGGCGGCAAGGCAGTGCAGGGGCGGCGCCACAAGCGCCGCATCACCTTCATCGGCGGTGCACTCGCCGTCTCGATGGGAGTCGGGATGTCCGGCGTCGCCGCGGGCACGCTCCACTTCCCCCAGGGGATCGGTGACGCCGTCGAGTCGATCACCCGCTTCTCCATCCGCGACAGCGCTGATCGCGCCGAGCTCGGCCCTGCCCCGCTGGTCCAGGCCGGTGCCGGCAGGGCGCCGTCCGGTCCGGCCGGCGGCGCGCCCCTGACGCTTCCGGCCGCACCACCGCCGGCACCTGTCACGGCCCCGGCCCCCGGTGGTCCTGCAGCCGGGCCGGGAGCGGGTGACGCCCTGCCCGGCGGAGCGCCCGCCCCACGCGACAGGGCTCCCGGTGCATCCCCCGGTGGTGCAGGAGCTCCGACGAGCGTGCCCGCCTCGGTGTCGGGTGCTGCTCCCGCCGCGGCGTCGGTTCCCGCCGTGCGGTCCGTCGTCGCCCCCTCGTCCCCGATGCCGACCGCGGCTGCGCCGGCCGCCACCTCGCCGGGCAGTCCGACGACGGCGGGAGCGAACCGCGTACCCGGAACCCGGGCGCCCGCGCCCGCGCCCGGGACGACCACCGCGCCGGGCCGGCCACCGGGTGCCCCCGGTCCCCGTCAGGAGCGCCCGGCGCCGGGGCCGGGCAAGGCCATGCCCGGCGTCCCGGCCGGTCCCCCGGACAAAAACGCCGGCACGAAGGCTGTCCGCGAGCAGGCTCGGCGCATCGGCGATCCCGGGCTCCGGGGGTCCACGCACGCGGTCCATCCCGATGGTGCTCCGACGTCGCCGCACGCCGCGCCGACGCCCGGCCCGCAGCACCGCTTCCTGCTGATGGCGCCTGTCGAGCCATGGGACGGACCGGTCCTGTCCGCCCCGCTGTGGGAGGAGGATCCGTGGCTGTACACGTTCGTCGCCGACCCGGGAATCGATGACGGGACCTGGTGGAGCCTCCCCGCGGACGCTCCGGTGCCGGTCGATCCTGCAGCTGCGCCGGAGGAAGCCCCGGTGCGCGACGGGACACTCCACCACGGTCCCGTCGACGCCCCGGTGCCTGGGGTGACTGCTGTGCCCGACGCTCAGGTCGATGCTTCAGCGGGCGTCGCCCCGGCCGGGAACACGGGCGGAGCGGTATCCGTCGACGGCGCGGCTCCCGGTCCGGTCGACCCTGCCGCGCCGGACGACGGATCAGCAGACGCAGCGATCACGGCGCCGGAGGCCGAGACCTCCGGGTCGGGTTCCGTGCCGACCTCCGACGGCGGCACGCTGACGGGACCTGCCATGGCGCCCAACAGTGACGGCCCCGTGCCGGTACCGGCCGGCACCGGAGTGACGACCCCTGGTGTCCCGGGCGTCGTTTCCGCCGCGGACGATGCCGACGCGGACAATGACGACGCGAGCGAAGCTGACGCGGGCGAAGCTGACGCGGGTCATGCCGACGCGGACGATGGCGCCCCGGCCCACGCAGGCGACACCCTAACGGAGGACAGCGCCGCAGCGCCGGCCGGTTAGGACGTGATCTGCCGCTTCGAGGAGATGACTCCGGTGTTGAAGCCCGCGAGGTTGAGTCCGCCGTGGAAGCGCGCGTGCTCGATCTTCATGCAGCGGTCCATCACGACGTCCAGGCCCGCCGCCTCCGCGGAACGCGCCACGTCCTCGTGCCAGGAGCCGAGCTGCAGCCACAGCGTCTTCGCTCCGACGTCGAGGGTCTCCTCCAGCACGGACGGCAGGTCGTCGTGCTTCCGGAACACGTCGACCACGTCGGGGACCTCGGGGAGATCCTTGAGCGACGCATAGGCGGGCTGCCCGAGGATCCGGCCGGCCACCGGATTGACGAAGTACAGGCGGTAGGGCGAGGACGACTGCAGGTAGGTCGCCACGAAGTAGGACGCCCGCGACGGCTTGTCGGAGGCGCCGACGATCGCGACGGACCGGGCGCTCCGGAGCAGGGCGAGCCGCTCGGGCGCCGAGGGCCCCTCCCACGTGCGAGGTGCTGCTTCCGTGCCGCTCATGCTCCCACTCCCACTGCGCGCGTCGCCGACGCGTCGTCGTCGTTCCCGCCCGCCGCTTCCTGCGGGAGGTCGTCGAAGGCCTCGTCCGTCGCATCGACCGCGAGGGCGAGTGCCTGGTCGATGTCCCACAGGATGTCGGCCAGGTCCTCCAGGCCCACGGAGATGCGGACGAGGTCCTCGGGAACGCCCGCCGCGACCAGCTGTTCGGTGGAGAGCTGCTGGTGCGTCGTCGAGCCCGGGTGGATCACGAGCGTCCGGGAGTCGCCGACGTTCGCGAGGTGCGAGGCGAGCTGCAGCGACTCGATGAACTTCTGGCCCGCTTTCCGCCCGCCCCGGATGCCGAAGCTGAACACGGACCCCGGCCCCTGCGGGAGGTAGGTCCTCGCGCGCTCATGGTGCGGGTGGGTGGGCAGGCCTGCGTAGTTGACGTACTCCACGCGGGGATCGGCCTGGAGCCACTGCGCCACGGCGAGGGCGTTCTCGAGGTGCTCGTCGAGGCGCTGGGCGAGCGTCTCGACGCCCTGCAGGAGCTGGAAGGCCGACGTCGGCGAGAGGGACGGGCCGATGTCGCGGAGCTGCTCGGTGCGGAGCTTGGTGAGGAACCCGTACTCACCGAAGTTCGCCCACCACTGGATGTTGCCGTAGGAGGGCACCGGCTCGGTCATCATGGGGAACTTGCCGTTGCCCCAGTCGAACCGGCCGCTCTCGACGATCACGCCGCCGAGGGTGGTGCCGTGGCCGCCGATGAACTTGGTGGCCGAGTGGATGACGATGTCGGCGCCGTGCTCGATGGGCCGCACGAGGTAGGGGGTGCTCAGTGTGGAGTCGACGATGAAGGGGATGCCGGCGTCGTGCGCCACCTTCGCGAGTCCCGCGAGGTCGGAGATCTCACCGGACGGGTTCGCGATCACCTCGGCGTAGACGGCCTTCGTGTTCTCGCGGATGGCCGCTGCGTAGTCCGCCGGGTCGGTCCCCGGCACGAAGGTGGTCTCGATGCCGAAGCGGCGCAGCGTGACGTCGAGCTGGGTCACGGTCCCGCCGTACAACTGGGAGGCCGCGACGATGTGATCGCCCGCCTGGCACAGGGCCGCGAAGGTGATGAACTCGGCACTCATGCCCGACGCCGTCGCCACTGCGCCGATCCCGCCCTCGAGGGAGGCGATGCGCTCCTCGAAGGCCGCGACGGTGGGGTTGCCGATGCGCGAGTAGATGTTGCCGTACTTCTGCAGCGCGAAGAGGTTCGCGGCGTCGTTCGTGTCCTTGAACACGAAGGACGTGGTCTGGTAGATCGGGACGGCCCGCGCGCCGTGCGTCGCGTCGGGGGTTCCGCCGGCGTGGAGAGCACGCGTGCGGAAACCGAAGGAACGTTCTGCCATCAGACACCTGCCTTGCTGGGATGGGTTCCGGTGAGGGTCTCGTCCGGATCGAAGTCGACGCCGGCCCTGCGGGCCGCATCCGCCTCGAGCTCGCGCACGATCGGGAGGATGTCCGTCCCGAAGGCGGCGACCTCCTCCTGGAAGTGCAGGTAGCAGGTCAGGAAGAGGTTGACGCCGATCTTCTTGTACTCGACGATCCGCTCGGCGATCTGCTCCGGAGTGCCGATCAGCTGCGTCCGGAAGCCGTCGTTGTACTGGATGAGGTCCTCGAAGGAGGAATCGGCCCACATGCCCTTGCCGTCCTTCGTGGAGGCGCCCGCTTCCTGCACGGCGTCGCGGAAGCCCTCGACCGCGGGACGGTGGGCCTTGGCCACGATCTCACGGAGCGTGTCACGCGCCTCCTTCTCGGAGTCGCGGGCGATGACGAAGCCGTTCAGCCCGTACCGGGGACGGCGCCCGGCGGCGGTGGCCGAGGCCTGCACCCCGGCGATGTTCTCCCTGAACCCGTCGAGGTCCTTCCCGTTCGAGAAGTACCAGTCGGCGACCCGGCCGGCAGTGGCCTGCGCCGCCGTCGAATTGCCGCCGAAGAAGACTTCCGGGTGCGGGCGGCCGGGGACGTCGACGGGCGGGGGGCTCAGTGTGAAGTCCGTGATGTCGTAGTACTTCCCCGACTGGCTGTAGCCCTGTTCGGTCCACAGGCCCCTGAGCACGCGGATGAACTCCTCCGTGCGGACATAGCGCTCGTCGTGCTCGAGCCACTCGAGGCCGAAGTTCACGAACTCGTCCTTCAGCCAGCCGGAGACGATGTTCACGGCCGCGCGGCCGTTCGAGATGTGGTCGGCCGTGATGATGAACTTGGCCAGCACGCCCGGGTGCCACATCCCGGGGTGGACGGCGGCGATCACCTTGAGTCTCTCGGTCGCGGCGAGGAGGGCGAGCGAGAAGCTCGTGGCCTCGTGCTGCTTGTCCGCGCCGTAGGAGGCGGCGTACCGCGTCTGTGACAGGGCGTACTCGAAACCGGCGTCCTCCGCGATCCGGGCGAGCTTGCGGTTGTAGTCGAAGTCCCAGCTGGTGCGCTGCTCGATGGTCGAGACCACGAGACCACCACTGACGTTGGGGACCCAGTAGGCGAACTTCAGGGGAGTGGACAGGTCGGCGACGCTCATGACTTCCTCCATCGTTCTGGCAGTAGCACCCTACTGTCCCCGTGGTGCACGGGGGCCAGGGTTGCTGCGGCGTCAATGAGCCAGATCTCTCGGCCGCTCGGGATGGTCAAGCACGAGTGTGACATCGGGGTCGCGACAATCCAAACAATGTGTCGCTCTGCGTGGTGCCGGATGTCAGGGCGGAGTCCTGGTCCGTACGCCTAGGGTTGGTGCATGGATCACGGCGGAACCGAGGAGTGGAGGGCTGCTACGCGCGAGCAGGAGCGCCTCCTGTGGAACACCCTGTGCTGGGTCGGTGCCGTCCTCACGCTCGTCCTGGCCGGCAGCATCGTGGCGGCATCGAGTATCGGCGGGACATCCGTCGGAGTGTGGTTCTTCGTGCAGCAGTGCGGCCTGCTGATCCTCAGCGCGACGGGGACCGTGCTCGCCTTCCGCCGGTGGCGTTCCGCGGGATCGCGCCGGGAGCGCGCGCTGCAGGGCGATCGGTGACCGGCGGGAAGGGCAGGATACGCCCCGTTACAGAAATGTGACAAACGCCCGGAGCGCTGGGTACTCTCAGTCGGTGCTCCCGTCCACGTGGGGCGCTCCCGCACGGATTGCCGAGCCCTGCCGCCGATCGGGATACGTCCGCATACACCGAAGGCAGGGACGGGGGAACCATCAGTTCCACCGGACGCGCAGGATCCCTGCACGCGTCCTCGGGGTTAAGTCGCACCGCACCGCCCACCGGCGGTGCCCGCGGCCGGGTGACTCCCATCCGAACCCGACAGCTCACCCCGCAGGCATGGGAGAGGTATAGAACCATGTCACGAATCACTTCACCGGCACGCCACCGCGCGGACGTCGACGGAAACCTCGCGCTGCAGGGCCTGTCCCGCGCCGCGAAGAGCGGAGCCACCGCCGTGGGCCGCCCGGTCGCCATCGTCGCCGTGACGTCGGGCCTCGCCCTCAGCGCCGTCGGCACCGCACACGCCGGCACCTACACCGCCGAGGGCACGACGGCTCCGACCGCCGCGGTCGCCCCCGCTGCCGCAGCAAGCGCCGCGGGCACCGCTTACACCGTCGCCGCCGGCGACACCCTGGGTGCCATCTCGGCCCGCTACGGCGTCGAGCTCACCACGGTCCTGACCGCCAACGGCCTCTCGCTCGCATCGGTCATCTTCCCCGGACAGACGATCGTCATCCCCGCCGCCGGTGCTGCTGTCGCGGCGCCGGCCCAGACGGTGTCCGCCCCGGTCGCCGCAGCACCAGCTGCTCCTGCCGTCCAGCAGGCCGCCGCAATCGCTCCGGCTCCGGCCGTGTCCACGGAAGCCGGATCGGGTGTCTACCTGGCCTCGGCAGCGATCACCCCGGTCGCCGCCGAGACCGCTCCCTCGGGCAACGCCGCGGGCGCCATCCTCGGCTCCGCCCGGGCGCAGCTCGCTGCCGGTGCCGTGCAGGACTGCACCGTGCTGGTCGAGAAGGCCCTGCGCGCGGCAGGTATCTCCGTCGGAGACCTCGGCCCCTCGCAGTTCTTCCAGTTCGGCGCCCAGGTGTCCACCCCCGCTCCCGGTGACCTCGTCATCACGGGCGGCCACGTGGCCGTCTACGTCGGCGGTGGCCAGGTCATCAGCAGCGGCATGAACGGCATCAACGCCACCATGCAGCACCCTCTCTCGGATCTTCCGGGAGCATCCTTCGTCCGGGTGGGCTAATACCGGACGGACCACGCACGGGAGACGGCAGGCGCTTGGACGGGGCGCCTGCCGTCTCCTTCGTTTAACCGCGGGGCAGACCTGCCGGAGTAGCGCCTCGGACGCTGAGGCGGAGGACGTCCTGGATCCCGGGGATGCACCCCTCGTTCTGCAGGGATGTCGTGTCCCCCAGCTCCGTGCCCTCGAAGAGCTGCGTGAGCAGGCGCCGCATGATCTTGCCGGAGCGCGTCTTCGGCACGTCCTTGACGACCACGACGGCCGAGGGGCGTGCGATCGGGCCGATCGCCTCGGCGACCTGGGCCCGCAGCGTCCCGGAGACGTCGATCGACGGATCGGTACCGGTGGCCAGCACCACGAAGGCCGCGATGGCATGGCCCGTCACCGGATGGGCGATCGGGCACACGCCCGCCTCGACGACGAGCGGGTGGGCGACGAGGGCCGACTCGATCTCGATCGTCGACAGCCGGTGACCGGACACGTTGATCACGTCGTCCACGCGCCCGAGGATCCAGGTGTCGCCGTCGTCGTCGTACCGCGCGCCGTCGCCGGCGAGGAACCAGCCCTCGGCAGCGAACATCCGCCAGTAGGAGTCGAGGTAGCGCTGGGGATCGCCCCAGACGGTCCGGGCCATCGCGGGGCCGTGACGGTCGACGACGATCAGGCCCTGCTCGCCCGCCGGCACCGCCGCGCCGTGCCGGTCGACGATCCGCGTGGAGACCCCCGGCAGGGCCCGCGCCGCGCAGCCCGGCTTGAACGAGGAGTCCGTGGGGCTGGGGGAGAGGATCGTGGCGCCGGTCTCGGACTGCCACCACGTGTCGACGACGGGGAGCTCGTCGCGGCCGAGGTTCCGGCGGAACCAGCGCCAGGCTTCGGGGTTCACGGCCTCGCCGACCGTCCCGAGGACGCGGAGGCTCGAGAGGTCCCAGGTGGACGGGACACCGTCCGGGAACCAGCCCATGAGGGAACGGACCAGGGTGGGCGCCGTGTAGTAGCTCGTCACGCCGTAGCGTTCGATGATCTCGAAGTGGCGGCCGGGGTGGGGCGTGTCGGGTGTGCCTTCGAAGATCACCTGCGTGGCGCCGTTGGAGAGCGGACCGTAGATCTCGTAGGTGTGTGCCGTCACCCAGGCGAGATCGGCGGTGCACCAGTGCACGTCGTCGTCGCGCTGCGCCGGATCGGGGTGGCTGAACAGGTGCTCGAAGCTCCACGACGCCTGCGTGAGGTAACCGCCCGCGGTGTGGACCAGACCCTTCGGCCTGCCCGTGGTCCCCGAGGTGTACATGATGAACAGGGGCGTCTCGGCGTCGAACGCCTCCGGCTCGTGGTCGCTGGGTGCGGCGTCGACGGCGTCGTGCCACCAGACGTCGCGGCCGTCCGTCCACGGGACGTCCGAGCCGGTGCGCCGGATCACGAGGACGTGCTCGATGCTGCTGCTGCCCGCCACGGCGGCGTCCGCGTTCGCCTTGACCGGCACGGCCGTTCCGCGGCGGTACTGGCCGTCCGTGGTGACGAGGAGTCTGGCTCCGGTGTCCTCCACGCGGAAGCGCAGCGCCTCGGCGGAGAACCCGCCGAAGACGAGCGAGTGGACCGCGCCGATCCGCGCGCACGCGAGGGTGATGACGACGGTCTCGACGAGGACCGGGAGATACACGACCACGCGGTCGCCCTTCCCGATCCCGAGGGCGAGCAGCGCATTCGCCGCACGGCACACCTCGTCCTGCAGGTCCGCGTAGGTCACCGTCCGGCGGTCACCGGGTTCACCCTCGAAGTGCAGGGCCACGCGGTCCCCGCGACCGGCACGGACATGCCGGTCCACGCAGTTGACGGCGACGTTCAGGGTTCCGCCGGCGAACCATTCGATGACGGGGACGCTCAGCGTCCCGTCCGCCCGGGGCTCTGCCTTCGCGAAGGAGTGCAGTGTGTCCCAGGGTCCGGTCCATTCGAGCCGGGCCGCCTGCTCGGCCCAGAAGGCCAGGCGCGCCGCCTCGTCCTGCGCGGGTGCCGCGGCGTGCGTCGTCGTGCCTAGGCCCACCGGCGCACCGCCCAGCGCTCGGCGATCCCGAGCAGGGCGTCCGTGGTCTTGCCGATGATCGCCAGCAGGATGATGGCGAGGAGGATGCGGTCCACGCGCCCGTTCTGCTGGGAGTCGACGAGCAGGAACCCGAGCCCCATCGACGAGGCGATGAGCTCCGCCGCGACGAGGAACAGCCACGACTGGGCGAGCGCCAGCCGCAGGCCGGAGAACAGGGCGGGCACGACGGCGGGGAGCTGCACCGTGGTCAGCAGGCGCAGGCCGTTGACCCCGAAGGCCCGGGCCGCCTCGACGAGGTTCCGGTCCACGTGGCGCAGTCCGAGGTAGAGCGTCGTGAAGACGGGGAAGAAGGCGCCGATGGTGATCAGGGTGACCTTCGAGTCCTCGTTGATGCCGATCCACAGGACCAGGAGCGGCACCCAGGCCAGCGACGGGACGGCGCGCAGGGCGCCGACCGTCGGGGTGAGCAGGATGTCCGCGACGCGGGAGAGGCCGAGGACCGCGCCAGCCACCACGCCGAGCACGGACCCGATCAGGAAGCCGAGGACCACGCGCTGGGTGGAGATGAGGATGTGCGTGGCGAGCTGGCCGCGGTCCACGAGGTCGACGGCGGCCGCGAGGACCGAGGCGGGGGAGGGCAGCTGCGACGGCTTGAAGAAGCCCGACGCCGTGCTGAGGTGCCAGCCGAGCAGCAAGAGGGCGGGGACAATCAGGCCGAGGAGGATGATGCCGATACGGCGTCCCGTGCTGCGCCGGGCACCGCTGCCGGACCCTGCCGGGACATCGCCCCGGCCGACGGCGTCCTCGGCTGTGACGGGAGAGCCGATGGCCGCCAACCCGGCCCGGCTGATCGGGACGGCCCGCTGCCCCACCTCGGAGCTCATGAGCCGGCGCCGATCGAGGCGGGATCGGCCTTCTCGACCAGCGAGGGATCGAGGAGGGACCCGAGGGCCTCGTCGATCTGCTCCTGCGACTGGACGTCGCCGGTCTCGACGAACACGGGGCCGATCTTCTCGAGCACGGCGCGCTGCGCGTCACCCGGGGCCGGGTCGACGTCGAGGTTGGTGCGCTCGATGATGACGGAGTTCGCGACCGCCGGGTCGATGGCTGCGACCTCCGCGAGGATGGCTGCCGTCTCCTCGGGGTTCTCCTTGGCCCACTCCCGCGCCTTCTCGTAGGCGTTCACCACGGTCTGGGCGACGTCGGGCTTCTCCGCGAGGAAGTCCTCCGTCGCGTTGAGGAACCCGTAGCTGTTGAAGTCGATGTCGCGGAAGAACAGCTGCGCGCCGTCCTGCTCCGCCGCGGCCATGATCGGATCGAGGCCGGCCCACGCGTCGACGGCGCCGCTCGCGAGTGCCGCGCGGCCGTCCGCGTGCTGCAGGTTCTCGATGGTCACCTCGGACTGGTCCACGCCCGCCGCCTCGAGCGCCTGCAGGAGGAAGAAGTAGGGGTCGGTACCCCTGGTCGCAGCGATGGACTTGCCGCGCAGGTCCTCCACGCTCGTGATGTCCGAGTCCGGCAGCGTCACCAGGGCGGACCACTCGGGCTGCGAGTAGATGTCGATGGCCTTGATGGGGGACCCGTTGGACCGGGCGAGGAGCGCTGCCGATCCCGCCGTGGAGCCGACGTCGATCGCTCCGGCGCGCAGGGCCTCGTTCGCCTTGTTGGAGCCCGCGGACTGCACCCAGGTGACGGTGATGTCCTGGTCGGCGAGTTCCTCCTCGAGCCAGCCCTGCTCCTTGATGATGAGGCTCAGGGGGTTGTACGTGGCGAAGTCGATGTTCAGGGTGCCGCCCTGCGTGCCGCCGTCCGCTGCGGCAGGGGCGGTATCGGAGGCGTTCTCACCTGCGAGGCACCCGCTCAGGCTGAGCGAGAGCGCGGAGGCGAGGGCGAGGGTGGGCAGGAGGGCGCGGCGGTTCATGGTGGTCCTTCATCGAAAGGGAGGTGCGGAAAGGGAGCGAGGGCGCCCGGGAAGTCCCCGGCGGGACCCGGCGGGCAGTGCGGCGGAGGGCGGGCTAGTGCCCGGTGACGCCGAGCAGGGAGAGCAGCGAGCTGCGGAGCGCGCCGAGATCCGCGGAGTTGCGGTCCCGTGGCCGGGCGCCCGGGACGGTGACGAGCTCCGTGATCGTGGAGCCCTCGCGTGCGTCGTCGTGGCCGTCGTCGTCGCGCCCGAGGACCAGGATGCGGTCCGCGAGCTGGAGGGCCTCGTCGACGTCGTGCGTCACGAGCAGCACCGTGGTGGGCTGCGCGCTGTGGATGTCGAGGAGGAGGTCCTGCATCCGGAGGCGCGTCAGCGCGTCGAGTGCCCCGAACGGTTCGTCCAGCAGCAGGACGCCGGGATTGCGGGCGAGGGCCCGTGCCAGGGAGGTGCGCTGCGCCATGCCGCCGGAGACTTCCCGCGGACGGTGCTTCGCGAAGGCGTCGAGGCCCACGAGCTTCAGCAGTTCGAGGACCTTCGCCTTTCCCGCGCTGGCACTCGAGGACTTGGGCAGTCCGATCGCCACGTTGGCCTGCAGCGTGTGCCAGGGCAGCAGGCGCGGTTCCTGGAAGGCCACGGCGCAGCGTTCGTCGATCCCGGAGACGGGCGTGCCGTCGATCAGGACCTCACCGCTGTCCGGCACGTCGAGTCCCGCGGCTGCCCGCAGGAGCGTGGACTTGCCGCAGCCGCTCGTGCCGAGGATGGCCAGGATCTCGCCCGGCTCCACCTCCACCGACACGTCCCGGAGGACCGCGCGGCGGCTGCCTGCGGCGCCGAAACTCCGACCCAGGCCGGAGAAGTGCACGCCGAGGGCCTGCTTGGAGGTGGTGCGGGTGGTGCCGGGTGCCAGAACTGCAGTCATGGTGTCTCCATCGGTCCTGGCGGTAGCACCCTACGGACCGGGCCTTCGCCACCGCGGAGCGGTGGTTCCCAGGGCTCGGACCTCGCTATCGCCGCGCGTCCGGGGGATGCACGACGACCAGGGTTGCTGCGGCTTCACTGATCCAGGTCTCTCGGCCGCTCGGGATGGTCACTCCCATGAAACGCCCGCTGCACGGCAGGAGCAAAATAGGGCATGTAACAAAGGCTGTAACAATCCCCGCGCGGGCTCGACGCATCGGAAAGAGGCACATGGCACACCGGAACGATCCAGCCGTGATCGGCAGGCTCCTGGGCGAGCACGGGCGGTGGGCCGTCGTCGGGCTGTCGAACAATCCGCGGAGGGCCGCCGTCGGGGTGTCAAGGTTCCTGATGGACAGGCTCGGGATGGAGGTGGTCCCGGTGAGCCTCAAGGGCGACGACGTCCACGGGCAGAAGGGCTACACGCGCCTCGCGGACGTCCCGGGAAGCATCGATGTCGTCGACTGCTTCGTGAACTCGAGCCGCGTCGGCGCCGTCGTCGATCAGGCGATCGCCGTGGGGGCGCGTGCGGTGTGGCTGCAGCTGGGGGTCATCGACGAGGACGCCGCCCGTCGGGCCGCGGACGCCGGGCTCGAGGTCGTCATGGACACCTGCCCCGTCATGGAGGCCCCCGCCCTGGGGCTGTAGCGCCCCTGACTCACATGCGCTGGTACTTCGAGCGCACCACCATGAACACGCCGTAGGCCATGAGCCCGAGTGCGACGGCGCCGAGCAGCCACGTCCCGAAGGGCTGGTCCCGCAGGGACTTCAGTGCGCCGTCCAACCCGGTGGACTGCTCCGGGTTGTTCGTGACGGTGGCGACGAGGATCAGCACGCCGAGGACCCCGAGCGCGAAACCCTTCGCCACATAACCCACGGTGCCGAGCGCTGTGACGGCGGTGCCGATCCCTCCGGTGGGCAGGCCGGAGAGCTTCCTGCGGAAACGGCGCGTCGCCCCGCTGTAGATGAAATAGCCGCCGACGACGAGGACACCGACACCGACCGCGAAGAGGAGTGCCACGCCGGCCGGCTGCGCCATGAGGGTCGCACTGAGTGAACTGCTGGAGCTGCTGCTGTCGCTCGACCCGCCCAGCGCGAACTGCCCGAAGGTCGCACCGATGACCGCGTACACCACGGCCTGGCCACCGTTCTTCGCGCGGGCCGTCAGCTTCTCCTTCCCGCTGAGCGCGCGGACACCGAAGAAGATCTCGCTCAGGAAGAAGAGGGCGAGCGCGATGCAGCCCAGGAAGCAGAACCACAGCAGTGCGGTGCCCCCGGGACTGCCGGCGAGCTGGCCGATGGCTCCGCTCTGGTCGGCGCTCCCCGATCCGCCCGCCGCGAGTCCCAGCGCGATCACGCCGATGACGACGTGCAGGATCCCCGCAGCGACGTAGCCGGCGCGGGCCGCGAGTTCGAAGCCCTTCGAGTCGGCTGCTTCCTCCGCGGCGTCCGAGGCCCGGTCCATCGCGTCACCGTTCCCGCCCCCCGCGCTCCTGCCCGACGTCGTCCCTGATGCCATGGTGGTCCCGCCTTCCTGGTGGCGCGGCGGGGGATGTCTCGGATGAGTCCCGCCGGTCCGGACCTCATCCTGCCACTGCTTCCCCGGGATGGGGAGCCACGGCGGGTGGTCCGCCCCCGGGCCGTCCGGCCCGCGACCGGCGCGGTGGTCCACTAGGTTGGGTCCGGGGCGGCGGCCGGCACGGTACCGCACACCGACGGAAGAGGATGCCATGGAGCAGTTCACGTACGAGGAGCGCGGCGCGACCGATCGGCCGTTCCCCGACTCGCTGGAGGGCGGCTGGCCCTCCGGGTACACCGTGATGGTCGAGTCCCGCGAGATCGCCACCGACGATCCGTCCGCATCGTTCATCGCGCTGACCGAGGGCATCCTGGCGTGGGAACTGCACCGGGGTGCCGGGCTCACCATGGATTCGCCCGTCGAACGGGCCGAGCCCGGGGCGCACGTCATCTCCGGATTCGGCCTCGGGCGAGCGCGCATCAAGGCACCGTGCCGCGTGATCTGGTCCAGGGCACCCCAGCTCGACGGCGCCGGCAGGGCGGTACCCGGCCAGCGGGGCGGCTTCGGGTACGGAACGCTGCCGGGCCACCCCGTGCGGGGCGAGGAGGGTTTCTACGCCGAACTGACGGCGGACAACCGGTTGCTGTTCATCTGCTCCGCCTACAGT
Organism: Arthrobacter sp. CP30; assembly: GCF_053470025.1. Taxonomy (NCBI): domain Bacteria; kingdom Bacillati; phylum Actinomycetota; class Actinomycetes; order Micrococcales; family Micrococcaceae; genus Arthrobacter; species Arthrobacter sp. CP30. The sequence goes on from NZ_JBQEMM010000002.1 coordinate 345,588, forward strand.
GTCCCGGCCGGCCCCCTGTTCCGGCTCGCCGCGCCGGTCACCCGGCTGACGCAGCGCTACGTCCTCTCGCGCTACGTCGCGGCTGCACGGGCCCTGGCCCGTCTCGGCTAGGCCGGCCCTGCCCCGGGCTTGTCCGGCAACCCGTCCGGCGGCCGGGCCGCAATCACACCAGGACGAGGAGCCCGAGCAGGGCGATCAGGGGAGGCAGGCCCTGGATCGCCGCCGGGCGGGCGAGCTTCCTGTTGCCGAGGATCAGCACGAGCGCCGCAGCGAGCATGGAGCCCGTGGACAGGACGATGAACCCGAGCCCGATCGCCGCGGCTGTCACTCCGCCGAGGAGCATGAGGACGACGCCGGCCAGCGCGCCGACCGCGAGGAACAGATTGTAGAAGCCCTGGTTGAAGGCGAGCGGCTGCGTGGTCTCCGCATCCTCCTGGCTCGCGATCCCGAAGACGCGCCACGTCCGCTCCAGCCGCCAGCGGACCGACTCCAGGACGAAGATCAGGACGTGGACGAGCGCGGCGGCGACGGCGGCCACGGCGGTCAGGGGCGGGAGCGGCAGGGGTTCCATGCGTCAGAGCGTACGTGGCCTGATCGGCTTTCGAGCGGGCGGAGGCGCAGGACTTCTGGCCGAATCGGATCCGAAACGGGAACGTAACCACCGGCGCATAGCTTGTGAAGCTCCACGACCCGGAAGAGGTTCAGCATGGATGACGCGGTGGGGCAGCAGGCGGCCGAGGTACTCGCCGACGGATTGGGCAGGCGGAGATTCATGGGGGTGGTGGCGGCGCTCGGCACCCTGTCCGCGGCGTCGGTCGCGGGGGCACCCTCCGCGCTCGCAACCGCTCCCGGAGGCGGCGTCGTCGTGCCTGCCAAGGCTCCTGACGCCTCGGGGAAGCCGCCCGGCAAGGGTGGGCCCGGCGCCGACGTCCTGCAGCCCGGACGGGGGCGGATCACGGGGGACAGCTACCTCTCGTCCACGCCGGACGAGGTGCTGTGGGGGTACGTGCCCACGGTGCACGCCACGCCGGTGATGACCATCCGGTCCGGGAGGACCGTGACCATCGACGCGCTCTCGCACGAGGGGATCCTCGAGGACCAAGGGCGGGATCCGCTCGAGTACTTCGGGTCGCTGGGCGTGGACAGATCCTCCGTGCTGACGGACGCCGTCGAGATCGCGGCGGGCTACCGGCGGACCCAGCGGCGGTTCGACGTGGACGGGCCGCACATCGTGACGGGTCCGATCGCCGTCGAAGGTGCCGAACCGGGGGACGTGCTGAAGATCGAGACCCTGGACGTGGTGCCACGCGTCCCGTACGGCGTGGTCTCCAGCAGGCACGGCAAGGGCGGCCTGGCATCACTCCCGGGCCCCGCCGCACCCGCCGGCATCACCCTCGACGAGGTCATGCCACCGGTGGCGACCGACAACCGCGCATCGGGTGTGCCGACCGACTACGGGAACGTCTCGGTGTTCACCAGGATCGAGAAGGGCAAGGGTGTGATGACGAGCGGGGACATGGAGGTCCGGTTCCCCCTGCGGCCCTTCATGGGGATGATGGGCGTCGCCTTCGCCGAGGCCGAGGGACTGACGGCCCCCGAGGCGAATTCGGTTCCCCCCACCCTCGGCGGGGGGAACATCGACATCCGGCACCTCGGTGCAGGCTCCACTTTCTACCTTCCGGTGCGGGCCCCGGGCGGACTCTTCTACGTCGGGGATCCGCACATGGGCATGGGCGACGGCGAGGTGGCCCTCACTGCGATGGAAGGGTCCCTCCGCGGGACCTTCCGCCTGACGGTCTGCAAGCCGGGCTCGGGCGATGCGCCGTCCGTCGCCTACTCCTATCCCTTCGCGGAGACCAAGGACGCGTGGATCCCGATCGGCCTGTCCGATCCGGACGGTCTCGCCGGCGGAGGAGTGTCGAGCGACCTGGACGTCGCGATGCGTCGCGCCGTCGTGAATGCCCTGGACTTCCTCGAGCACGATCGCGGCATGGACCGGGCCATCGCCTACGCGTACCTGTCCGCCGCGGCGGACTTCGCCATCTCGCAGGTGGTCGACCGCACCGTCGGCGTCCACGGACTGATCGCGAAGGCGCACTTCGGCTGACACCGGAGGCGCGGGAAGGGGAACGACGGCGGTAAGCCCTGTCGCCTGGATGCACCCAGTGCGGACAGCTCGGCAGAGGTTACTCCCGAGTCCGAACCGTTACACAGCGGATCATCCCGTCCATTGCCCACGGCACCGATCACGCCTAGGTTGAAAAGTACAGCGATCGCCCAGCCCATCCTCAGGAACCTCTGGGCTTGGGGCAGGACCACCCGATCGGCGGACCACGGTTTTCTGCAGGCGGCGCCCTCCCCGGAGGGCGCCGCCTGCTCGTGGCGCCGCAGGCTGCGCCGTCGGGAATGGCCCGGGGGAAATTTGAGTGTTTTCAGGAGACGCGCACACATGATCGTTGCAAAGAAATGGGTTGCTGCCGGATCGACGGCCACCCTTCTCGCCGGTGGACTGTTCCTCGGCGCTCCGATGGCAGCAGCCGCACCCGGTGATGCCGCCTGCCTGCAGGCGTCCACGCAGTTCAACGCTGCTCTCGGACTGGCCGGCGTCGACGTCACCTTCGTCAACCAGTTCGAAGCCGCGACGGCCGCCGTGGTCGAGGCTGCCGCGGCCTACGAAGCCGTCGCCGAGGCTGCGCTGACATCGGCGGCAGCTGTCGCTGCCGAGGCACAGATCGTCACGACCGATGGGGTCCTGAACGCGGCCGGCACGGCGACAGCGACCGCCGTAACCGCTCGTGCAACTGCCGAGGCAGAGTTCCTTACGGCGACCCCGGAGGGGGACCCGGACCAGGACCCGGATGTCATCGATGCGCAGCAGGCGCTCCTCGACGCGCAGGACGCAGAGTCTCGGGCAGCCCAGGCTTACGAGGCGGCACTCGCCGCCTACGAAGCCGCTGTCGGCACGCCTGACGTGTTTGAGGCAGAGGAAGCGCTCGTCGTCGCCGGCGAGCAGGCGGATGCCCTCCTCGAGCAGCTCAGCGGGAACGAGGCCCTCGCCGCCGAGCTCCTCGACCTGTTCAAGGCGTTCCTCGCTGCCTGCGACGCCAGTGCCATCGGCGTCGATCCCGTCGTGCCGGTCGTCGTCGCACCGGTCACCCCGGCACCAGTCGTTCCGGGCACGGGCGCCGCGCCTGCCCCCGTGGCCAAGGCTCCGGTCGCGTCCAACAAGGGCCTCAACGTGCAGACCGCCGTCACCACCGAAGACAACAACCCGGCTGTCGCCCTCATCGCGGCACTGCTGGCGGTCGGCGTCGCGGTTCCCGTGGCGACCGCGGCCCGCATGCGTCGTCTGGAGCGCGCAGAGCGCTAGTACACTGGCCGTCCCGGGGCGGTTCGACAGCCCGCCCGGCTCTCGAACCGCCTCGGGGCAACGCACCACCTCGTCACCTATCTCAGGACACACCAGCAGATGCAAAAGCACCGGAGCGCGGACGAGACCCTCGACCAGGAGCCTATCCAGCCCGGACGCTATGCTCGTCGAAAGTGGTCCGGTAAGCGCCGGCTGGTGCTGCCCCTCGCTGCGGTTGCCGGCCTCTTGGTCGCCTGCTCCGTCCTGCCGCCGGAATCGGCGGGCGTACCTCCCTCGACCTCTTCATCCCCGACCGCGGTCGCGACGACCGCTCCGGCTCCGTCGCCGTCGAGCGTCACCGCGACGACAGAGCCGGTTTCGCCCAGCGGCCCGACAGCGGCACAGCCCACTGCGCTCGCGTTCCCGGCGGCAGGCATCGACATGGCCGTTCTCCCGCTCACCCCGAGCGAGGAGGACCTCTCGTCCCAGAGCCTCGTGCCGCCGCTGACGACCGACGCCTACTGGATCAGCTCATACGGTGTCCCGGGTGCTGGATCGGTCAACACCACGTACATCGCAGGCCACAGCTGGGACGGCAAGGACGCACCCTTCAACCGGCTCAGTGACGAGTCGCTCGTGGGCCAGGAGTTCACGCTCGCCACGCAGACAGGCAGCATGACCTACGTGGTGGACTCGGTCATCACCCACGACAAGGACACCCTGAAGGACAGCGAGATCTGGAACATCGTGCCCAATCGCGTGGTGCTCATCAGCTGCTACACCGAGGACCCCTGGGGCAAGAACGTCGTGGTCACGGCCATGCCGAAAGCCGCCTGACAGGATTCCGCCCGGCACGGAGGAGGCCCCCACCCGCGAAGGGTGGGGGCCTCCTGTGCTCACTCGGTGCGTGCCTACTTCCTGCCCTTGCCCGGCTTGACCGCTGTCGTCGTGCACGAGGCGTCCCACTCTGTCACCGGGACCACCGAGGTGCACCGGAACAACGACGGGTTGAGGTTCTGGGGCGACTGCCAGGCCTTGACGGCCTGCTCGAAGTCGTAGGCGAAGCCCAGCAGGTCCTCCTCGCTCCATGCGGTCCCGAGGAAGACGACGCCGGAGGGGCGCCGGTTGGCCTCGGTGTAGCCGGACGGCACGATCACCGACGGGTAGCCGGCCCGCGCGCCGACCCCCACGGTCGCCGAGTTGGAGACGATCGCGTCGAGGTCGTTCGTGGTGAGGACCGTGTCGATCGCCGCGCGGCTCTCTGCCAGTCCTGTGTCCCTCGCCGCGACGTACTGCGCCTCCTGCACCGGGTCGTCCAGGTCCACGGCCTCGGAGGCGGTGAGCAGCGTCTGCCCGAACTTCAGCGCCGCCGGAGCATTCGCGGTGTTGTACGCGATGATGTCGCTCAGCGTGTCCATCGGAGCATCCTCGGGGAGGCGCGCCAGGTAGGCGTTCAGGTCACGTTCGAACTCCAGGGTGAGGATGCTGGGTGCCGCGCTGCCGCCGACCGTCACGGGTACCAGGGTGGCACCCTGCGCCCGGAGCTGGTCCAGCGCAGCGGTGTAGACGGGGTCGGTGGTGCTCGCGACGTAACCGAGCCGCCGACCCTCGAGCGCGGTGTCGCTGAGGGCCCCCGTGAAGTCGACGTCGTCGCTCGGGTTCGCCGCCGTCGCGGGGTCCTCGGGATCGATGCTGGTCATGGCCGTCAGGAGGGCCGCGGCGTCGTACACGGACCTGGTCATGGGTCCCGCGGTGTCCTGCGTCGCCGAGATCGGGATGATGCCGGTCCTGCTGGCGATGCCGACGGTCGGTTTGACGCCGACCAGCGAGTTGGCGCGAGCGGGACTGAGGATCGAGCCGGAGGTCTCCGTGCCGATGGTCAGGGTGGCCAGGCCGGTGGCGCCTGCCGAGCCCGATCCGGCGCTCGAGCCGCTCGGCGTCTGGCTCATGTCGTAGGGGTTGAGGACCTGGCCGCCGAGGGAGCTGTACCCGGCGGGCATCCCGCTGGTCATGAAGTTCGCGAACTCGGTGAGGTTCGTCTTGCCGATGATGATGGCACCGGCCTTCCTCAGTTCTGTGACCAGCGGGGCGTCCGCAGCCGGATAGGAGTTCGCGAGGGCGACCGATCCCGCGGTGGTCGGCATGCCGGCGACGTCGATATTGTCCTTCACGAGGACGGGCACCCCGTGCAGGGGGCCGCGCACGGTGCCCTTCTTGCGCTCCTGGTCGAGGGCCTTGGCTTCCGCCAGGGCGGAGGGGTTGATCGACCGCACGGAGTTGAGGTGCGGGCCGTCGATGCTGAGGGCCTGGATCCGGTCGAGGTAGGCCTGGGTCAGCGTCTCGGACGTGAAGCTGCGCGCCGCGAGTCCTGCCTGCACCTCGGCGACACCGGCGGTGCTGAGGTCGAGGGGAAGCGGCTTCGGCGCGGCGACCGCCGGACCGGGTCCCGCGACGACGGCGGCGGCGAGCAGCCCGGTGGCGAGGCCTGCGGTGACGCGCCGGGTACGGGGCCGTGCGGAGGGGATCGTGAAGGGCATTCTGGTGTCCTCTGTCGGAGTGATGGATCCGGCCCGGAACGACGCTGTGGGAGCGCTCCGAGCAGTCCTGTCATCCCAGCAGGGCCGCGTTTCAGGAGCGCCGCGCTCGCGTTACGCGCCGGTTACGCCGACAGCCATCTCGACGCCTTCGACGCCTTCGACGGCTCCCGCACCGGTCGTCGTCCGGCTCGGCCGGCCACCTCCGGGGCGGCCGGCGGGACTCCCCGCCGGCCGGGACCCTAGCCGAAGTGCTTCGGCAGTGTGCCCTCGTGCGCCTCGCGGAGCTGGTCGATCGGCAGGTTGAAGTAGCCCTGCACGTCGAGCGCCTGGTTCTCGGTGTCCACCACGCCGATCCGGATGGTCGGGAAGTTCCGCGCCGTGCACATGTCGTTGAAGCGGACCTCCTCCGAGCGGGGGACCGCGACGACCGCGCGTGCCTGGCTCTCGCTGAACAGTGCCGTGAAGGCGTCGATCCCGTCGCGCTCGCACAGTTCGTCGAGGCCGATCCGCGCACCGACGCCGAAGCGCAGCGCCATCTCGCTCAGTCCTGCCGCGAGCCCGCCCTCGGAGAGGTCGTGGGCGCCGTCGATCATGCCGTCGCGCGAGCAGTTCACGAGGATCGCCGCGAGGGTCTTCTCCGCCGCGAGGTCCAGGACCGGCGGCTGGCCGCCGAGGTGCCCGCGCAGGTTGGCCCACTCGGAGCCGTCGAGCTCGTCCGCCGTCGTCCCCAGCAGGTAGACGGCCTGGCCGTCCTCACGCCAGCCGGAGGGCGTGCGGCGGGCGACGTCGTCGAACACGCCGAGCACGCCCACCACCGGGGTGGGGTGGATGGCGATGCCGCCGGTCTGGTTGTACAGCGAGACGTTCCCGCCGGTCACCGGGACGCCGAGTTCCTGGCAGGCGTCGGCGAGGCCGCGGACCGTCTCGGCGAACTGCCACATGACCTCGGGGTCCTCGGGGGACCCGAAGTTCAGGCAGTCGGTGACGGCGAGGGGCTCGGCGCCCGACGTCGCCACGTTGCGGTACGCCTCCGCGAGGGCCAGGCGCGCTCCCTCGTAGGGGTTGAGGTAGGAGTAGCGTCCGTTGGCGTCCGTGGAGATCGCGACGCCCAGGCCGGTCTCCTCGTCGACCCGGACCACGCCCGCGTCGTCGGGCATGGCGAGAGCCGTGTTGCCCTGCACGTAGCGGTCGTACTGGTCGGTCACCCAGTCCTTCGAGCACATGTTCGGTGATGCCATGAGTTCGAGGACGGCCGCGCGGAGGTCCGTCGGCCGCTCGGCGGCGAAGGCGTCCGCCTGGACGCCGTCGAGCCACTCGGGGCGGTGGTAGGGCCGCTCGTAGACGGGGCCCTCGTGGGCCACGGTGCGGGGATCGACGTCGACGATCTTCTCGCCGTCCCACTCGATGATGAGGCGGCCCGTGTCGGTGACCTCGCCGAGCCAGGAGTACTCGACGGCCCACTTGTCCATGATGGCCTCGAAGTCCGCGACGTTCCCGGGCGTGACGACGGCCATCATGCGCTCCTGCGACTCCGACATGAGGATCTCGCCGGGGGTCAGGGAGGGGTCACGCAGCAGCACGTTGGTGAGCTCGACATGCATGCCGCCGTCGCCGTTGGAGGCCAGCTCGGACGTCGCGCAGGAGATCCCCGCGGCGCCGAGGTCCTGGATGCCCTCGACCACGGAGGCCTTGAACAGCTCGAGGCAGCACTCGATCAGCACCTTCTCGGCGAACGGATCGCCCACCTGCACGGCCGGGCGCTTGGACGGCTTCGAGGAGTCGAAGGACTCCGACGCGAGCACGGAGGCGCCACCGATCCCGTCGCCGCCGGTGCGGGCGCCGAAGAGGACCACCCTGTTGCCGGCGCCGGAGGCGTTGGCGAGGCGGATGTCCTCGTGCCGCAGGACGCCGACGGCAAGGGCGTTGACCAGCGGGTTGCCCTGGTAGACGGAGTCGAAGACCACTTCGCCGCCGATGTTCGGCAGGCCGAGGGAGTTGCCGTAGCCGCCGATGCCCGCGACGATCCCGTGGACGAGGCGCGCGGTGTCCGGGTGGTCGATCGCGCCGAAGCGCAGCGGATCCATGACGGCGACCGGGCGGGCGCCCATCGAGATGATGTCGCGGACGATCCCGCCGACCCCGGTGGCCGCACCCTGGTAGGGCTCCACGAAGGAGGGGTGGTTGTGGCTCTCCACCTTGAACGTCACGGCCCAGCCGTCACCGATGTCCACCACGCCGGCGTTCTCGCCGATGCCCACGAGGAGGTGCTCCTTCATGGCGTCGGTGACCTTCTCCCCGAACTGCCGCAGGTGCACCTTGGAGGACTTGTAGGAGCAGTGCTCGCTCCACATCACCGAGTACATGGCGAGTTCGGCGCCGGTGGGACGGCGGCCGAGGATCTCCTCGACCCGCTGGTACTCGTTCTCCTTCAGGCCGAGCTCGGCCCACGGGAGCGCCTGACCGGGCGTGGCCTCGGCGTTCGCGACGGTGTCGATGTTGAACGTACGGGACGTCTCTGCAGTCACTTAGCCCACCAGTTTCTTGAGTACCGAGGTGAAGATGCCGAGCCCGTCGGTGCCCCCGCGGACGCCGACCTCACCGCGTGCGGAGGAGTCGGGGCCGAAGCCCGCCTCGACGGCGTGCTCGGGGTGCGGCATGAGGCCGACGACGTTGCCTGCCGCGTTCGAGATGCCGGCGATGTCGCGGCGCGAGCCGTTCGGATTGCCGTCGACGTACCGGAATACCACGCGGCCCTCGCCCTCGAGCTCGTCGAGCGTGCGGTTGTCGGCCACGAACTGCCCGTCCTGGTTCTTCAGCGGGATGACGATCTCCTCACCCTGGCCGTAGTCGGAGGTCCAGAAGGTACCGGCGTTCTCGACGCGCAGTCGCTGGTCCCGGCAGATGAAGTGGAGGTGGTTGTTCTTGATCATGGAACCGGGCAGCAGGTGCGCCTCGGTGAGGACCTGGAATCCATTGCAGATGCCGAGCACGGGCAGGGCGTCGGCGCCGCCGGAGGCAGCAGAGGTGATCTGCTCCATCAGCGGGGCGAAGCGGGAGATCGCGCCGGCGCGGAGGTAGTCGCCGTAGGAGAAACCACCGGGGATGATGACGGCGTCCACGTTCCGGAGGTCGTGGTCGCCGTGCCAGAGGTGGATGGCGCTGCCGCCCGCGAGGCGGACGGCCCGGACGGCGTCGCGGTCGTCGAGCGAGCCCGGGAAGGTGACCACACCGACGGTCACGCCGTTCAGCGGGCTGTCACCATCGGTAGAGGCGACGGGCTGCGGCCCGCCGATGAGGGGCGTCTCGAGGCCTGCGGCGGTCACTGGCCGTCCTCCTCGATGACCTCCACGCGGGTGACATCCTCGATGACCGGGTTGGACAGCAGCGTCGTCGCGGCGTGGCGCGCCTGCTCGAGGACCTCTTCGGTCACCTCGCCGTCGACGGTCAGTTCGAAGCGCTTGCCCTGGCGGACGCCGGCGAAGCCGGTGAGGCCGATCCGGGGAAGGGCTCCCGCGATCGCCTTACCCTGCGGGTCGAGGATCTCGGGCTTGGGCATGACGTCGACAACGATCCGGGGCATCCGGCAACTCCTGTGCGTGAGCGGCAAGTGCTGGGGGTTCCAGCATTGAATGCAGGAGCCCGGAAGTGCCGTCTCACGCCGTGTCCGAGGGACCGTCCTGAGGACTGTCCGGGATGACACCGGCGCTCCGCGAGCTTGCCCGACAAGTCTACCGGGAACCGGAGGGCGCCCTGGGCCGCCGGTGCGCGCACCGCCGCGCGATGACGCAGCGCCGCTACTGCGCGCCGGGCGTGCCCAGGATGTCCTTCACCCGGTCCCAGCGCGAGATCTCGCAGCCGTCCGTCAGCGCGAACGCCGCGACCACGGAGGTCCCGTCGATGTCGCCGGTGATGCTCGCGGTCTGCGGGCCGCCGTACTGCTGGGTGCAGATGACGTCCTTGTTCGGGCGGGCGGTGAAGAACTGCGCGCCGAGTTCTCCCAGGCGCGAGCAGGCTGCCTCCGCATTGGGCAGGGTCGACGCCGGCCCGGGGGTGCCGTCGACGCACTCGAGTACGTACTGCAAGGGTTCGGCCGCTGCGTCCTGCTTGAAGGAAATGGTGAGTTTGGCGTTGGTGCCCGAGGCCGCGGTGGCCGGCGCCGTCGCCGGACGGGTGGGCGGAGTCGTCGGACCCGTGGCGGGGGCGGACGGCGCGGGTGTCGGCTCCGGCGCTCCGGACGACGGCGAGGGCTGGGGAGTGGCTGACTGCACGGTGGTCTCCTGCTGGGTCGGTTCTGCGGCCGGACCGCCCTGGCTGCATGCCGTCAGGGCGAGGGACAACGCGACGAGGGGCGGAACGAGCGCCACGATCCTTCGGCGCGGTCCGTGCGGTGCGGTCGTCGGACCGATCATGTTCATGGCGTCCCCCTCGGCTGGCTCACCAGCGTAACCGCTGGTCGAAGGACAACGAAGGACGACGGCGGCACGTCCCGCCGTCGTGCCCGGACGGTTCAGGTGTCAGCGAGCGCGCGCTCGAGGTGCTCCAGGAGGCGGGCGCGGAGGATCTGCGACTCCTCGGCGAAGCCCCGCTGCAGCCGGACGTACTCGGCCTTGCCCTGCGCCGTCTCGATCTCGATGGGCTCGTACCCCCACTCGGCGAGGTCATAGGGGGAAGCACGCATGTCCATGGTGCGGATGCGCCAGGACAGTTCGAAGCAGTCCATGACGATCGCGCTGGGCAGCAGCGGCGTGAGCTTGTACGCCCACTTGTACAGGTCCATGTTGGCGTGCAGGCACCCGGGCTGCTCCAGGTCGCGCTGCGTCTCACGCGTGGGCGTGAGTTCGTTCAGCGGGACGGCTTCCGGCGTGTAGAAGCGGAAGGCGTCGAAGTGCGTGCAGCGGATGCGGGCGGCCTCGACGACGTCGTCCGTGCCCGCGGCTCCGAGCCGGAGGTGGAGGTACTCGTGGCGGATGCCGTTGACGGCGGAGCGGTACGCCATGGCCCACTCGTGGAGGCCGAAGCAGCCGAACTGCGCGGGGCGCGCGGCGGTCCTGGCGAGGATGAGGCGGGCGAAATCGATCGCCTCACGCCGCTCCTCAGCGAACCGGCGGGCGTCCACGCGGACGCCGTCACCCTCGACGACGTAGTACTTCCAGTCCGCCCGCTCCCGGGCCGCCGGGCCTTCGAGAAGCACGCCCGCACCCGGGTGCCACCGCAGCAGCCGGCCGGGCTTCTGGTTGTAGTAGGTGAAGAGGAAGTCCTCCACGGGGTGCTTGGCCCCACGCGACCGGCGCTCGAGGTAGGGGTCGGAGAATCGGGACACCCGCTCGTGGTGACGGTGCGCCTGGTCCTGCCAGTCCGCTTCTGTGCGGTGGGTCAGGAGGGCGGCAGGCATTGAACCATTATCACCCCGACCGGAATTGGTAAATACCCTGTGTAAATTCTGCGTGACGCGGCCCCGATGCGGTGGCAAGCGTGTGTTGCCTCGGGTAAGTTTGTGCACGCCGTGGCGTCTGTGAGCATCATCACAGGTCGGGGGTCCTATCCAGGAGACCGCGGCACCGGGGGAACGGCTGTGGCCGGCCCGCACTTTTACGAGAGGCACTACCTTCCTATGACACAACGGAGAAAAGCCGGGCAGGGGCGCAGCACCCTGCGCACTGCCACGGCTATCGTTCTGGGTCTGCCGCTACTGGTGACGTCGACGGCCGTGGCGCCTGCTGCCTTCGCAGCGCCCCTGCCCGCCACCACGGTCTCACCCCAGAAGGCACCCGCCAAGGAGCTCGACCCCGCGCAGTACCCGGACGGCAAGTACATCGTCGTACTCGCCGACAAGCCGGTGGCCACGTACGAGGGCGGCGTCGAGGGAATCGCCCCGACCAAGCCCGAGGAAGGCGCCAAGCTGGACGCCACCGCCGGGAACGTCCAGCAGTACTCGGAGTTCCTCGAGACCAAGCAGCAGGAGGTCGCCGCAGAGGGCGACGTCGAGATCAAGCGCACCTACACCGCTGCGATCAACGGCTTCGCCGCCGACCTCAGCACCGACCAGGCCGTGGAGCTCGCCAAGAGCGACGACGTCCTGTTCGTCGCTCCGGACGTCGAGAACGCACCCGACTACTCGAGCATCGACTTCCTCGGACTCAACGGCAACAAGGGGTCCTGGAAGACCCAGTTCGGCGGAGAGAAGAATGCCGGCAAGGGCACGGTGGTCGGCGTGATCGACACCGGCTACGCCCCCGACAACCCCTTCTTCGCCGGATCCCCGGTCAAGCCGCTCAAGGGCAACTCGAAGCCCAAGGTGGGCCAGCCCTACCTGAACGCCGCAGGCAAGATCGCGATGCTGAAGACCGACGGCAGCACCTTCATCGGTGAATGCCAGGTCGGCGAGGACTTCGACGGCAGCCTCTGCAACTCGAAGGTCCTCTCCGCCCAGTACTTCGCCGACACCTTCCTCGACAGTGTCGGCGAAGCGGACCGTGCACCCCAGGAAGTCATCTCCCCGGTCGACATCGACAACCACGGTACGCACACCGCGAGCACCGCCGCCGGCAACGCCGGTGTGACCCAGCGGGTGGACGGCCGCGACTTCGGCGTCTCCTCCGGCGTCGCCCCCGCCGCCAAGATCTCCGTCTACAAGACCTGCTGGGAGGACAACGATCCCGAGACCGGCGGTTGCTACTCCTCGGCCGCCATCGATGCGATCAACAAGGCGATCCTCGACGGCGTCGACGTCCTCAACTACTCGATCTCCGGCAGCGCGACGACGACGACGGACCCCGTGTCCCTGGCCTTCCTCTCGGCCACCTCGGCCGGGATCTTCGTGGCCGCCTCGGCGGGCAACTCCGGCCCCACCGCCAGCACCGTCAACCACGGTGCTCCGTGGATGACGACGGTCGCCGCCAGCACGTTCAACTACGAACTGCAGGGCACCGCCGAATTCTCCGACGGCACCAAGTACCGTGGCGCGTCGATCATGCGCAACGGCGTGGCGGCGAGCCCCGTCGTGCTGGCCGTGAACGCAGCAGCAGCCGGTGCCACCAACCCGAACCTGTGCGGCCCGAACACCCTGGATCCCGCGAAGGTCGCCGGCAAGATCGTGGTCTGTGACCGCGGCGTCGTCGACCGCACCGCCAAGAGTGCAGAGGTTGCACGCGGCGGCGGCGTGGGCATGATCCTCGTGAACCTGGTCGATTCCTCGACGGACACGGACCAGCACGCCATCCCCACCGTGCACGTGAACGCCCCCGAGGCGCTCGAGCTCAAGGCGAAGGTCGCCGCCAACCCGGCCATCACCGTCGCACTGAAGGCCACGGACACCACGGGCAAGCCCCTGCCTCCCACCCCGCAGATCGCAGGATTCTCCTCGCGCGGTCCGCTGCTCGCCACCGATTCCGACCTGCTGAAGCCGGACATCACGGCTCCCGGTGTTGCCGTCCTCGCGGGCGTCTCCACCGTCGGTTCCAATGGCGCACAGTTCGGTTTCCTGTCCGGCACCTCGATGGCATCGCCCCACGTGGCGGGTCTCGGAGCGCTCGTGCTCGGCAAGAACCCCACGTGGTCGCCCGCAGCCGTCAAGTCGGCCATGATGACCACCGCCTACCCGCTGAAGACCGCCACCGGCGGCGTCGAGACCGACGTCCTCGCCGTGGGCGCCGGCCACATCAACCCGGCCACCGTCCTCAGCCCGGGCCTGGTCTACGACCAGAACGAGGACGACTACCTCAGCTTCATCGAGGGAACCGGCGTCGCGCTCGGTATCGACGGCATCGAGCCCGTCGCCGCGAAGGACACCAACGTGCCGTCCTTCGCGCTCGGCAACCTCACCGGCCGCACCGAAGTGACCCGAACGGTCACCGCGGTCACGCCCGGCATCTACCGCGCCACGTCCAACGTGCCCGGAGTGAAGGTCACGGTCACGCCGTCGATCCTCAACTTCAGCGCGGCGGGCGAGACCCGGACGTTCAAGGTCTCCTTCGAGAACCAGAGCGCGCCCTTCGGGTCCTTCGCCGCCGGTTCGCTCACCTGGTCCGGCCAGGGCAAGAAGGTCACCTCCCCGGTGGCGGTCCGCCCCCAGGCCCTGAACGCTCCCGCCGACGCCGCGTTCACCTCGGCGGGCCCTGACGGGTCCGGCAGCTACGACGTCATCTCGGGGACCAACACCCCCATCCAGATGACGCTCGAGGGCCTCTCGAAGGCGGAGACCGCGGACATCGAGCTCGTGCCCGGTGGCTCCGCCAACGCGAACAACGCGAGCAACGCCGTGAAGGACGTCGTCGTCCCCGAAGGCGCGACGGCCGCAAGGTTCTCGGTGCGCTCGGACGATCCCACGGCTGACTTCGACATGTTCCTGATCACGCCCGCCGGGACGGTCGAGCAGGTCGCGACCTCCGACGCCAGTGAGACGTTCGTCCTCGAGGATCCGGCTCCCGGCACCTACCGCATCATCGCGAACCTGTACTCGAGCGTCGACAACAGGGCCACCTCCGGCACCATCGAAGGTGTGGCCCTCGGCGCGAACGAGGACAACGCGACCCTCACCCCGAACCCGCTCGCCCTGGCGAACGGCACCACGGGCGCCGTGACCCTCAACTGGACCGGCCTCACCGCCGGCGCCTACGTGGGCCGCGTCAGCTACGCAGGATCCTCGGCCATCACGTATGTGAGTGTCGCGGTCGGCGGAGCGGGCGAGGTCGCGGTCGCACCGGCGGCCGAGCTCCCCTCCGTCAGTCCTGCGGACAAGCTCGTGACCGGTCCCCGCGAGGCGATCACCCCCACGGGCAACAAGTAGGCCATGCCTGACTGATCGACGACACGAAGAAGGCCGGCGGATCCTGATCCGCCGGCCTTCTTCGCGTCCCGGCCCGATCGGGGCGGGCTTCCCTCCCACCGACCGGACCCCATCCGCGGGAATGTCCGCTCCTGTCCACCCTGCGGAGGTCATCGGTGGGAGGGGCGACGCCGGACGCCCGCCCGACAGCCGTCACCTCCGCAGCCACTGCTCCGCCGGGCCGATCGCGCTGCAGGTGGATCCGGCAGGTCAGCGCCCGCTGCCGGCGTAGACCGTGGCGGTGGTGTCGCCGTCGAGCTCGAAGGCCGCGTGGACGGCCCGGACCGCGGTGTCGAGCAGCTCGGCACCGGTGACGACGGAGATGCGAATCTCCGAGGTGGAGATCATGTCGATGTTCACGCCGGCGTCGGACAGGGCCCGGAAGAAACGGTAGGAGACGCCCGGATTGGAGCGCATGCCCGCACCGATCAGGGAGAGCTTGCCGATCTTCTCGTCGTACTCGACCGTCTCGAAGCCCACGCGGTCCTGCGCCGCGCCCAGGGCGGCGAGCGCATCCGCGCCGTCGACGATGGGCAGCGTGAAGGAGATGTCGGTGCGGCCGGAGCCGTGCGTCGAGACGTTCTGCACGATCATGTCGATGTTCGTGTTGGCACCCGCGACGATGCCGAAGATCTCCGCGGCCTTGCCGGGGATGTCGGGTACCCCGACCACCGTGACCTTCGCCTCGGAGCGGTCGTGTGCAACGCCGGAGATGATGGGCTGTTCCAAGGGTTCTCCCTCTTGAATCTTGATCTGGTCGTCGGGACTGGGCAGCACCCAGGTGCCTTCGTTGTGGCTGAACGATGAGCGGACGTGGAGGGGTACCCCGAAACGCCGTGCGTACTCGACACAGCGCAGGTGCAGGATCTTCGCGCCGGACGCGGCCATCTCCAGCATCTCCTCGCTGGAGATGGTGTCGATCTTCTGCGCGGACGGGACCACGCGCGGATCCGCCGTGTAGACGCCGTCGACGTCGGTGTAGATCTCGCAGACGTCGGCGTCGAGCGCTGCCGCGAGGGCGACGGCGGTGGTGTCCGACCCGCCGCGGCCGAGCGTCGTGATGTCGTTGCTGTCCCGGCTCATGCCCTGGAATCCGGCCACGATCGCGACGTCGCCCTTCTCGATGGCCGTCCGGATGCGGTGCGGGGAGACGTCGATGATGCGGGCCTTGCCGTGGATGGCGTCGGTGATCATGCCGGCCTGGCTGCCGGTGAAGGACTGGGCGGACGCTCCAATGCCGTGGATGGCCATCGCGAGCAGGGCCATCGAGATGCGCTCGCCGGCACTGAGGAGCATGTCCATCTCGCGCGCGTCGGACGCCGCGGGACTCACCTGGCCGGCGAGGTCCAGCAACTCGTCCGTGCTGTCGCCCATCGCGGAGACGACGACCACCACCTGATGGCCTGCGGACTGGGTGTCGACGACACGCCGGGCCACCCGCTTGATGCCCTCGGCGTCGGCGACCGAGGACCCGCCGAATTTCTGGACTATGAGGCTCATGCACTCGCTCACTGGTGAAGGGCGGACGACGGCGGTGGACCCGGCCGCACGGATGGTTGCGAAAGGGGCGGCAGCATCGGCGCCTCGGCGGGCGGCGGGCGTGGGCCCGGCGCCGGTGCAAGTGTAGCGGCGCCCTCTTTGCGCTCCCAAAGTCTGGGTCCGAATAAGTAGGGACCCGCACCGGTGCAGACGGAGTCCCGTCGCATACCCTCATACCATGACCAACGACTATGGGGGAATAGTTGTCGAGGGGGTTGCGCGGCGTTTCGGCACCGTGCAGGCGATCCGCGACATCGATTTCGAAGCTCCGCCCGGAGAAGTGACCGCACTGATCGGTCCCAACGGTTCCGGCAAGACCACACTGATGCTGATCCTCGCGAGCCTCCTGGCTCCCGATCTCGGCACGGTCCGGGTGGCAGGATTCGATCCCGTCAGCCACCCGGCCGAGGTGCGGAGCCGCGTCGGCTGGATGCCGGACACCCTCGGCGTCTGGGATTCGCTCACTTCGCTCGAGGTGCTGAAGACGCTCGGGGCGCTCTACGGGATGAGCGCGGCCGACTCTGCCCGGCGGGCGGAGGAACTCCTGGTCTCCGTGAACCTCACCGAGTTCGGTCGGCAGCCCGCCCGCGTCCTGTCCCGCGGTCAGCAGCAACGGCTCAGCCTCGCGCGGGCGCTCATCCACGACCCCGCGGTGCTGCTGCTCGACGAGCCGGCCTCGGGCCTGGATCCCGGTTCCAGGGTGGAACTCCGGTCGCTCCTGCGCTCCCTGGCCGCCGACGGCAAGACCGTCGTCGTCTCCAGCCATGTCCTCTCGGAACTCGACGAGATCGCCGACCGGGCGGTGTTCGTGAGCCGCGGACAGTCGGTGAAGAGCCAGACGCTCGACGAAGCCGGCAGCCAGACGCGCCGCTACTACGTCCAGGCCGAGCCCATGTCCGCCCTCGCCGAGGCTTTGCAGAGTTACGGCGTGCGGTTCGAGACGCGCGGTGACTCGCGACGCGAGGAGTTCCTCGTCCAACTCGGCAGCACCGCGGAAGCGTCCTGGCTGCTGCGCACCCTGGTGATGAGCGACGTCGTCGTCACCGCTTTCGCGCCCGCCGGCGGTGCGCTCGAGGAGACCTACATGAGCCTGGATACGGATCGACGATGAGCACCGTGACTGAACCCTCGAGCCCGCAGCCCGTCCGCACGGTGGCCCTCCCCTTCCGGTCCGCCGTCCGCACCATCTTCGTCCTGGAGATGAAGCAGCGGCTCCGCGGCAAGGGCTGGTACTGGATGCTCGGCATCTGGTTCGTGGTGATCGGCTTCATCTTCGTCCTCGGAACGGGGGTGATCGGCACCATGGACAACCAGGGCGGCATCCTGTTCGACCTGATCGTCGGATTCGTGCTGCTGTTCGGCCTGCTCGTGGCCCCCGGTCTGTCCGCGAACGCCGTCAACGGGGACCGCGCGGGCGGTACGCTCGCCATCCTGCAGGTCACCCTCATCACCCCGGGGCAGCTCCTGGCCGGCAAGTGGCTCGCGTCCTGGGTGGGGTCCCTCGCGTTCCTCGTCCTCAGCTGCCCGTTCATCTTCTGGGCACTGGCCCTCGGGGGCGTCAACCTGCCGGAGGCCCTGGTCTCGCTGGTGATGCTCGCCGTCGAACTCGGGGTGGCCTGCGCCATCGGTGTGGGCGTCTCCTCACTCGCTACCCGTCCGCTCTTCTCCATCGTGAGCACCTACATGCTGGTGGCGCTGCTCGCCGTCGGCACGGTGATCGTCTTCGGGCTGAGCACCCTGCTGGTGATGGAGGAGCGGACGGTGCGGTCCTCGTACTACACCTATCCGGAGAGCAGCATCGACAGCCTCGGAGTTCCCGCTCCGGACGCCGAGATGGAATGCGTGGCCCAGACGTACACCACCGACCTGCCGGACACGCAGTACATCACCTGGATCCTCGCGGCCAATCCGTTCGTGGTGGTCGCCGACGCCGTCCCGTACACCCTGCCCGAACCCGGCAGTACCGGCGGTCAGCCGATGGAGTACTCCACCGGCCCGTTCTACACACCCGGCGTCATGGAGACCATCAGCCAGGGAGTCCGCTCTGCCCAGGCGGGCCCGGACCTCGAGGTGACGTGCGAGGAGTCGATGGGCGGCATGCAGCCACTCCCGCAGGGGGTGCCGATCTGGCCGCTCGGGCTGGGGATCCAGCTCCTGCTGGCGGGCGGACTCCTCCTGATCGGCCGGCGGAGACTGACCATGCCGGCCAGACGGCTGACGCAGGGGACGCGCATCGCCTGACGCAGGTGTGCGGGGCTCAGGACATGACGCGGCGGCCCTCGAAGGCGCGGCCGAGGGTGACCTCGTCCGCGTACTCGAGGTCCCCGCCGACCGGCAGGCCCGAGGCGAGCCTGGTCACCGGGATGCCGATGGTCCTGAGCATGCGCACCAGGTAGGTCGCCGTCGCCTCACCCTCGAGGTTCGGGTCCGTGGCGATGATGATCTCCTGGATCTGATCGTCCGAGAGGCGCGCGAGCAGTTCCCGGATGCGCAGCTGGTCCGGACCGACACCGGCGATCGGATTGATGGCACCTCCGAGGACGTGGTACCGGCCCCGGAAGGACCGGGTCCGCTCGACGGCGATGACGTCCTTGGACTCCTCGACCACGCAGATCATGGTCGGATCTCGGCGCGGGTCGCGGCAGATGGCGCACTTGTCCTGCTCCGCCACGTTGCCGCAGACGATGCAGAACTTCACCCGTTCCTTGACGGTCGTGATGGCCGTGACGAGCCGTTTCATGTCGTCACTGTCCGCCTCGAGGATGTGGAACGCGAGGCGTTGGGCGGACTTCGGCCCCACCCCGGGCAGGCGTCCGAGCTCGTCGATCAGCTCCTGCACTGCTCCTTCGTACACGCTGTTCCCTCTCTGCACTGCTTCGGTGGTGGTCGTGCGGGCGCCGGTCGACGGCGGCCGCCTCCGGTGATGGGATGGTCGGCGTCGGCGCCGCGGTGTCCGTGCGCCGCCGTCCAGGCCGGCCGCCACACGAGGACCCGGCACTGCTTCCATTGTCCGCCCTGTCGGGGCGCCCGGCGTCCAGAATCGCGCGCCCCCATCGACTCCACCCGGCAGCGGGCGACGCCGTCCTGGCGGGAGCGGGCAGCCTACTGACCGTCGAGGCTCCGCTCCTCGACGAGCCGCCCGTTGAGGATCCGCTCGATCGCGGTCCTGCCCACGAGGCCGGACTCCTCGATCGTCTCGTCATCGGCGCTCGGCTCGTCCTCGACGAAGCGGAGGTCGACCGTACTGCGCACAGCGGCTGCTTCCTCAGCCCGTTTCCGCTCGGCCTCGTCGAGCAGTTTCTGGTAGCGGCTGACCGGCTTGCGCAGCGCGTTGCCGGGATCGGCCGGTCGCTCGGACGGTGAGCCGACCCTCTCCGCTGCGTCGCCGGGCGCGACGACGGCAGCGGATCCTCCTGCCATCGGTGCCGGTGCGGGTGGGCCCTGGGCGGCGGGCGCGGAACCGGAACTGCTGTCCACCGCAGGAGCGTCCCTGCGGATGAAGCTCGGAATGACGGGGCCGGCGGGACGTGCGCCGGCAGGTGATGCCCGCGGTCCATCGGCCTGAGGCGATGCGTCCGGTCCACCGGCCTCGGGTGGGCGCCGGGCAGGCTGCGCCTGCGGCGACAGTCCGTCCCCGGGATCGGCCCGGTCGACGGTCCTTGCGTCGCCGTCCGGCGATCGGTCGGGCGATCGGTCCGGCGTAGGGGCGGGAGGGCTCCACACGACACTGCGTGATGCGGTCCGCTCGGATGCCTGCTGATCGGCTCGCCCCGCCGGGGCGGACGCCTGCCTAGGTGATCCGCCGGCGGGCGGGAGGCTGTGCTGATCGGCTTGTCCGGACGGAGCGGAGCCCGGTGCGCGCGGGGCCCGGGCCGTTGGATCGGCACTGCCGGAGTGTCCTGAGGTGCGGGGGCCCGGGCGGACAGGACCACCTGACCGCTGGCCCACTCCTCCGGCGGCGGCGTGTGAGCCGGACCGCTCGGGCGGATGGCTGCCACTCGCCTGCGCTGCACGTCCGCCCCGCTGTCCGCCGCCACGGTCCGGGCGGGAGGCCTGGTCGACGCCGAGCGACGGCGATCGACGGTCGTAGGGATCCGCGGGGACGGATCCCCAGCCGGGGCCGGGGTCGAAGGCTTCCTCCGGTGGTTCCACCAGAGCCCAGGAATCGTCGGACATGGACGGATCCCAGGCGCCGACCGCCTCATGCCGAGTCTCGTCACGGGTGCCCGGTCCGGTCGTGCCCTTCGGGTGCTGTGCGGCAGGTCGACCCTGGTGATCGGTGAGAGCTCCTGTGCCGGCTGCGGCGTTGCGGGACGCTGGCGTGCCCGATGATGCAGGTGCGGCATCGGGCGCCCGGCCGGTGCTGGCAGGACCACGTCGTGGAGCCTCCGCACCCGTCCCGGGCGACGTGGCCGAGGGTGGGGATGCGACGGTTCGTGGGGCGTCTGCGTCATCCCTCGGGGATGCCGTCCCAGCTGGCATGGGGTCACTATCGGCCGAAGACCCAGCCGGGCCGGGGTCAGCAGGTGCAGCAGGTGCAGCAGGTGCGGCAGGTGCACCGACGCCCGGCGTCCCACCGCGCCGGGATGCGGCAGCAGCGGGCGAGGAGGCACTGTCGGACCAGGGTGCGACGGGGCCGGATGCGGCAGCAGCGGGCGAGGAGGCGCTGTCGGACGAGGGTGCGACGGGGCCCGGTGCGGCAGCAGCGGGCGAGGATGCGCTGTCGGACGAGTGTGCAGCGGGGCCCGGTGCGGTGGGAGCAGCAGGGCCTGGAGCAGCGGGTGCACCGACGCCCGGCGCTCCACCAGGGCGGGATCCGGCGGCGCCGGACGAGGGGCTCTCGGCGGGCGGTGCAGGAGGGCCGGCTGCAGCAGCAGCGCCGACGCTCGTGGGCCGCTCTGCAGGCCCAGGAGTGGGCACGGTGGAGCCCGGGTCCGGGCTCCCCGGACCGTTCTGGCTAGCCGGTACTTTTGGGCCCGACTCACCCGCCCCGTCGGCGTCATGGACCGCCTCGATGGAACAGGTCAATCCGAGGACCTTGTGGATGGCCTGCTTCACGTTGTCCATGTGCTGACCGCGCTGGAACCCGATGGCCGTTCCCTGGTTGGCGAAAGCGAGGACCAGTTGGTTGCCGTCGAAGGAGCGCGGTTTCGCGGACACGTTCACGATCAGCCAGGTGGCCCGCTTGATCTTGGCCACCTCGTCCATGATCTCCGGCCATGCCCGCCGCACCATCTCCACATTCCCGCCACCGCGGGCCGTTGGCGGAGCACCCTGCGCATCTGCAGATGCACCCGGCTCGGCAGTGGGGGTCGGCCGGGCTTCCGGACCAGAACCGTGGACGTCCGCTGGACGGGTGGCTGGACCACGGTCGTCCTGCTCGGGACGGCGTCCCTGGGCGTCACCGCGGGACACCGCAGGTTGCGTCGACTGCCTGTCCTCCGCGGCACCCTGGGCGCCGTGATCGGATGACGAGATGCCGGGGTGTGCGTCGCTCGGTGCGACGGACGAAGCGGGGCGGGAAGGGGTAGGGCCGGATGCGGCGGGACCGGCTGCGGTAGGCCCGGACGGTTCCTCGGCTGCGGCTGCGGCTGCGGTTGCAGCTGGAGCAGTACCCGTGCCGCCTGACGTGGGACCGGCGTTCGCGGCGCCAGATCCGGCACCGGCACCGGCGGCACCTAGATCGGTCCCGGCACCGGATGAAACCGGAGCCGCACCATCGCCGGGCTTCCTCCGGTCCGCCGGCCCGTCGTTGAAGGCCGAATCGGTGGAGACGCCCCAAGCGCCACCCCAGTCGGGTGACGAGTCCGCCGGCGCGGAGCCCTGCCCGGCACGA
This sequence comes from Arthrobacter sp. CP30, assembly GCF_053470025.1. Lineage (NCBI taxonomy): Bacteria > Bacillati > Actinomycetota > Actinomycetes > Micrococcales > Micrococcaceae > Arthrobacter > Arthrobacter sp. CP30. Next base: position 367,673 of record NZ_JBQEMM010000002.1, read on the forward strand.
TCGGCGCGCGCGGCTGCAGGGACGGCCGGCACGGCGGGGGAATCGGCCGACCGTACTGCTGCGGGGATGGCCGGAGCGGCGGGATCGGCTGCGGGAAGCGACCAGCGCGCCGCCGCTTCTTCGGCGTTGCGTGGGACGTTCAGCCGCGGCCGCGCCGGGCGCGCGGGCGCTGCATCGGATTCCGTCTCGGGTGACGCCTCGGGTGATGCAGTGGGTGACGCCGTGGCCGGGGCGCCGCCGGCGTACTCGAGGCGCCGCTCGATGCGGTCCACGCGGGCGAGGGTCCCCCGGACCGATGTGTCGGCGGCGGGCAGCAGGAGCCGCGCGCACAGGAGTTCGAGGTGCAGTCGTGGCGAGGTGGCGCCGGTCATCTCGGTCAGCGCCGTGTTGGTGATGTCAGCCGAGCGGGACAGCTCCCCGGCGCCGAGCTGCGTCGCCTGCGTCCGCATGCGGTTCAGCTGGTCGTCCGGGACACCCCGGAGGATCGAGGAGGCACCCTCGGGTACCGCATTGATGACGATCAGGTCCCTGAAGCGCTCGAGCAGGTCCTCGACGAAACGCCGCGGATCGTGACCGGTCTGGATGACGCGGTCCACGGCGTCGAACACCGTCCCGGCGTCTCCTGCCGCGATCGACTCGACGACGTCGTCGAGCAGGGTGGCGTGCGTGTACCCGAGGAGGGAGACCGCGAGCTCGTAGTCGAGGCCTGCTTCGCCGGCGCCTGCCATGAGCTGGTCGAGCACGGAGAGCGAATCGCGGACGGAGCCGCCGCCCGCTCGGATGACGAGCGACAGGACGCCCGGCGCCACCGGCACGTTCTCCTGCCGGCACAGCAGTTCGAGGTACCCCATGAGGGGCTCCGGCGGAACGAGCCGGAAGGGGTAGTGGTGCGTCCGCGAGCGGATGGTGCCGATGACCTTGTCCGGTTCGGTGGTCGCGAAGATGAAGAGGATGTGCTCCGGTGGCTCCTCCACGATCTTCAGGAGGGCGTTGAACCCGGCGGACGTGACCATGTGGGCCTCGTCGATGATGAAGATCTTGAAGCGGTCGCGGACGGGCGCGAACGTGGCGCGCTCACGGAGGTCCCGGGCGTCGTCCACGCCACCGTGGCTCGCGGCGTCGATCTCGATGACGTCGAGGCTCCCGGAACCGTTGCGGGCGAGTTCCACGCAACTGTCGCAGACGCCGCATGGCGTGGAGGTGGGCCCCTGCGCGCAGTTCAGGCATCGGGCGAGGATGCGCGCGGAGGTGGTCTTGCCGCAGCCGCGCGGCCCGGAGAACAGATAGGCGTGGTTGATGCGGTCCTTGTCGATCGCCGCCATCAGGGGGTCGGTGACATGCTCCTGACCGATGACGTCCGCAAAGGTCTCCGGACGGTAGCGACGGTAGAGGGCTGTACTCACGGAAGAACCTTATCGGTTGATGCTGACGGTTTGCATGCCGGGCCGGCGGGGGTGGAGAACAGGTCCGAGGGGTCCACGACCCACGGCTGCCGCGGGAGGCGCGCCGGGTCGAACGCCCCGAGCGCGGCCTGGAGCGATCCCTCCGGAAGCCCGAGGGAGGACAGCAGGAGCGCGAGGACCGCACCGGGCGTCCGCCCCTGAACGGCGAGGTCCTCCAGTGTCACGGCTCCATCCCGTTTGGCGAGGCGGCGCCCCTCGGCCGTGACCGCCAGGGGGACGTGCGCGTATGCCGGGGCGGGCAGGCCGAGCAGGGAGGCGAGGTAGGCCTGGCGCGGCGCGGACGTGAGCAGGTCGTCCCCGCGCACCACCTGGTCGACGCCCTGCGCGGCGTCGTCGACGACGACGGCGAGGTTGTAGGCGATCACCCCGTCGTTCCGCCGCAGCACGACGTCGTCGACCGGCGCTGTCACACTCCCGGCGAGGACGTCGTCGACGGTCCAGGCGTCCACCGCGGATCTCAACCGGAGCGCCGGCGGGCGCTCGCGGCGCCGTCGTGCCCGGTCCTCCGCGGTGAGGTCACGGCACGTGCCGGGGTAGAAACCCGGACGCGCATGCGGTGCGCTGGCCGCTTCGGCGACATCGCGGCGCGTGCAGAAGCACTCGTAGGCGAGGTCCCGCTCGATCAGCGTGCGGAGGGCCCCGGAGTAGAGATCGGTGCGGTCACTCTGTCGGAGGACGGGGGAGTCGGAGGTGATCCCCAGAGCGGCGAGTTCCGCCAGCTGATCCGCCTCGGCACCTGCCCGGACGCGGTCGAGGTCCTCGACCCGGAGGAGGAAACGGCGCCCGGTGGACCGGGCGAACAACCAGGCGACGACGGCGGTCCGGAGATTGCCGACGTGCAGCCGGCCGGAGGGGCTGGGTGCGAAGCGACCGGCGCCCGTGTCTGCCACCGTGCACCCTCCTCGGCTGGACTCGCTTAAAAGTGAAGACCCCCCATGCACCTGCCAGAGCCCGCTTACCCTTGCTACCTTCCGGTCCTGGGGGAGTTCACAGGATGACACCACATGAGGGGCCGGGAAATAGTCTACACAGCTGACAGCGCCGCTCCCGAATCGACGGCGGGGCCCGGAACGGGGCGCGATTCGGCAGGATCCGCTTGTATGGGTATTCTGGTATCTGCTCCGAACGAGGAGGATTCGCCTAGCGGCCTATGGCGCACGCCTGGAACGCGTGTTGGGTTCACGCCCTCGGGGGTTCAAATCCCCCATCCTCCGCTCATAGCAATCAGCAGGACCCCGGCATCCGTGCCGGGGTCCTGCTGTCTATGCGGGCGAGCCGCCGCCGATCCTGCGGATACGGGTCTTCGCCGCCGCTTCCGCGGGGCCCTCGGGCCCGAGCCCCAGCCGGATGACGCCGAGGACGAGCCGCACCGCCGGACGGATGGGCAGCGGGAGGGGCCCGAGCGACGGGACGCGCAGCCCGAGCATCTCGCGGTGCCGCGGCTCGAGCGTCGACACCGCGCCCGCCAGGAGGATCTGGTAGCCGAGGCGCTGGGACCGTGGCAGGGGCGGGTGCCGGATGTACGCGAGCGCCTCCTGAACCTGGTCGCTCCCGGTCAGCTCGTCGTCGAAGGCGGCCAGTTGGGCCCGGAGTTCCGCCTCGGACCGTGGCGGGTCCTCGAGGCCCATCAGCTCGCCCGCGGCCGCCCACTCGCGCACGTACTCGTCGACACCGCCGGGGATGGGCCCGCCGTACGCCCGGTGCGCCGCCACGAAGGCGTCGGTGAAGGCCAGGTGCACCCACCGGATGAGGTCCGGATCGGCAGCCGAGTAGGGCTTCTCCGTCCCGCGGCTGTCGACGTAGGTGCCGTGCACCCTCGTGTGGAGCCGCTGCACGAAGGCGGAGCCCTCCTGCGCGGCGACCCTCGAGCCGTAGGTGACGGTGTAGATCCAGCGGATGGTGTTGGCCAGGCGCCCGAGCGGCTCCTCGCGGAAGCTGGAGTGCGCGTGCACGCCCGCCATCGCGCCGGGATGCAGGGCCTGGAGGAGGAGGGCGCGGATGCCCGCGACGGTCGGGGTGATGGAGCTGTGGACGGTCCACACCGCGGATCCGACCGGGAAATAGCCGGGATCGTCGCCCTTCTCGAACTCGAACTGCCACTGCGGGATGGTGGGATCGCCGTCGGTGAAGGTGGTGCGGAGCTGCGTCTTCCACGTGGCGATGATTCCCATGCGGCGATCCGTCCTGTCGGTGCTTCCGCGGCCCTGCGGGCCGTCAGCTGTCCAACGTCCTTCCGCCCCGGTTTGCTCCGGTGACCCCGGTGGTGCCCATCCGCATGGCAGGGTGGGACGAAGCAGGAGCACACCACCTACCAGGGAGCAGCCATGTCCTCGACGGACCTGTACGGTATCGACCTCACCATGAACGACGGCACACCGAGGTCCTTCGGCGACTTCCGTGGCCGGCCCGTCCTGGTGGTCAATGTCGCGTCCAAGTGTGGTTTCACGCCCCAGTACGCGGGGCTGGAGGCGCTGTACAGCAGGTACTCCGAGCAGGGCCTCGTGGTCCTCGGCATGCCCTGCAACCAGTTCATGGGGCAGGAACCCCTGAACGACGGCGAGATCGCCGAGTTCTGCTCGACCACGTTCGGCGTGACGTTCCCGCTGATGGCCAAGGGCGACGTCCGCGGGAAGGACCAGCACCCGCTCTACCAGCAGCTGACGACCTTCAAGAACGGCGTGCTGCCGGGCCTCGTGAAGTGGAACTTCGAGAAGTTCCTGGTCAACCGCGAGGGCGAGATCGTCGCACGCTTCGCGCCCACGGTGGAGCCGGGCGCCCCCGAGGTCGTCGCCGCCATCGAGAAGGTCCTGGAAGCCCAGGCGGCCTGAGCCGGAGGCCTTCGGCAGCAACCCGGGTGTGCCGGCCGGTAGGCGCCGGGGCCAGCGATCCTAGCCGAGCGAGGCCACGCACCGGGCGAGGAAGGCGGCGCCCGCCTCCTCGTGGATGAGAGCCCCTTCGGTGATGACCTCGTAGGGCTTCGCCGGGACGCCGTCCGCGGGCCGGACGTCCACGTGGGCGACGTCGAACCCCTGCTCGTGGAGGTAGTCGGCCATGGCGTAGTCGGTCCGGGAGTCGCCCACGGTCCGCCAGGTGCGCGGAGGGTCCATGAAGGGTGCGACGAGCGTGAGGGCCCGTTCGGCTCCCACATCCTTGCCCGTCCGCACCGACTCGATGTCGGTCGAGATGATGGTCGGGTCCACGCGGTAGTCGATGTGGCCGTCGCTGTCCGGTTCCTCGCGGTCGAGGCGGGACGCACCCATGTCGTGGCTGTGCAGGATGTCCATCGCGTCGTCGTCGAACCCCTGCTGGCCCATCAGGTAGTCCGCGTTGGTCGCGGTGAGCAGCTGCTCCACCGAGACCATGGCGAGCTTGGTCTCGTCGAAGAACATGAGGTCGGCGTACTTCTCCTCCACGAGGTCGCGCACGTCATCGGCGAAACTCACCGGCAGGGCGAGGTCGCGGTCCACGAAGACCTCCCCGGCGCCGTCGGCCGTGAACGAGAACCAGGTGGCACCCTTCTCGCAGACGGCGTGGAAGGTGACGCCGATCGGGATGCCGGCGGCGATCATGGGCGTCATCACCTGCTCCCGGATGAAGGCGTCCGACCGGCCGGTGTTGAAGACGACGGGCCAGCCCGCGGCGGCGAGGGTGAGCAGATCCGCGATGATGCCTGCCGGGACGGTGCGCGTCACCGGACTGGCGACGGGCCCGTCGACATCGAGCAGGAGTCCCACCGTGGGCTGCCCCGGAGCGGTGACGGGCAGTGCGGGGGCGTCGGGCAGGAGGTCGAGTGGGGCATCCGTAGGCATGTCCCCATTATGTTCCCGCCCGGGCCGCCCTTCCATCCGCGGCTGTTTGACAGCCGACGTGATCTGCAACATACTCGTGGAATCGATTCCATGGAATCGATTCCACAACGGCGTAGGGAGCAGCGTGCGGTCAGTGACGATCAAGGATGTCGCCGGGAGGGCGGGTGTCTCCACCGCGACGGCGTCCCGCGTCCTGTCCGGTCATCCCAGTACGTCCCCCGCGGCACGGACCGCCGTCGAGCAGGCCGTCGCCGACCTCGGGTTCCGCCCCAATGCGCAGGCGAGGTCGCTCCGCAGGACGACGACCCAGACCCTCGGGCTCCTCCTGCCCGACATCCGCAATCCCTTCTTCGCCGACCTCGCCCATGCCGTCGAGCAGCGTGCACGCGACTTCGGCTACCTCACGCTGTTCGGCAACGCGAACGAGAGCGTGGAGCAGCAGGACCGCTACTTCGACGTCATGCTCTCGCAGCGCGTGGACGGGCTGATCGCTGCTCCCCAGGGTGACAGGGCGAGCCTCGCCAGTATCCTCGGCAGCGGGCTGCCCACGGTCTTCGTGGACCGGGTGATCGACGGCGCCGACGTGCCGAGCATCAGCCCCGACAACCGGACCGGCATCCATGAGGCCGTGGAACACCTGCTCGGGCTGGGACACCGGCGCATCGGCTACATCGCCGGGCCACAGAGCACGTCCACGGGCCGCGAGCGGCTCCGGGCGTACCAGGAAGCGATCAGCGGAACCGCCGCGGACGACGACGGCGACCTGGTCCACGTCGGCGACTTCCAGGCGGCGAGCGGCGCTGCCGGCGCGCATGCGCTGCTCGACCTGGCCGACCCGCCGACGGCCGTCCTCGCGGCCGACAGCCTCATGTCCATCGGGGCCATCGGCGTCTGCAACGAGCGCGGAGTCGCCATCGGCGCGGACCTGGCCTTCGTGGGCTACGACGACATCGAGGCCTTCACGCTGCTGAACCCGGCCCTCACCGTGATCGCACACGACGTCGATGCGATGGGACGGGGTGCGGTCGAGATGCTCGTGGCCGTGATCGCCGGCGAAGCGGCGGAGTCCCGGGTCCTGCCGAGCCGGCTGATCGTCCGCGGTTCCACCATGGATTCCCCGAAAGGACCCTCCGCATGAGCACGCCCATCCTGTCCCTCGAGCGCGTGACGAAGTCCTTCGGATCGGTCACCGTCATCGACGGCGTCTCCGTGGACGTCCACCCCGGCAGGGTCCAGGTGCTCCTGGGGGAGAACGGCGCCGGGAAGTCGACGCTCATCAAGATGATGGCGGGGGTGTACCAGCCCGACGGCGGTCGAATCCTCGTCGACGGCCGCGAGGTCACCCTGCCGGACACGAAGGCCTCCGAGGCACTCGGCATCGCCACCATCCACCAGGAACTCAACCTCGTGGGCTCCATGAGCATCGCCGAGAACATCTCGCTGGGACGCCTGCCGAAGCGCTTCGGGCTCGTGGATCGGCGGAGGATGAAGGAGGACGCCCGGGCGGCCCTCGCCCTGATCGGCCTGGACCTCGATGTGGACCAGCACGTCGGTGAACTCGGTATCGCCCGGCAGCAGCTCGTCGAGATCGCGAAGGCGCTGAGCATGGATGCCCGCATGCTCATCCTCGACGAACCCACGGCGGCACTGACCAAGCGCGAGATCGCAGCCCTGTTCGGCGTCGTCGACGACCTCCGGGCCCGCGGCGTCGGCATGGTCTTCATCTCCCACCACCTCGACGAGATCGCCGTGATCGGGGATTCCGTGTCCGTCCTCCGGGACGGTACCTTCATCGCCGAGGTCCCCGCGACCACCGACGAGGACGAGCTCGTCCGCCTGATGGTGGGCCGCGACATCGCGCAGCAGTTCCCGCGCCGCCGTGAGTTCGACGGCGCCCCCGAGACACTCCTGTCGGTCCGGAACCTCTCCACGAAGGGGATGGTCAACGATGTCTCCTTCGAGGTGCACGCCGGGGAGGTCGTGGCCCTCGCCGGGCTCGTCGGGGCGGGACGCACCGAAGTGGTGCGGGCCATCGCGGGTGTCGATCCCTACCTCACGGGTTCCGTCGCCGTCCGCGGCAGGGAGCTGCCGAGGCTCGACGTCGGGGCAGCCATCCGCGCCGGCGTGGGCCACGTTCCCGAGGACCGGAAGGTGCAGGGCCTCGTGCTGGGAGCGAGCGTCAACGACAACATCGGCTACGCGACCCTGGCCTCGACGGCGAAGGCGGGAGTCGTCGACTTCGCCGGCCAGCGTGCCCGCGCGCAGGGCGTGGCGGACACCCTGCGCATCCGGATGCGTGATCTCGATCAGCCCGTGGGCAGCCTGTCCGGAGGCAACCAGCAGAAAGCCGTCTTCGCGCGGTGGATCCTCGCCGAATCCTCGGTCCTGCTGCTGGACGAACCGACACGCGGCGTCGACGTCGGGGCCAAGGTCGAGATCTACGAGTTGATCAACGCCATCACGGCTGCCGGAGGCGCCGTCGTGATGGTCTCCAGCGAACTCCCCGAGGTCCTCGGGATGGCGGACCGCATCCTCGTGATGAGCGGCGGCCACATCTCGGGCGAACTCGACGCCACCACCGCAACCCAGGACGCCGTCATGTCCCTCGCCGTCCGTGACGTGCAGAGGGACCTCGAAGACCAGCAGATGAAGGACGAGGCATGAGCATCGCAAGCCGACCAGCCGTACGGAAGCCCGGTACGGGCGCCACCCGGGTCAGGACGTTCGTCGCGGAGAACGGCGCTCTCGTGGGTCTCGTGGTCCTCGGGCTCGCGCTCTTCATCGCGACGCCGGACTTCCTGACCGGGCCTAACCTCCTGAACATCGGGATCCAGGCGTCGGTCATCGCCGTCCTCGCCTTCGGTCTGACCTTCGTGATCGTGGCCGGCGGGATCGACCTCTCGGTGGGCTCCGTCGCCGCGCTCAGCGCCATGGGGTCCGCCTACATGTTCAGCACCGCGGCCCTGCCGGGATGGCTGGCACTGATCGGCGGACTCCTCGTCGGGACGCTCGCCGGTGCCGTCAGCGGCTTCGCGGTCGCCTTCGGCAGGCTGCCCTCCTTCATCGCGACCCTCGCGATGCTCAGTGTGGCCCGCGGACTCACGCTCGTGCTCTCCGACGGCAGGCCCATCGCGACGGCGCCCGCCGTGTCCTTCCTCGGCGGCAACGTGGGTCCCGTCCCCATGCCGATCGTGATCCTCGTGATCGCCGGGGGCGTGGCCGCCCTGATCCTCAACTACACCGTGATCGGCCGCTACATGTACGCGGTCGGCGGCAACACGGAGGCAGCCCGCCTCTCGGGCATCCCCGTGCGCCGGGTCCTCGTCACGGTCTTCGCGCTGTCCGGCCTGTTCGCAGCCCTCGCGGGGCTGCTGCTCTCCGGTCGCCTGGACTCCGCACAGCCCCAGGCCGCGGCGGGCTACGAGCTCGACGCCATCGCCGCCGTGGTGATCGGCGGAGCCTCACTCGCCGGGGGCGTCGGCCGGATCAGCGGCACCCTGATCGGCGCGCTGGTGCTCGTGGTCATCCGCAACGGCCTGAACCTGCTCAACGTGTCCTCCTTCTGGCAGCAGGTGGTGATCGGCGTGGTCATCGCGCTCGCCGTCGGCATCGACTCCCTCCGCCGGAAGGCCGGCCACTAGCCCCACCCCGCAGCACCGTCCCGTCCGAAACACCACCCCCACTCCAGAAGGATCCGATGATGAACTCCTCCACACCGCTCAAGGCCGCGGCCGTCACCATGTCGCTCGCACTGCTCCTCGGCACCACGGCGTGCAACCGCGGCGGTGACGACGCCGCCGCGGACAGCCGGAGCGTCACGCTCTCCGTCTCCACGCTGAACAACCCGTTCTTCGTCGAACTGCGCGACGGCGCCCAGGAAGCGGCGGACGCAGCAGGCGTCGACCTCGAAGTGGTCGATGCCCAGAACGATTCCGCCACCCAGACCAACCAGCTCGCCACCGCGGCGACCAGCGGCACCGACGGCGTGATCATCAATCCCGTGGACTCCGACGCCGCAGCAGCGTCGGTGGCCCCCCTGGTGTCGAACAGCACGCCGATCGTCGCCGTGGACCGCGCTGTCAACGGCGCCGAGGTCCAGTCCCTCGTCTCCAGCGACAACGTGGCCGGCGGCAGGCAGGCCGCGGACGAGCTCGCGAAGGCGATGGGGGAGCAGGGCACGGTGATCGTCCTCCAGGGTGTCGCCGGGACCTCCGCCAGCCGCGACCGGGGAGCCGGCTTCGCCGAAGGCATGGAGGCCTACCCCGGCATCGAGATCGTCGCCCAGCAGACCGCCAACTTCGATCGTGCCGAGGCCCTCAACGTGGCCACCAATCTCCTGCAGGCGAATCCGGGGGTCACCGGTCTCTTCGCCGAGAACGACGAGATGGCCCTCGGTGCCATCCAGGCCCTCGGCGCCCGGGCCGGCGAGGACGTGAAGGTCGTCGGGTTCGACGGCACGGCCGACGGCCTGGCCGCCATCGAGGCCGGCACGCTCACCGCGACGATCGCGCAGCAGCCCGCCGAGCTGGGCAAGCGCTCCGTCGAGGTCCTCGTGCAGCTGCTCGATGAGGAGGCCGTCGAGGAAGCCATCCCGGTCCCCGTCACGACCGTCACCACCGAGAATGTCGCGGACTTCGCCTAGATGAGCACACTGTCGCCGGGCATCGTCGTCGTCGGGTCCATCAACGCGGACCTCGTGGTCACCCTCGCACGGCACCCACACCCTGGTGAGACCGTGCTCGGGCGCTCGATGACGGTGCTGCCCGGCGGCAAGGGCGCCAACCAGGCGGTGGCGGCCGCGCTGCTGGGCGCGGACGTCGCGATGATCGGTGCCGTGGGATCGGACGCATACGCGGACGTCGCGTTGTCCGCACTGTCGGCCGCGGGCGTCGACCTCGGCGCGGTCAGCAGGCTCGACGGCGGGACCGGCGTCGCCGTCGTCGAGGTGTCCGACGACGGGGAGAACACCATCGTGGTGCTGCCCGGTGCAAACGAGCAGGTCACGGCGGACCTCGTTGCGGCGTCCGCGGAGGCGATCCGCGGCGCTGCCGTCGTCATCGTCCAGGGCGAACTGCCGGCAGCATCCATCGAGGCCGCTGTGCGGGCCGCTACGGGGCGCGTCGTCGTCAACCTGGCGCCCGTCATCGGGATCGAGCGCGACGTCCTGCTCCGGGCAGATCCGCTCGTGGTCAACGAGCACGAGGGAGCCCTGGTCCTCGAGCAGCTCGGCGGAGCCGCGACTGGCGGCCACGACTCCGTGGTCGAGGCGCTCCTCGCCTGCGGCTTCGCCTCCGTGGTGATGACGCTCGGCGGCGCGGGAGCGCTGCTGTCCGACGGCGCCGCCGTGCGTCCGGTCCCGGCGCCCACGGTCTCCGCGGTGGACACCACGGGTGCGGGGGACGCCTTCGTGGGCGCGCTCGCGGCCCGGCTCGCCGCCGGGAGCACCCTCGACGATGCCGTGCACTTCGCCGTCCGCGTCGGCTCCTACGCCGTCCAGCACCCGGGAGCCCAGCCCTCCTACCCCACGCTCGATGACGAGCTGCCCGAACCACAGCACCCGCGCATCGCGGGTCCCGAGCAGGAATCGAGTCCGTGAAGAAGTCAGGCATCATCAACGCACCCCTCAGCCGGGCTCTGGCGACGCTCGGCCACGGCCACCTCGTGGTCATCGCCGACTGCGGACTCCCGCTGCCGGATTCGGCGTCCGTCCTGGACCTGGCGCTGGTGCGCGGGATCCCGTCCTTCACCCAGGTGCTGGACGCGGTGCTCGCCGAGATCGTGGTGGAGGGCAGTACGGCCGCCGCGGAGGCCCGGGGGTCGGCCGTGGACGCCTGGCTCGAGGACAGGGGCCTGCAGCCCACACGGATCTCCCACGAGGACCTGAAGGCACTCCTGTCCGAGGCGCGGCTCATCATCCGGACCGGAGAGGCCACTCCCTACGCCAACGTCGTCCTGCAGTGCGGCGTCGACTTCTGACGTGTGCGTTCCGTGCCCGGGGGTAACCTTTGGGCCACGAGATGCCTGCTTCCGGGCGGCCGCGTTCCATTGCCCCGCGCAATTACCTAGGCTGTAGCAGTGATCTTCAAAGCAGTCAGTGACGGCCGGCCGTACCCCGACCACGGACACGTGACCCCCAAGGACTGGGCCGAGGTGCCCCCGCGGCAGGTCCGGCTCGACGAACTCGTGACCACCAAGACGACGCTCGACCTCGAGGCGCTGCTGGCCGAGGACTCGACCTTCTTCGGCGACCTGTTCCCCCATGTGGTGCAGTGGAACGAGACCATGTACCTGGAGGACGGCTTACACCGCGCCGTGCGGACCGCGCTGCACCAGCGGACCATCCTGCACGCGAGGGTCCTCGTCCTCAATGACTGAGGAGGACTCGCCGCGCCGTCAGCGGGCGCAGGCGAAGCGGGATCCCACCGAGTGGCACGGGCACAGGATCGTCACGGAGACGGATCTCGGCGCGGTGTTCCAGGAGGACGACGCCGCCCGTCGACGTCGTGCCTCGATGCGGCGCATCCGCCACGGAGTGGTGCTGGTCGTCCTGATCGGCCTGCTCGCCGCCGCCGTGTACGTGGCGCTCGGGATCGCCCGGGGTGACATCAGCGTCGGTACGGCCGAGGCCTCCCCCGAACCGACGTCCACCTGCCCGGCCGGGCCGTTCGACTACCAGGACCCGAGCGCGATCACCGTCAACGTCTTCAACAGCACCACGATCGACGGCCTGGCGACGACGGCGGCCGACCAGCTGCGCGGGCGCGCCTTCGCGGTGCGGGACATCGGCAACAGGCAGGTCGGATCCACCGGGATGACGGCGATCATCGTCTCGGGCGAGGGCGGACGAGCCAACGCATTCACCGTGCAGCGGACGATCCCCGATTCGCTCTATGTGGCTGACGAGCGCGAGGACCGGACGGTGGACGTGATCGTCGGGTCCTCCTATACGGGCATCGTGCCCCCGGAGGGCGTCGACATCACCCCCGCGGCGCTCAGGTGCGCCGGTGGGGACGAGACGCCCGCCCCGACTCCCGCCGCTCCCTAGCAGGCGTGGGCGTCAGGCCCGCCGTCGCAGGGCTGCGCGCCGGACACCGAGGGGATACACGACCCAGAGGACCAGCACGACGGCGAGCACGGACGCGCCGACGGTCAGCCCCGCCGCACGGTTCACCACCAGGTCGAAGACCAGCCACGCCGTACCGGCGAGCACCAGCCCCACGAGGGCGATCGTCGTCCGAATGAGGGCCGCGGTGCGGCGGACGAGCGTCGCCTTCACCCGGAGGCCGAAGAGGACGCGGTGCAGGTTGACCGAGGTCAGCACGAGTGCCGTGATCAGGGCGGACAGACAGACCAGGCAGAGATACACGGTGACCTGGACGTCATCGAGTTCGGTGAAGCGGCTCTGGAAGGGCAGCGTCAGGAGGAAGCCCGTCAGGATCTGGATGCCGGTCTGCATCACGCGCAGCTCCTGCAGCATCTCCTGCCAGTTGCGGTCCAGGCGCTGGTTGCTGCTCTCGCCCCGGCCGTCGTCCTCCTCCGGGCTCCTCATCCGGGACGCATCCTCCGCGCGGCGGGTCCGTCAGGCCCGCGCGCCGCCCTGCCAGACGGCGTCGAACGGTGCGTTGGACGCCACCCGGTTGCGGATGCCCTTCGTGACGAAGGCCTTAGCCGTCCGCGCGGCGTCGAGCGGAGCCGCGCCCTTGGAGAGCTCCGCAGCGATGGCGGCGGCGAGCGTGCAGCCCGCGCCACTGACGGCGGCCTCGCCGACCTTCGGCTCGGACAGCACCTCGAGGGTCTCGCCGTCGAAGTAGACGTCGACGGCGTCGGGGCCCTCGATGCGCACGCCGCCCTTGGCGAGGACCACCGCGCCGCTCTGCCGGTGGATGATCCGCGCGGCCTCCTTCAGGTCCTCGAGATCGTCGATGGAGATGCCCGAGAGTGATTCGGCCTCGAAGTGGTTCGGTGTGACGAAGGTGGCCAGCGGTAGGATGTTCGCCTTCAGGGCCTGATCCGTGTCCAGCGCGGCGCCGGGCTCCTGGCCCTTGCAGATCAGCACGGGGTCGAGGACCACGTGGTCCCACTCCTGGCTCCCGAGCGCGGTGGCGACGGTGTCGATGGTGGCAGGTGTGCCGAGCATGCCGAGCTTCACGGTCCTGAGCGGGTAGCAGGACTGGATGGCCTCGAGCTGGTCCGCGATGACCTGCTGGTCCACGGGGACGAAGCGGTGCTGCCAGTCCCTCTTCGGGTCGAAGGAGACGATGCAGGTCAGCGCCACGATGCCGTACACACCGAGCTCCTGGAAGGTCTTGAGGTCGGCCTGCGCACCGGCGCCACCGGTCGCCTCGGACCCGGCGATCGTCAGGGTGATGGCGGGGGCAGGGCGGGTCTGGGTATCGGGCATGCCCCTAGTGTGCCCGAACCGGTGCGGGCGCTTCCACCCCGCCGGGGGTGAGGATCTCCTGGAGCGCCGGGCCCAGGGTGGGGTGGTCGAACGTGAACCCGGCGTCGAGGAGTTTGCCCGGGGAGACCCACCGGCTCTTGAGGACCAGCTCGGCCTCGGTGCGGATGATCACGCCGCCGAGTTCGAGGAGCCAGGCCGGCGTCGGCAGGCCGGCCGGGACGTGGAGGCGCTCGCGGACGGCGGCCATCAACCCGGCATTGGTCACCACACCGGGGGCTGCGAGGTTGACGGGACCCTCGAGGGCCGGGGTCGCAGCGATGAGGACGACGGCGCGGTACAGGTCGTCGAGGTGGATCCAGCTGAACTTCTGCGTGCCCGGCCCCATCCGGCCGCCCAGCCCTGCCCGCGCCAGCGTGGAGGGGGGAGTCATGACGCTGCCGGGGCCCAGGATGATCGCGATGCGCAGGGCGACCTTCCGCACGCCGGGCGTGGCGGCGTCGGCGAGGGCCTGCTCCCACGCCCGTGCCACCGCGACGGAGAATCCGGTGCCGAGGTCGCCGTCGTCCTCGGTCTGCGGCCGGTCCATGGCATGCCGGTAGATGGTGCCGGTGCTGGAGTTCATCCACACCCGCGGCGGCGTTCCACCACTCTCCCTGCACAGGGCGAGGGCACGCCCGAGCTCCTCGGTGGTGTCGACCCGGGAGGAGAAGATCGCGTCCGCGTTCCGCTTGCCGTAGCGGCAGTCGACGCTCCGGCCGGCGAGGTTGACGAGGGCATCGGCTCTGTCGAGCACGCTCGCGAGGGCCGCTGTGTCCCCCCAGACAGCGGACCCGCTGCGGCCGATGGTGCGCACCTCCACCCCGGCCTCGGTGAAGCGCCGGACGAGGTGCGTCCCGATGAAGCCGGACGCACCGGCGATGACGACCGTCTGCAGGGTGTTCGGGACGATGGTCATCGCGTGCGGACCAGCCTCCCGACACTGGCACGGGCCAGGGCGCCCGCACCTCCGATGACGAGCGCCGTGGGGAGACCGTCCCCGAGGGCCGTCGACGGGGACAGCAGGGCGGCGACCACGAAGGCGGCCACCGCGAAGACGGCGAAGAAGACGCCGACATGGATCCACTGGTTGCGGACCGGCCGCAGGAGGTATCCGACGACGACACCGAGGGGCAGACCGGTCACCAACCCGATGCCGAGGCCGTACCAGAGGGCGATCACGAAGATGCCGAGGCCGCCGGAACCCCACCGCAGCGCGAAGACCAGGGCGAGGGTGACCACGCCGACCAGGAAACCGACCACCACGGCGCCGACCCCGAAGGTCACGTGGTGCCGGGAGGGCGTCCGTTCGTCGTCGGCCAGGGCGAATGCGTCCGCCAGGGTGCCTTCGTCGTCGTCCGCCGCGCTGCCACGGCCCGTGCCGTCGTCCGGTTCGCCGGGGCCACGTGGCGGGATCACTGCCGTGTCCCGCGGATGAGCTGGACGATGTCCTCGACGATCTTGCGGACCACGGGCAGCCGGGACAGGATCACCAGCTTCGACATGAGCGGTGCGGCCTGGTCGATGAGGCGGCGGGTCCGGGCCTGGCCCGGCGAGGAGTCGTACACCCAGAAGAGCGTGACCCCCATGGAGGCGTACCAGAGCAGTTCGGGGAGGTCGTCCCGGATGGCGAGCGGTGGCTGCGGACGGGACATCAGCACTGCCTGCCGGAAGAGGGAGATGGCGCGGGCCCGGGCCACGGCTGATTCGCTGCCGAACGGGCTCGTGGTCGCGGATGGCTTGATGGCGATGCCGATGAAGTTCGAGCCGAAGTCGTGGTACGGGCCCATGACGTCGATCCCCGTGTTCAGCACGATCTTCAGGAGTTCGCCGAGATTCTGGCCCTCACGCAGGAGCGGCAGTGCGCGGGTGCGGTGCTCCTCCTGCAGGCTGCGGTACAGCTCGTGCACGAGGTCGTCCTTGGAGGCGAAGTAGTAGTAGGCGCTGCCCGTGGAGACGCTCGCGGCGGTGGCGATGGCTCGCATGGTCGTCTTCTCGTAGCCGATCTCGCGGAACAGCCGCAGTGCGGTGGCCACCAGCAGCTCCCTGGTGGCTTCGCTCTTGGCCGTCGACGTCGGCATCGGACTCCTTCTTGAACGTGTTCAATTCGAAGTGTACGCCTTTTTTGAACACGTTCAATGGATGGCCTGCGCCCGGTCTCCCGACGAAGGGTCCGCCTCCGGCGCCCGGCGATCAGGCGTAGTAGCGGCCGAGCACCTCTGCCTTCAGTTCGTAGAACGTGCCCTCCTCGAGGGCCGCGCGGGCGTCGTCCACCATCCGCACCACGAAGCGCTCGTTGTGGATGGAGATCAGCGTCGCCGAGACCATCTCCTTCGCCTTGAACAGGTGGTGGATGTAGGCGCGCGTGTAGTGCGTGCAGGTGTAGCAGTCGCAGCCCTCCACCAGCGGCGTGAAGTCCCGCTTGAACCGGGCGTTGGAGAGGTTCCACCGGCCGTCCGGCGTGTAGAACGCCGAGTTGCGGGCCACCCGGGTGGGGGAGACGCAGTCGAAGGTGTCCGCCCCGTTCTCGATCCCGGTGAAGAGGTCGTCCGGTTCGGAGATGCCGAGCAGGTGGCGCGGCCTGTCCTCGGGGAGCTCGTCGCTGCACCAGCCGAGAATGGTCCCGAGGTTCTCCTTCTCCAGGGCACCGCCGATGCCGTAGCCGTCGAAGCCCATGGCCCCGAGATCCGCCGAGGCCTTCCGCCGCAGGTCCTCGTACTGGGCCCCCTGGATGACGCCGAACAGTGCCTGGTACGGACGATGGCTGCGCTCCGCGGTGAGCCGCTGGTGCTCGACGATGCACCGCTCGGCCCACAGGCGGGTGCGTTCGAGCGATTCCTCCTGGTAGCCGCGCGAGTTCATGAGGGTGGTCAGCTCGTCGAAGGCGAACATGATGTCCGCGCCCAGCCGGTGCTGCACCTGCATGGAGATCTCCGGTGTGAAGCGGTGCCGGTCGCCGTTGAGGTGGGACTTGAACCAGACGCCGTCGTCGTCGATGTGGGCGAGACGCTCCTTGCCGACGGCCACGCGGTCGTCCGCCCCCGCCGCCTCGGCGTCCACCGGCACATCCATGGTGATGACCTTCTTAAACCCGGAACCGAGGCTCATGACCTGGAACCCGCCCGAGTCGGTGAACGTGGGGCCGGGCCAGTTCATGAAGGCACCGAGCCCGCCGGCCTCGTCGAGGATGTCTGCCCCGGGCTGCAGGTAGAGGTGATAGGCGTTGGCGAGGAGTGCCTGGGCGCCGAGCTCGGCCATGGCTCCGGGCAGGACGGCCTTGACCGAGGCCTTGGTGCCCACGGGGATGAAGGCCGGTGTGCGGATCTCGCCGTGCGGCGTGGTGATGGTCCCGGTGCGCCCGTGCCGCGGTCCCGGTCCGCCCGCTCCCGGTGTGGTCTCCTCGATCCGGTGGTGGACGGCGAAGGAGAACGAGGACTGCTGGGACTGTGGATGCACCATCCCATTTTGCCAGCCCGACGACGAACGCCCGGACGTGATGCGGGGCCGCCTACCTGCCGGTCAGCCGGCCGTCCAGGGCGGTGACGGCTGCGAGCTCGGCGGCGATACGCCGTTCCAGGACGTCCCGGCTCAGCGTCTCCGATCCGCCGTGTGCCCGCAGGTACAGCAGCACGCCGATGCGCAGGACCCGCCAGTCCCGCTCGACGTCGGTCCGGCCCGCGGCCGACGCGCGGAGGATCTCCGGATCGTAGACGTTGGGCTCGTTGAGCTGCCGCTGCCGGTACATGGCGGCGGTCTTGGCACGGAGCGGGTCCGTCTCGGCGTCGTCGGCCGCGCGAAGGGCGGCGGAGTACCGGGCGGAGCGGGCGTCGTCGTGGCGCGTGAGGTACGCGGCGATCGCCAGGCCGCCCTCGATCCACTTCCACCGGCCGAAGTTGCCGTCGAACGGCAGTCCGGCGAGGAGGTCCGCGACGGAGAGGGCGGACGCCGTGTCCCCCTCGTCCACGAGGAGGGTGAGCGCGAACTGGTGCAGGTCCTGCAGGTTGCTGCCGGACTTCAGGTTGATGCCGCGGGCCAGCCTCGCGGCGACACCCTGCAGGGTGTCGCTGTCCGGGTGCGCCTGCGCGATCTGCGCCACGAGTTCCTCGGGAGAGCCGTGGTCCGCGGCGACGGCGGAGACGCCGAGCTCGGAGTCGACGGGTACGAGGTAGGCCATGGAGCCGGTGGCGATCCTGACCTGCCGACTGTCGGCCAGCGTCGCGACCACGAGGGCGGGTACGCCGAAATCGTCGTTCACGACGGCGATTCCCGTCACCTCCGCCGTCGCGTCGCCGTCGGGCAGTGCGAGGACGTCACCCGCCACCACGACTTCCGCCGGAACCGCGCGCAACCCGGTCCTGTCCATCCTGTTCACCATCATGTGCGTCCTGCCACCCTCTGCCAATAGCCCCCGGACGATCCTCTGCTCCCCAGCGCCCGTCTCACGATACGGGAACCGGGCGTCCGGTCCGGAGCCCCGTCGCGGCTAGCGGCCCCATCCGGCATGCGCGAGCGCCTGGCGGAGCAGATCTGCTCGACCGCCCGAGAACTCGGCCTGGATGGAGGGGCTGAGGGCCTCGGCGGGTGTCAGCCAGGAGAGCTCGAGCGCATCCTGGCGGGGGTTGCACTCGCCGGTGACGGGGATGAGGTAGGCGAGGGCGACGGCGTGCTGGCGGTCATCGGTCAGTCCCGTCTCCGAGGGCGAGGGGAAGTACTCGGCGATCGTGAATGGCAGCGGCGACGGCGCCAGCTGCGGAAGGGCCATCGGGCCGAGGTCCTTCTCGAGGTGCCGCAGCAGGGCAGCGCGGATGGTCTCCCGGTACATGACCCGGCCGGAGACGAAGGTCCGCACCATCTCGCCCTGCTCATTGGCCTGCAGGAGCAGTCCCACCTCGTTGACGTATCCGAGCGTGTCGCACCGCACGGGGATCGCTTCGACGTAGACCATCGGCAGGCGGCGGCGAGCCTCGTAGAGATCATCCTCGGAGAGCCAGCCCGGATTGGGGTCAGGGGTGCGTACGTTCATACCCCAGTTCTAGCGCAGACCCCGGCCCCGGTGGAGACGGCGCGCGGTTCTTCGGCCCGTGGCTGAATCCGGCGCAGCGACGGGCAGGGTGCGGGCAGGGTGCGGATCAGGGCGCCGTGGGGTTCTCGATGTCACGCTGCGCCTCATGGACGACGACCTCTGCGCCCCACGGTGCGGCCGTACGGAGCGAGCGTCCGTGGCTCTCCTCCACCACGTCGTGGTCGAAACCGGCGCCGGACACGCGGGGGACGAGGTCCCGGACGTCACCCTCGTAGTCGAAGGCCAGTCCGCAGCCGGCGGCGGGCCCGGTGATAGCGGCGACGAGGCCCCCGTTCTTCGCCCGGAAGGCGTGCAGGGTGCCGGCAGGTGATCCGATGCGCGGCTTAGCGCCGAGATCCGCGAGGACGCGCGCTGCGGCGGCGTCGTCGGGGGTGTACCAGAGCGCGAGGACAGCGAGGGGTGACGCCGGGGCCCCGGTGTCCCGCGGTCCGGCGTGGGCCAGGAAGCTCAGGCCGTCGGGCGCCGTGATGCGGGCCGCCGGCCCGTGGCCCTCCGCGGTGAGTTCGACGGCGGTGCCCGCCTCGGCGGTCCGGCGAGCGAACTCGTGCACGTCACCGACCTCGAACGCGAGCGCCGTCGTGCCGTGCTCCTCGCTTCCCGGGGTGCACGCGTGCAGCGCGACCCTGCCGCTCCCGGCATCGAACACGGCGCAGGAGTCGTCCGGCTCGCGGTCCCGGGCGGGAGTGAGCCCGAGTGCCGTGAGGAAGCGGGTTCCCCGGGCGAGGTCCGCTGTGTACACGAGGGGCCGGACGCGGAGCATCAGTTCTCC
Organism: Arthrobacter sp. CP30; assembly: GCF_053470025.1. NCBI lineage: Bacteria > Bacillati > Actinomycetota > Actinomycetes > Micrococcales > Micrococcaceae > Arthrobacter > Arthrobacter sp. CP30. The sequence continues at coordinate 387,234 of NZ_JBQEMM010000002.1, forward strand.
TCCAGGTAGGCACGGAGCGCCTGCTCGACGAACGCCGAGAGGCTGAGGGCCTCATCGATGCTGCGGTGCTTGACCTCGCGGACGAGGTCCGGGGGGAGGTAGACGTTGAACTGCACTTTCGCCGGGTTGGGCATGCCCGGATACTAGCAAACTAGTATGATGACGGCTGCCTCCGGCGTACGGTTGACGCATGAAGCCCGAGCCCCCCGAACTCCTGCTGCCGGACGCTGCCGCCTGGCGACGGTGGCTGGAGGACAACCACCGGACCTCGCCCGGCGTGTGGCTCATCGAGCACAAGAAGGGCGGCACGACGACCCTGCTCACCTACGCACAGGCTCTGGACGAGGCCCTGTGCTTCGGCTGGATCGACGGCCAGGCCCGGTCCCGGGACGAGGGCAGCTACTTCCAGCGCTTCACCCCGCGCGGGCCGCGCAGCATCTGGTCGATCCGCAACCGCACCTACGTGGACCGACTCAGGAGTGAGGGCCGGATGCGCGAGGCGGGGGAGCAGGCGGTGGCCGCAGCACAGGCGGACGGCAGATGGGACAGGGCCTACGCGGGCCCGGCGACGGCGGAGGTCCCCGCCGAACTCGCGGCGGCGATCGACGCTGACCCTGCCGCGCTCGCGATGTTCGGCACGCTGTCCTCCCAGAACCGGTACGCCATGATCTTCCGGATCTCCCAGCTGAAGACGCAGGCGGCGAGGGAGCGGAACATCGCGAAGTTCGTCGCGATGCTCGCGCGCGGCGAGACGATCTATCCCCAGAGCGGCCGGACGCGCGGCGGCGGGTAGGCCTGTGGTCAGCGTAGCCAGCCGGGTCCGGTCGCATCAGCTCCCCAGGCCGCGGTTCTCAGGAGAGGGACGGACCCGTGACGCCGGCGGTGCTGGCTCGGGACCGGCATGACGGCGTGGCCGTCCCCGTTCCGTCGGTTCCCACGGGCGCCGTGCAGGGCGACCCCCGTCGGGTCAGTCCAGGGCTGTGACCTCGTAGGTGTGCCCGGCTGCCCTCAGCCGTTCCACCAGGACGGTCCCGAGGGCGGACGCCGGGGTCAGGGAACCGGCGGCAACGGGCAGGCTGTCGCCGTCGAGGGCCAGTGAGAGCGCCGTCTCGCCGGCCATCACCGCGGTGGCGGCATATCCCGGGTCGCCGGGGCCCGAGGCGGTGGCCTGGTAACGCCGGCCACTCTCCGTGGCCGCGGTCACCTGGGAGCGGAACCAGCCCGCCTGCCGCGCAGCCACACCCGGTCCGGATCCGGGCGCCGGAAGGACCCGGTCGAGGATCTTCCGCGTGGGTGGGAGGGCGAGCGCGGCACCGAACGCCCGCAGGCCGAGCGCCGTCGCCCCGGCCATCACCGCGCCCCTCACTCCGCGCCCCGTCCCCATGACCTCGCCGTAGCGCAGGGACCGACCGTACGCCCAGTCCTGCAGCGCGTTGCTGCGGCGCACGATCCGCGTGTTCGCGGATGCCATGACGAAGGGCGCCGTCCGCCGCCCGTCCGCCGCCCGGCCGACCCAGCCCAGGTCCCGCGGCTGCCGGGTCGAAGGCTCGGCGGACCGGTCCGGGCTGAGGGAGTAGGGGTCCGCCGCCAGCGACCGCTGCACGGGGTCCGACCGCATGCCGTCCAGCTGTCCGCGCATCGAGTCGACCGTGCCCCCGCTGAAGCCGCCCTTGGCGGTCGCGACGAGCTGCACCTCGGTCAGGCCGCCCGCGCCGTCCGCCTCGGCAGCCTGATGCAGGAGGAGTACCGCGAGATCGGAGGGGACGGAATCGTACCCGCAGGCATGGACGATCCGCGCGCCGGTCGTTCTCGCGCGCTCGTCGTACCGGTCGATGGCCTCGCGGACGAAGGACACCTCTCCCGTGAGGTCCCCGTAGTGGGTGCCGGCGTGGGCGCAGGCCTCGACGACCGGCAGCCCGTACTTCGCATAGGGGCCCACCGTGGTGAAGAGGACGCGGGTCCCCTCGGCCAGCGCCGCGAGCGAGTCGGGGTGCTCCGTATCGGCCTCGATGAGGGACCAGTCGTGCGCGGCAGCGGGCAGCCTCGACCGCACGGCCTCGAGTTTCTCCCTCGACCTGCCGGCCAGTCCCACCCGCAGGTCCGCCGGGGCGTGGTCGGCGAGGTAGCCGGCGATCAGTTCGCCGACGAAGCCGGTAGCACCGAAGAGGACGAGGTCATGGGCGCGCGCTGAGGTCTCCATCCCTGCAGTCTTGCACCGCCGGGGCCGGGACGCAGCCGGTCAGTCCCCGGCGGTTCCGGTGGACCCGGCCTTGGACCGAGCCTCGAGCACCATCCACGCCTGCAGCTGGGACGACAGGCTGACCGGGCCGTCCTGCACCGGCGGGAGGACGAGCGTCCCCCCTGCGTTCCGCCGGCCGTCCCACAGGTGGTGCGCCGTCGCGTCGAGCAGCCGCCGGGCCGTCGCCGAGGCGGCGGGGCCGATGCCGGCGACCGCCGCCCCGGCGAGGTACCGGGCGAGGATGCCGGTGAACAGGCCGGCATCGCCGCCCGCGGCCAGCGGCAGCACGCCGTCGTCGTCGGCGACCCCTCGCGCGATGGCGCCGACGAGATCGGCGGCGGCGGAGAGGTTGTCCGCCCCTCCGACCTCGACCAGCGCGCCGAGCACCGTGCCCTGGTTGTAGGTGTGGAGGCCCCGGTCCACACGCCCGTCGGCCTTGATCCCGTCCAGGAAGAGCCCACTGTCCTCGTCGAACAGGCGGTCGCGGAGCCAGTCGAGCAGGTCCTGCGCCCGCGCGGTCTCTCCGGCGCGGGCGAAGAACACCGCCGCGGGCGCGGTGCTGGGCGTGTTCTTGTAGTCCCGCGTGGTGTTCCAGTAGACCCCGCCGCCGAGCTCGGCGGTGTGGGCCGAGCGCAGTGCGGCGCCGAGGATCCGCACCCGGCGCCGTGGCCGGCGTCGCCCCTCGACGGCGTCGAGGCGCTGGAGAGCGAGCGCCAGCCATGCCATGTCGTCGTAGTAGGAGTTCCGCCAGCGGCCGCCGTTGCGGAGCCAGATGCCGCGCGCCAGCTTGCGAGCCTCGGGCAGCGCGCCGGTCCCGTCGCCTGCGCCGCCGCCTTCGCCCGCGCCGGAGGTTCGGAGGTGCTCGTCGAGGAGGCAGTCCAGGAAGTGGGCCTGCCACCAGTAGTGCCAGTGGCTGCGGGCGCTCGTCGGCGGCGGGAAGGCGATGGATCCGAGCCGGGTACCGGGGACGTGCAGGCTGCGCCGCGCGAAGAGCTGCCGCACGCCGGCCGCGGTGATCGAAGCTGCGTCGTCGGGGATGGGCATGTGACCACCCTAGCCACGTCGGCGTCACCCGGCATTGGGCAGGATGCGCAATGGATTCCCTGCCGGGTGCGCAGTGGGCCACGTCACAGTACGCTGGGCGCGAGGACGGACCAACGGCGGTCCACCCGGGCGGAAGGGTCGGCATGGACATCAGGGGATCGGTGGCACTCGTCACCGGAGGTGCGTCGGGACTCGGCCTCGCCACCGCCCGGCGGCTGGTCGACGACGGCGCCTCGGTGGTCCTCGTGGACCTCCCGCAGTCCGCCGGAGCCGACGCAGCGCGTACCCTCGACCCCTCGGGCGAGCGGGTCAGGTTCATCCCCGCAGATGTCGCCGACGCCGCTCAGGTGCAGGCGGCCGTCGACGTCGCCGTGGACCTCGGCCCGCTGCGCATCGTGGTCAACTGCGCGGGAATCGCGACGCCGGGCAAGGTCCTCGGGCGCGACGGCGTCCTGCCGCTCGAGCAGTTCACCCGCGTCATCACCGTCAACCTCGTGGGCACCTTCAACGTCATCCGGCTCGCCGCGGATGCCATGGCCCGGACGGCGACGGTCACCGGTGCCGGCGGCTCCGACGAGCGAGGGGTCATCATCAACACCGCGTCGGTCGCCGCCTTCGACGGGCAGATCGGCCAGCCCGCCTACGCCGCGTCGAAGGGCGGGGTCGCAGCCATGACGCTCCCGATCGCGCGTGAACTCGCGCGGTCGCTCATCCGCGTGGTCACCATCGCCCCCGGCATCTTCGAGACGCCCATGATGGCGGGCCTGCCCCAGGAGGCCCAGGATTCATTGGGCGCCCAGGTGCCGCACCCGTCCCGTCTCGGCAAGCCCGTCGAGTACGCGGCGCTTGCAGCACACATCATCGAGAACCAGATGCTCAACGGCGAGACGATCCGCCTCGACGGTGCCATCCGCATGGCGCCGAAGTAGCCGCACCAGGTCCTCCCGGTCTCAGCTCGATTGAAAGGACGGCTCGATGGAGAGCCAGCTTCCCACCGCCGATTTCCTCGGTTTCGAATCCCTCCTCGCCGGTCACGAGCGCGAGAAGCTCCAGGACGTCCGTGACTTCCTGGTCAAGGAGGTGGCTCCGCGATGCGCCGAATGGTGGAACAGGGCCGAGTTCCCGCACGAGATCCTGCCGAAGCTCGCGGGCCTGAACCTCAGCACACCGGTGCAGCAGGGCTACAGCCATCTGTTCAGTGGGCTCGTGATCGCCGAGATGACGCGGGCCGACACCTCGATCGCCACATTCTTCATGGTGCACCACGATCTCTTCGTCGAAGCCCTGCACATGTTCGGCAGCGAGGAGCAGAAGGCCCGGCTGCTGCAGGACGCGATGGACCTGAGGATCACCGGCGCGTTCGCCCTGACGGAACCCCTGCACGGGTCCGACGTCGCCGGCGGCATGGCCACCACGGCCACCCGCGACGGCGACTCCTGGATCCTCAACGGCGCCAAGCGGTGGATCGGCAACGGCACGTTCTGCGACTACATGCTGCTCTGGGCCCGGGACACGGAGACCGGGGGAGTGCGCGGTTTCATCCTCGACGCCACGCTGCCCGGCGTCACCCGCACCACGATCGCCAACAAGACCGCCCTGCGCACCGTCCAGAACGCCGACATCACCCTCACCGACGTGCGCGTCGGCGAGTCCGACCGCTTCGCCGGCATCGAGACCTTCAACGACACCCGGCAGCTCCTGCTCGGCTCCCGCATCCTCGTCGGCTGGCAGGCCGTGGGCCAGCAACTGGCCGCGTTCGACGTCGCCCGGCAGTACGCCGTGGAGCGCCACCAGTTCGGCAGGCCGATCGCGGGCTTCCAGCTCGTCCAGGACCAGCTCGTCACCATGATGGGCAACACGACCGCCTGCCTCGGTGTCATGGCGCGCATCGCCCAGCTGCAGGAGCAGGGCGCATCGGACATGCCCCAGGCCGCCTTCGCCAAGTCCTTCACGACGGCGCGCATGCGGGAGACCGTGGCCCTCGGGCGAGGGATCCTCGGCGGGAACGGGATCGTGACGGACTACGGGATGGCGAAGATCTTCGCGGATGCCGAGGCCGTCTACACCTACGAGGGCTCCTACGAGATCAACAGCCTGATCGTCGGGCGGGCGCTGACCGGCATCTCGGCCTTCGCCTGACGTAGCCGGGCCCGTCAGCGGACCCCGTGCACGAAGCGGCGGCAGGGCGGCCCGGGGGTCACATGACGGACGCGGTGAGGCGCACGCCACATGACTGGGTAGTATCCCAACAGCAATCCGTCGTATCCAGTGCCGCATACGCCTCGTTTTCCGTGCCCTGAAAGCAGGCTGTCGTGACAGTGCCCCTCGAAGTGTCCTCCGTGCGTGCCACCGCTCCGTCCGGTGCGTCCGACGGCGACATCAGCCACGATCTCCGTGCCGACGTGCGCCGGGTCAGTACCCTGCTCGGCGAATCGCTCGTCCGGCAGCACGGCCAGGAGCTGCTCGATCTCGTGGAGCGCGTCCGGCTGCTCACCAAGCAGTCGAAGGAATCGGGCACCGTGGGCGACGCCGGGGAGCGGGCCGCGCTCGCCGGGCAGGTACGCGACCTCCTCGCGGCCCTGCCGATCGACCGGGCAACAGAGCTGGTGCGCGCCTTCGCCGCCTACTTCCACCTCGCCAACGCGGCCGAGCAGGTGCACCGTGTACGGGGACTCCGCACGCGGTCGGAGGAAGACGGGTGGCTGGCGCAGACGGTCTCGCGCATCGCCTCCGACGCCGGCCCGGAAGCGCTCGCCGCCGTCGTGCAGGAACTGGATGTCCGCCCCGTCTTCACGGCACACCCCACCGAGGCCTCGCGCCGCTCCGTGCTCGACAAGCTCCGGCGCCTCTCCGACGTCCTCGCGGAGACCGGTGCGGAGGGATCGCAGCAGCGCCGGCGGCAGGACCGGCGGCTCGCCGAGGTGATCGACCTGATCTGGCAGACCGACGAGCTGCGGCAGGTGCGGCCCACGCCCATCGACGAGGCGCGCAACGCCATGTACTACCTGGGGGACATCCTCACGACCTCCATGCCCGAACTGCTCGAGGACCTCTCTGACCTCCTGGCGCAGCACGGGGTCACCCTGCCGGCCGCTGGGGCGCCGCTGCGATTCGGCTCGTGGATCGGTGGGGACCGCGACGGCAATCCGAACGTCACGGCCGCGGTGACCCGCGAGATCCTCCAGATCCAGAACCAGCAGGCCGTCCGTATCTCCATCCATTTCATCGACCGGCTCATCTCGTCGCTGTCCTCGTCCACGGCGATCGTCGGGGCGTCCGGGGAACTGACCGCGTCGATCGGGCGCGACCTCGCGAACCTCCCGCGGCTCGACAAGCGCGTCCTGGAACTGAACGCGCAGGAGCCCTACCGGCTGAAGCTCACCTGCGTGAAGGCGAAGCTGCTCAACACCGCGGCCCGGGTGCAGAACCAGACGGCGCACGAACCGGGGCGCGACTACCTCGACGCCGCGCAGATCGTTGCGGACCTCGCGCTCGTGGGGGACTCGCTGCGGCAGCACGCAGCGGGCCTCGCGGCCGACGGCGCCCTCGCGACAGCGTCGCGCGTCATCTCCTCGGTGGGTCTCCACCTCGCCACACTCGACGTCCGTGAGCACGCCGACATGCATCACGACGTCGTCGCGCAGCTGACCGACCGGCTGGGCGAACTGGACGTGCCCTATCTGGAGCTCGACCGCGAGGGCCGCCTCCAGGCACTGTCCCGTGAACTCGCCTCCCGGCGCCCGCTCGCGACGGTCAACCCACCGCTCGACGACGGCGCACGCCGTACCTTCGACGTCTTCCGTGAGATCGCCTCGGCCCTGCGCACCTATGGCCCCGACGTCATCGAGACCTACATCGTGTCCATGACCCGTGGGGCGGACGACGTCCTGGCGCCCGTGGTGCTCGCACGCGAGGCAGGACTGGTCGACGTCGTCGGGGACGGATCCGGCGGACCGGACTCGGGCGCGTTCGCGAAGATCGGCTTCGCGCCGCTGCTGGAGACCGTGGACGAGCTGCGCGTCTCCGCCGAGATCGTGGACACCCTGCTGTCCGATCCGACCTACCGCGAGGTGGTCCGCCTGCGGGGTGACCTGCAGGAGGTCATGCTCGGGTACTCCGATTCCAACAAGGAGTCCGGGGTGCTGACCAGCCTCTGGGAGATCCACAAGACGCAGCGGCGCCTGCGCGACGTCGCAGCCAAGCACGGCGTCCGCCTCCGGCTCTTCCACGGGCGAGGCGGATCGGTGGGCCGCGGGGGCGGTCCCACGTACGACGCCATCCTCGCGCAGCCGAACGGCGTCCTCGAGGGGGAGATCAAGTTCACCGAGCAGGGCGAGGTCATCAGCGACAAGTACTCGCTGCCGGCACTGGCCCGCGAGAACCTCGAACTCTCCCTCGCCGCCGTGATGCAGGGCTCGGCGCTGCACCGGACACCACGCACGTCCGAGGATGATCGCGGGCGCTGGGCGGAGGTCATGGAGACCGTGTCGGATGCCGCGTTCTCGCGGTACCGCTCGCTGATCGACCATCAGGACCTGCCCGCCTACTTCCTCGCCTCGACGCCGGTGGAGCAACTGGGTTCGCTGAACATCGGCTCTCGTCCGTCGAAGCGCCCCGATTCGGGCAGCGGCCTCGGCGGCCTCCGCGCCATCCCGTGGGTATTCGGCTGGACGCAGTCCCGGCAGATCGTCCCGGGCTGGTTCGGCGTCGGGTCCGGGCTGCGTGCCGCCCGCGAGGCGGGCCACGAGGGCCTGCTGTCCGAGATGCTGGAGCGCTGGCACTTCTTCCGCACCGTGGTCTCCAACGTCGAGATGACCCTCGCGAAGACCGACCTGGAGATCGCCGCGCACTACGTGGAGGCGCTGGTCCCGGCGGAACTCCAGCACCTCTTCGGCGTGATCCGGGCGGAGTACGAGCTGACGCTCGCCGAGATCCGGCACCTCACGGGGGAGCAGGAGCTCCTCGACGACCAGCCGGTGCTCAAGCGGTCCCTCGCCGTGCGGGACCAGTACCTCGACCCGATTTCCTACCTCCAGGTCGAGCTGCTGCGCCGCGTGCGGGCGGAGGCCGACGGCGGACAGCCCGATGGTCGGCTCCAGCGGGCCATGCTCATCACCATCAACGGTGTGGCCGCGGGGATGCGCAACACGGGCTGACCCGGCTCGGCGGGGTTCTGCCGGTGGGTGGGCGTCCTGCGTACCCGGCTCGTGCCCCTCTGCCGGCGCCTACGCGCCCGGTGCGGGCCCCTCTATCGGTGCCTCCGCGTCCCTGGTTCCTCCCGTGCCCGTCGACCGGCACAGCGTGCTCGACGGAATAGCGGCCGGGAGTGGTCGGTTGCCGCCTTCGGAACCCGAACACCGCCGGCAGCGACCGGACGAGCAGGAGGAGCACCATGAAGGCAGTCTTTTACGAGAAGTACGGCGATCCCGACGTCCTGCAGTACGGCGAGCAGCCGGACCCGAAGGTGGGGCCGGACTCGGTGCTCGTCGACGTGCGGGCCTCATCCGTGAACCCCGTGGACTGGAAGATCACCGCCGGGTATCTGGATGCGGCCCTGCCCACCTCCTTCCCCGTGATCCCGGGCTGGGACGTGGCCGGCGTCGTGGTGCAGCCCGGACCGTCCGTCACCGAGTTCGAGGCCGGTGACGAGGTGATCGGGTACGTCCGCATCGACACCGTGGGGCTCGGCACCTTCGCCGAGCAGGTCGCCGCTCCGGTGCGGACGCTCGCCCGCAAACCGCGGAACATCTCCTGGGCGGAGGCGGCGACCATGCCGCTGGCCGGGCTCACCGCCTATCAGTCGCTGCAGGCCGTCGGTGTCGGTGAGGGTGAGACCGTCCTGGTGCACAACGGAGCCGGTGGCGTGGGGACCTATGCCATCCAGATCGCGACGGCGTGGGGCGCCCGGGTGCTGGCCACCGCGTCCGAGAAGAACCACGAGTTCCTGCGTTCCCTGGGTGCGGAGCCGTTGACCTACGGGGAAGGGCTCGCGGAGCGCCTCGCCGAGGCAGCGCCGGAAGGGCTCGACGCCGTCGTCGACTTCGTGGGCGGCGAGGACTGGGTCGCTTCCCTGGAGCACCTGAAGTCCCCGGAGCGGATCGCCTCCGTCGCCGACGCCGAGGTCAAGGACCGGGGCGGGCGCTACATCTTCGTCCGCCCGAACCCGGCGGATCTCCTCGCCCTGACGGAACTCGTCGAGGCGGGCAGCGTCACGCCGGTGCTCGCGGAGAGCTTCCCGCTGGAGCGGGCCGCCGATGCCTTCCGCAGCAGCATGGACGGCCACATCCGCGGCAAGATCGCCGTCACCGTCGGTGAGCAGGGCCAGGGGTAGGCGCACCGGCATCCCGAGGCAGCCGGTCGAGGCGTCGCACCCGTCGGGGCGGCGCCTCAGGTGTGCCGGGATCGCCTGTCCCTCGCAGGGCGCGAGCTCGTGGGACTGGTCGGACGCGGCCGGTCACAGCACCCCGGCGTGGGGGTGCTCAACAAGCGGGAGGGCTCGCGTCCTAGGAGCGTGAGTCCTCGTAGTCGTCGTCGCCCAGCAGGTCGATCGGGTCGCGGAGGGCGTCCTCCTCGGCCCGCAACCAGCGTCGGTAGGCGTGATCGACGCGGTGCCGGCGGGAACCGGCGGTGATGAGGAGCAGGAAGATCGCGAGGGCCGCGGCGAGTGCCACGGCCAGCGAGGGCGGCTCAGCCAGTGCCCGCTCGACGGCGATCCACAGCAGACCCCATGACGTGGCCGCGGCGACCGACAGCCGGCCGCGATCGGTGGAGCAGATGACGGCCGCCGTCAGGAGGATCGCGGCGATACCGACGATCGCCCAGGTGGTGCCCTGCCACTCGAAGAGGTCGAAGCGTCCGGCGGTGAAGAACGCCGCTGCATTCGCTCCGGCCGCCAGCAGCACCCAGCCGAGATACAGGCCGATCGGCGCATCCACGAGCGCTCCCTCCACCCGTGTCTGGGTGGGATGGGAGTTCAGGGTGCGCACGGCTGCCAGGAGCGTGAAGAACAGCAGCATGATGACGACGAGGCTCACCGTGAGCCCGCCGGCCTGGGCACTCAGGATCCATGCGAGGTTCAGCAGCATCGAGGCCGCAACGGTCCAGCCGAGACGCCGTTGGCGTCCGGTGCGCCGCTGCGACGGGAACCACTGGAACACCGTGTAGGCCACGAGCCCCGCGTAGATCACGCTCCAGATCGAGAAGGCCGACGACGACGGCGCCAGGAGCGTCGCGTCGGGGGAGAACAGGCCTCCTGCCGCATCCCTGATCGACGGGCCGCCGAAGGCGCCGACCCCGGCCGCCGAACCCAGGATGCAGGCGATCGCGCAGAGCGTCACGGCTGCCTGCCGGACGACGTCGGCGTCCCAGGCGCCGATGTGCCGGATCGTCGCTGTGCTGCCGCGACCGATGGCCTTGCCGGCCGTGGCGCTGCCCTGGCTGATCGCCTTACCGGTAGCGACACCGCTGCGACCGATCGTCCGTCCGGTCACCCCTGCGGCACGGCGGGCCCTCACCGCCGCGGTCCGTGCCGCCTCTGCCGCGACCCGCCGCCGTTCGCCGGCGGCCGTGGAGGGCGTGCCGTCCGTGGCGCTCGTGTCCGCCGGGATCCGCGCCTTCCCCTTGTCGGCCTTGTCGTCCTTGTCGGCGCCGTCGGCAGTGGCAGCGGTGCGGTCCGTCCTGGCAAAGCCGGCGTCCGTGGCGGCAACGGAGGCGGTGCCGGAGCCGGAGCGCGTGGACTCCGGGGTTCCTGCGCCGGTGGTCGCCGATGTGCCCTTCGCAGGATCGGAGCCGGCGGACCGTGGAGCCGCGGAATCGTCGCTCGTCGCGGGAACAACCCGGGGCTGCGCTGCCTTGAGCCGTTCGAGGACGCTCGCGGTGTCCGAGGGCAGCTCGGGCGCGGGGCTCTCCTGCACGATCCTCGGCGGCCCCGCCGGCTTCTCAGGGAGCGTCGGACCCGGGTTTCTCGGGGTGCTCATGCGTCGTTTTGGCCTTCCGGTGTTTCTTCAGGGCGAGGATTGCCGCCGTGATGGCTCCCACCAGCGTACCGACCGCCATTCCGAGCAGGGCGCTCACCCCTGCGGGCAGGCCCGTGGACGCTCCTGCCACGAACCCCAGGCCTACGAGCCATGCCGTCCACAGCACGCTGCCGCCGGCGGCAGCGAGCATGAAGGGGCGCAGGGGCAGCTCGGCGATCCCGGCGACCGCCACGCTGGCCGTGCGGCCGCCCGGGAGGAACCGGACCGCGACGACGGCCGCGTACGTGGGGGAGCTGCCGGCCTTCTCGATGACGTTGCGCAGCCCGCGGTGGATGGATCGTCCCCAGCGGAACCGGTCGAGGAAGTGCGTCAGCCTGCGGCGGAAGAGCAGGAAGAGGGCGACGTCGCCCGCCCAGCTCCCGGCGAAGGCCACGACGACCGCGAACGGGAGGAAGAGCAGGCCGTGCGCCGACATGGTGCCGGCGCCGATGACGAGGAGTTCCGAGGGCACGACGGGGATGATCACGTCCACGACGATCACGGCGAACATGACGAGGAGGTAGAGCGGTGATGGGATGTCCGTGCCGGGCAGGTCCACCCTGTAAATCTACCGCCCAGCACCCCTGTGTGGACCGCCGTCTCGCGCCCGGTCCGTGGCTATCGGGCGAACTCGGCGAGGCCCAGTCGTGAGGCATAGGCCCGCTCGGTGCCGTCCACCGGATCGGTGAACGCGATGCTGTGGGCGAGGAGTTGCAGGGGCCGCGCGTAGTCGTCCGGAGCCTGCGGATGCAGCACGGGGTAGAACGGGTCGTTGATGATCCCCAGCCCGAGAGAGGCCATGTGCAGCCGGAGCTGGTGCGTCTTGCCCGTGTGCGGCTGTAGGCGGTACAGCCCGCGCCCCGCCCGCTCGTCCAGGAGGCTGACGGTCGTGTGCGTGTTCGCGGGTCCCTCCACCTCCTGCGCCAGGAGGTAGGTGCGCGACTTCACGATCCTGCTCCGGACGTCCAGCGGGGCCGTGTCCAGGCCCAGCTCCGGGCGGACGGGCGCGACGGCCCGGTATTCCTTGCTGATGCGCCGGTTCTCGAACAGCAACTGGTAGGCGCCCCGCGTCGCGGGGTCGACGGCGAACATCAGGACGCCCGCCGTCATCCTGTCCAGGCGGTGCATGGGGATCAGGTCCGGCAGGCCGAGCTCCACCCGGAGGCGGACCAGGGCCGATTCCGCCACGTACATGCCGCCCGGAGTGGTCGGCAGGAAGTGTGGTTTGTCGACGACGAGCAGCCGCTCGTCCTGGTGGAGGATCGACAGCTCGACCGGGAGCCGTTCCTCGACGGGCAGTTCGCGGTAGTACCAGACGAAGGTGTGCTCGCCGAGCGGGGTGGTGCGCGTCAGCACCTCGCCTCCGAGCGCCACGACCTCGCCGCGGTCGAAGCGCTCGCCGATGCCGTCGGGGTCGACGTGGTCGAAGCGGTCGAGGATGTAGTCGAGGGCCGTCTCCCACGGGCCCTCCGCCGGGAGCCGCAGCCGCGTGGCATTGACGCCGTTGCGCACGGGCAGGGGAGAGCGCATCGCCATCAGGGCGTGACCTGCCCGTGGTGGTCCATCCGGTGGTGACTCATCCCGTCAGGGTAGTGCCGCTCCCGCGGGTGCTTCCACCCAGGGCTGGCAGTGCGGGCAGTAGTAGAGCTCGCGGAGTTCGGTCTCCCTGTCCCCGAGCTGCTCCAGCGCCACGGGCGTGCCGCAGCGCAGGCAGCCGCGGCGGGACCGGCCGTAGACCCAGAGCGTGTTGCCGCGGAGCTGGCCCGTGGTCGCCCGGGTGCTGCGGGCCTTGTTCGCCTCCAGCAGCTTCTTGGACAGCTCGACCATGCGCGGCAGATTGGGTACCTCGCCCACGGGGGTCAGCGGATGCACCCCGGCGAGGAAGCACAGCTCGCACCGGTACACGTTGCCGATCCCGGCGAGGTTCCGCTGGTCGAGCAGGGCGAGCCCGATGGGCCGCTCGGGCTGGTCGCGGAGCCGCCGAAGCGCTTCGTCCGGATCCCAGTCCGGCCCCAGGAGGTCCGGTCCGAGGTACCCGACGGCGTCGTCCTCCTCCGCACGCGAGATCACCCGCAGGAAGCCGAGTTCGAAGCCGACGACGACGGCGTCCTCCGTCTCGAGGATGCACCGCGCCTTGAAGGCGGGGCGCCGCCACTTCTCGCCGTGAGCGTAGACGTGCCAGAGCCCCTCCATCTTCAGGTGGGAGTGGATGTCCCAGCCGTCGTCCCCGCCGCCACGGATCAGCAGGTGCTTCCCGCGGGACACGGCCTCCTGGACGGTGTCCCCCGTGAAGTCGACGGTGGCGAACTTCGGCACGCGGACGTCGCAGCGCGTCAGCACCCGGCCCGCGAGTGCCCGGTGCAGTTCACGGGCCGCCCGCCAGACGGTGTCCCCCTCAGGCACGGATCCTCAGTCCCTTCGGTGTGGTGTAGAAACCGGCGTCGGCGAGCGCGCGCCCGATGTCCGTGTCGAGGATCTCGCCGCCGTTCACCTTCTCGAGTGCCATCTTGTCCGCGGCGCCGCGCCGGATGATCAGCACGAGGGCCAGCGCCGCGGCACGGAGGACCAGGGCATCCTCGGTGAACGTCAGGAGGGTCTTGCCGCCCCGTTCGACGTAGAGGGCCAGAGCTCCGTCCACGAGTACCACCAGCGCGCCGGCCTTCCGCCCGGCACGGTGCCCGCCGTCCGCCTGCGGCCAGCTGAGGGCCGCCCCGTAGGGGTTCGCGGGATCCGTGGCGGCCAGGGCGACGGCGTTCAGGGGCGCGGCCTCACCGCCCAGCACGTCCTGGGCCGTGGGCAGCTGGTTGTCGGCGCTGAAGGACCGCAGGCGGTCCACCGTCGCCGGTACGGCGAACTGCGCCGCACCGAGGTGCTCGATGAAGTAGCCGCGTCGGCACCGGCCCATCTCCTCGAGCCGCGCCAGCACCTTGTACATGAGGCCGAATCCGCCCGGGATGCCCTCGTTGCCGACGGCGCCGCGCGTGACCACGCCGTAGCGGTCGAGCAGGAGCTCGGCGGTGGCATGCGCGTGGAGCGTCGTCTCGGCCTCCACCGCGGGCAGCATGTTCCAGCGGCCCGCGGCCAGGGGAGGCGTGGGCCGCTGGTAGCCGCCCGCCCCGCCGTCCTCGGCTGCCGCACTGAGGCGCATGGAGGCGCCCGTCAGGGACTTCCCCGGGGCGCGGCCGAGCCGCCCCGCCCGCGAGGTGCGGGCGCGTGCCGGGACGGGGCGCTGCTTGTGGGCCGTCTTCCCGTTGGCCAGCAGCGAGCGCACCGGCGTGAAGGTGTCATTGCTGATGCGGCCCGCCCACACGAGGTCCCACAATGCGGTGACGACGGCGGTGTCCGAGGTGGCCTCCTGGACATCGAGCAGGTTGGTCAGCTGCCGGAGGAAGTAGCCGCCACCGCCGGCCAGCAGATCCATCAGCGCGGAGTGCAGCGACGTGGGCTCGAAGGCCGGGTCGGGGCGCAGCGTGAGGGGTGCGTTCTCGGCCAGGTGCAGGGCGATCCAGCCGTCGTTCCCGGCGAGCGACCCGGCCCCCGACCAGACGACCTCGCCCGTCGCGGTCAGCTCGTCGAGCATGGCCGGGGTGTAGTTCGCCACGCGCTGGGCGAGGATCAGGGGCTCCCACGCCGAGGCGGGGATCGGGACGCCGGAGAGCTGGTCGATCACGGTGACCACGCCGTCGAGTCCCCGCAGGCCCGACCCGATGTGCTGCCAGGCAGGCAGGAACCTGCCGTAGGCGGTCGGGTCGACGGGCTCGACCTCCTGGCGCAGCGCCGCGAGCGACCTGCGGCGGAGGCGGCGCAGCACCTCGACGTCGCACCACTCGCTGGAGGCCGGCGCGTGGAGGGTGATGGTGCCCGGAGCGGCACCCGAGTCCGCGGAGATGTCGAGGACGGGGACCGATTCCGCGGGCCGGAACTCCCCCTCGACCACGCGCCCGGCGCCGGCGAGGCGCTGCAGCGATCCCGTGACGACGGCGACACCGAGGCCCAGCTGGGCCGCCGCCTCGGCGGCGGTGAAGGGACCGTGCGTGCGGGCATAGCGGCCCACGAGGTCGCCGAGCGGATCCGCGACCGGCTCGATGAACGCCAGCGGGATGCCCATCGGCAGGGGGACGCCGATGGCGTCGCGCAGGCGGGCGGCGTCCTCGACGGCGGAGATCCGCTCGACTCCGGCGATGTTCACGGTGAGCGCGCGGTTGGCCTTGACGAGGACGGCGACGTGCTGCCGGACGAGGTCCACCGACGCCGTACCGCGGAGCGGTGCGCCCTCGCCCGGGTCGCCCGCCGCGGCGGGGTCCCCCGCGGTGGCGTCCCTGGCGGTGGCGTCCCCGGCGCCGGCGTCGTCACGGATCGGCGTGGCTCCGGCACCGTCGGCCGGTGCCGTGGTGCCGGCGGGTGCGTCGAGCCGCTCGGCGATCTCCCCGACGGTGAGGGGCCCGAGGATGCGGATCAGGTCGGCGACGCCCTCGAGCCCGCGGGCCCGCCGGTCCGCCTTCAGGCGCTGCAGCTCCAGCTCCGTCTCGGCGATGACCCGGGCGTCGAGCAGCTCGCGCAGTTCCGCGCGGCCCAGCAGTTCGTTGAGGAGGGTCGGGTCGAGGGACAGGGCCGCGGCCCGGCGTTCGGCCAGCGGCGAGTCTCCCTCGTAGAGGAACGAGGCGACGTACCCGAACAGCATGGACCGGGCGAACGGCGAGGGCTGCTGCGTGGTGACCTCAACGATCCGGAGTTCCCGGCGCTCCAGCGATGCGGCGAGGTCCTTCAGCGCCGGGAGGTCGTAGACGTCCTGCAGGCACTCACGCACGGTCTCGAGCACGATCGGGAAGGTCGGGTACTTCTTGGCGACGTCGAGCAGCTGGGCGGAACGCTGGCGCTGCTGCCACAGCGGGGTGCGCTTGCTCGGGTTCTGGCGCGGCAGGAGCAGGGCCCGCGCGGCACACTCCCTGAACCGCGAGGCGAAGAGTGCGGAGCCGCCCACCTCTGCGGTCACGATCCCGTCCAGTTCCTCCGCGTCGAACAGGAAGAGATCGGCGCCCGGTGGTTCGTCGTCCATGAGCGGCACCCGCAGCACGATGCCGTCGTCGGAGGCCATGGCGGACCCGTCCATGCCGTACCGCTGCTCGAGCCGTGCGCCGACGGCGAGGGCCCAGGGGGCGTGCACGGGCATGCCGAACGGGCTGTGGAGCACCACGCGCCAGTCGCCGAGTTCGTCGTGGAAACGCTCGACGACGAGCGTGCGGTCGTTCGGGACCACCTCGGTGGCCTCGCGCTGCTCGGTCAGGTACGTGATGAGGTTCCCCGCCGCCCAGGCGTCGAGACCGATCCTCTCGCACCGTTCCTGCGCCTTCTCGGGCGTGCTCCCGGACATCTCCCGGTTGAAGGCGCCGAGGGCGCGGCCCAGTTCCACCGGCCGGCCGAGGGAGTCGCCCTTCCAGAAGGGCAGCTTGCCCGGCTGGCCGAACGCCGGGGACACGAGCACGCGGTCGTGCGTGATCTCCTCGATGCGCCAGCTCGTGGCGCCGAGCGCGAAGACGTCTCCGACGCGGGACTCGTAGACCATCTCCTCGTCGAGTTCACCGACGCGGCGCCCGCCCGCGCGGGGGCCCTCGCCCTCGGAGCCCACGAGGAAGACGCCGAAGAGCCCGCGGTCGGGGATGGTGCCGCCGGACGTGACGGCGAGGCGCTGCGCTCCGGGCTTGCCCGTGATGGTCCCCTCGACGCGGTCCCAGATGATGCGGGGCCGGAGCTCGGCGAACTCGTCGGAGGGGTACCGGCCGGCGAGGAGGTCGAGGGTCGCGTCGAAGGCCGAGCGGGGGAGGGTGGCGAACGGGGCCGATGCGCGGACGACGTCGAACCACTCCTCGACGTCGATGGTGCCCAGCGCTGCTGCCGCGACGGTCTGCTGGGCCAGGATGTCCAGGGGATTGGTGGGGATGTACAGGGGCTCGATCTGCCCGGCGAGCATGCGCTCCACCGTCACGGTCGTGTTGACGAGATCTCCGCGGTGCTTGGGGAACAGGACGCCCTGCGACACCTCGCCCACCTGGTGCCCCGCGCGCCCGACGCGCTGCAGTCCGCTCGCCACGGAGTGCGGCGACTCGACCTGCACCACGAGGTCCACCGCGCCCATGTCGATCCCGAGCTCCAGGGAGCTCGTCGCGACCACGCAGCGCAGGCGCCCGGACTTGAGGTCGTCCTCGATGAGGGCACGCTGGTCCTTCGACACCGAGCCGTGGTGGGCGCGCGCCAGCAGCGGTTCGGCGCCGGTGCTCTGGCCGACCTGCGCCATCATCTGCGCCGGTGTCGCGGTGGTGTGGGCATAGGGCTGGGCGGAGGAGGACGCCGCCGTCGCCTCGGGGGCGCCGCCGGCAGCCCACACGGCGTCACGCTCGAGGCGCTCCGCGTGGATCTCGTTGAGCCGCGCGGTGAGCCGCTCGGCGAGCCGGCGCGAGTTGGCGAACACGATCGTGGACCGGTTCTGGCCGATCAGGTCGACGATCTTCTCCTCGACGTGCGGCCAGATGCTGGCCTGGGGCACGGAGTCGCCGTCGTCGTCCCCCGTGGCCACGGCCCCGCCGAGTTCCGTCATGTCCTCCACCGGCACCGTGACCGTCAGGTCCCACTGCTTCTTCGACGGCGGTGCGACGATCTCCACCGGTGCGTTCCCGGAGAGGAAGCGCGCCACCGTCTCCTTCGGCTCCACGGTGGCGGACAGGCCGATGCGCTGCACGGGCTTGTCCAGCAGTGCGTCGAGGCGGGCGAGGGATACGGCGAGGTGCGCGCCGCGCTTGGTGCCGGCGACGGCGTGGACCTCGTCGATGATGACGGTGTCCACCTCCATCAGCGTCTCCCGCGCCTTCGACGTGAGCATCAGGAACAGTGATTCGGGCGTGGTGATGAGGATGTCCGGCGGACGCGTCAGCATGGCCCGCCGCTCGGCCTGCGGCGTGTCGCCCGAACGGACGCCCACCGTGATGCTCGGGGCGGGCAGCCCGAGGCGCTTCGCGGTCTGCGTGATGCCGATCAGGGGCGCGCGGAGATTCCGCTCGACGTCGACGCCGAGCGCTTTCAGGGGTGAGATGTAGAGGACGCGCGTGGTGCGCTTCGGCTTCTTCGGTGGGGCCTTCCGGCCCTTCGCCGGTACCTCGGGGGCGTCCTCGTCGGCATCGCCACTCCCCTCGCCCGAGGCGATGAGCCGATCGAGGGCCCAAAGGAACGCCGCGAGGGTCTTGCCCGAGCCGGTCGGGGCGACGACGAGGGCGTTGGAGCCCGCGGAGATCGCGGACCACGCGCCCTCCTGCGCCGGCGTGGGCTCGGCGAACGCCCCGGCGAACCACTCATGGGTCGCGGGGGTGAACCTCGTCAGCACCGGCGTCGTCACCCCATCATCATGCCCCAGCGCACCGACACTCGGGCCTTCCGCGGATGCGCCGTCCGCCGCACCGCGGGGCTGCCGCGGAACGGGGGTGGCGCGCAGTAGGTTTCGACGAAGGGCTGGACGGAACGGCTGACGGGAGCAGGGCATGACGGCCGGAGCAGGCAGAGCGCAGCGACCGGGAGATGCCGGACACCTGTCGAACAACTGGGTGCCAGTGGCCGCGATCGGCGTGCTCTTCCTCGGCGGGGCGGTCGCCGCGGTCCTGGTCGACGGCGACACCGGCCGGATCGCGGCCTATATCGTCGTGAGCACGCTCGTGCTCGTCCTCGTGACGGCCCCCTGGCTCATCCGTCACCCGCCGGCGATCAGCGCCCGGACGGGCGCCTACCTGGTCCTTGCCGTCGTGGTCGAGCTCGGGGCGCTGCTCGGCGGGGCCGTGGCGGCGTTCCACGGCCTGGGTGCGTGGGTGGTCCTGGGGATCGGCCTCGCGATGTACGGGCTGCTGGAGCGGGGGCGCGTCATGGTGACCGCCGGGGTGGCCACAGCCGTCCTCGGGCTCGCGTCGATCGTCGCCGACCGGCCGTGGCTGACGCTGGTCCTCGCCCTGTCGACCGCCGCGCTCATCGGCTTCGCGGCGTGGCGCCTGCGGGAGACGGGCCGGCAGCAGCCGTCGAACCGGCCCCGGGGCGGCCCTCCTGCAGCAGCTAGGACGCGGGCTGCAGTGTTCCCACCCGCATGAGCACGATCGACGCTGCCGAGCACGCCGGGATGTCCTGCGGCAGGACGAGCGAGTCGGTCGCGCCCGGGGGGTACACGCGTACACCCGCGGCCTGCGTGATGCCGCAGTCCGCCCCGTAGTTCTCGGCGTTGGTCTGCTGGAGGGTGGTGCTCGCGGAGGCTCCCGGCGCGAGGGTGACGGCGGCCGCCGCCGTCCCGTCGCGCTCCGCGGGAGCTCCGATCTGCGTGCCCGCCGCGTCCACGTAGGAGACGCCCGGGTACCCCTGGACGGTGCACTCCCGGTCGGAGGCATTGGTGAGGACGAGTGTGCGGTAGACGCTGCCCGCGGCACCGCCACCGAGCTGGTCCTCCACCGCACCGGTCAGCTGCGCCGCCGTGCAGGGACCACCGGCGGTCGGCACGGCGACCGAGGGGCTCGGTGAGGCGGACGGCGACGGGGCGTCGCCCGGGGCAGCAGACGCCGACGGCGTTGCGGAGGCGGGTGCGGTCCCCGTGGGACCCGGTGCGGCGGAGGGGGCGGCGG